>CAZUAX010000067.1:0-19418 GCA_964618435.1 uncultured Solibacteraceae bacterium
TTCAGAAAATGACTCAGCAACTCGATGACGTGGCTACCGTAGGATTTTCTGGGTAGATCCGCTTGTCCATTGAGCTATTCCATCGAGCGGCTAGCCTTTTTGCGACTGCGTTTGCGAGCAAGCGCCTGCTTCAGACGCTTCTTCTCGCCCGGCTTGAGATAGAAGGAATGCTTCTTAATCTCCTTGATGATGTCTTCCTGTTGCACTTTGCGCTTAAAGCGCCGCAGTGCGCCTTCCAGGCTCTCATTGTCCTGTACGAAAACTTCTGCCAAGGGATTTCACCTCCTTCCGGGGAAATATCGCTAATCCGAGGTTCCACTCGATTTCGGTAGAACCCACAATCGTTTATGGTACCTCGAAATTGCCTCTCGGGAGTTGGCCCTACCGGAAAGTCATGGGACAGGCTCACTTCCTGGATCCGTCCTCAGCCTTCGCGGGCCGGAAATGCAGGTCGTGGTAGTCAAAGCTGAAATCCGCCAGCGGAGAAGTCGCCTTCATACGAAAGCCATCCACTTTGCCATCGGTGCCCAGATGGAAGTCCACAAAGGCGTCGGGGATGGTAGAGTCCACCCATCGCACGATGAAGGTGTTGTGGTGAAAGTGATTCAGAGGGCCATGCATATTCGGGGTGCCAACCATCCGCAGATAAAGACCATCCCCTTGCGCATCCAAACGCGCCGGCCCATACCAGGAATCGCTGTACTGACCCGCATACCCTTGCCATGGAAGCGACGGTTTCGTATCCGCCGTTCTCGCTGCCAGTGCTTTCGCTTCCTCGTCGTTATCCTTCTTGCGACGGTCCGCCGTGCTCTCGGCATAGGCACGGATCCAATCGCGGGATTCCAGCCCCAGATAGTGGTCAAGGATGTGGTTCGCAATCGACAGGAAGGCGCCGCCCTCTTCCTGGTTGGTAAGCACGACGATGCCAAGATTCTCGTCCGGGACCATCATCGTGAGAGTCACCATCCCCGTAAGCCCGCCAGAGTGCGTCACCACCTTTCGTCCCTGGTAGTCGCGAAGGCTCCAGCCGAGTGCATACGCTGCAAAGTTAGGCTTGGCCGCCGCAAGAGCGGGGTGAGGATCCGACACGCGCAGCGCAATCTGGGGCGTCCACATCTCAGCGGCTTGCTTCTCACTGAACAACGTCGTGCCATCCGGCAGTTTGCCCCGGTTCAATTGCAGCGCCACCCAGCGGGCAAGGTCTGTCACATTTGCCTTCAAACCAGCTGCCGCCGCCCATACTTCATCACGCGTTGGCTGGATGGGCTTCAGTGTGCCCTCCAGGCGCCATCCCCGAGAGTGGGGTGCTGCGAAGTTGTCCCGTGCCGGATCCAACCCCGCGCTGGTGATGCGCGTTTCCGACATGCCAACCGGCTGAAGGATTCGTTCACGAACGAAGTCCTCCCATTTCTTTCCGGATAGTGCTGCTACCACTTCCCCCGCCACCACGTAGCCCAAATTGTTGTAGGCGTACCGGCTGCGAAAACTCGAATCTACCGGCAAATGCCGGGCCGCCCGGACTACCTGCGCGCGCGTAAAGGTGGTGTCCGGCCAATACAGTAGGTCTCCAGCGCCCAATCCCATGCCTGTGCGATGGCTCAACAGATCGCGAACGGTTACTTCCCGGGTGACATAGGGATCAGCCATCTGGAACTCAGGCAGATGCTTCTGAACTGGGTCGTCCCAGCTCAGTTTCCCCTCGTCCACCAGGATTGCCAGGGCCGCAGCAGTGAATGCCTTACTGTTGGACGCGATGCCAAACAGCGTATGCGCGTCCACCTCGCCGGGCCTCTCGAGCACGCGCACGCCATAGCCCTTGGCGACTACGGTCTGGCCATCCTTCACGATAGCTAGAGCCACACCTGGAACCTCAAACTCTTTTTGCGCGCGAGCCACCCAGGCATCCAGGTCCGCGGGCTGGGCGGCCAGGAGTTGCACCCAAAGAAGAACCATCCACATCAAAGTGCGCATGGGATCAGGGTACACTGGAAGCCGGATGAGCCGCCTGCCTGAACACGCCAACGCCTCTCCATCAACCCATGCCCCTTCTGCATCCACACAACCGGTTGGGGAACACCGCCAGGGTGAGGATTCAGAACCGATGCTTCATTGCCCGGTGTGCAGCCAGAAACTCCTGGCCCGGAAATGTAAGCTCTACTGTTCTCAATGCGGTTACTACATGAGCTGCGCCGACTACATCTAACGATCTAACGCCATCCCCCGTGGAGAGTGACCATGAGCGAAATTCCGGAACTGCTCGAACGCTTCCGTCGCGGACCTGAACTGCTGGCGGCCCTGCTGACGGGTGCTGCTGGCCGGGAGTTCGATTTTTCTCCCGCCCCCGGAAAATGGAGCATTCGCCAGATCATGGCCCATCTGGTGGACAGTGAAATGATGGGGTCCAGCCGATTCCGTCAAGCCATCGCGGAGAACAACCCATCTTTCCCCGGCTGGGATCAGGATGCCTGGGCCGAACTACTCGACTACGCGCGCCGCAAACCCTCAGACTGCATGGAGACGTTCCGCCGCGTCCGCCGCGAGAATTACGAGTTATTGGAACCGCTTGCATTGGAAGCCTGGGCACGCCCTTGCGTGCATCCACGCCGTGGCCCCATGAATCTGAAGGGATTGTTGCAGCTCTACACCGAGCATGCAGAAAAACACGCCGCCCAAATCAAGGCCATTCGCGAAGCGTATCGATTAGCCAAGAATGCCGTTTAGCCGCTATTTGGATTTGCGTTATGCTGGGGCTGTCATGAGGCGTTCTCTTCGTGTTCTCGCCGTTTCCGTCACGCTAATTGGGCTGGCTGGTATTCTTTCCTGCGGATCGTCCACTGAGAGCAAAACCAGCGAGACGGTTGCACCCACCGCAAAGCTACGCCATCCGGAGCAGGAAGACCTCTCCCGATACATGCCCAAGGAAAACCGTGTCAGCACCAGCGTCACCGAAGGAAACCTTTTCGAGAATGAGAATCTGCCCCGCGCTACCGTAGCCGAGTACAAGACGGGCGCGAAGACCTATCAGCAATTCCTGTTCAAAGCCCAGAACCCAGGCATGGCCGCGGTGTACCTTGGCCACGCCAAGGATGCGATGGCCAACGCAAAGTTCGTGGCAGGTTTTGGGGGCTACTTTGGAGAGGTGGGCGGCAAGCCAGTATTCGTGTTTGTGAAGAATGAGTATGTCACCGGACTGGTGGGCCTCTCCCGTGAGGATGCCGACGCAGAAGGACGCCTCATCGCGGTGCGTATCCCGTAATGTCCGCTCACGACCGGGATCACGAAGAGCACGAGGAACAGGACGCCCTGGAGGCCCGCGACCCGGATGAAATCCTCTCGCCGGAGCCGTTTCGCGACCCCAGTGACTTTGCCCCGCTCCCCCCGCCGCGTGCCAGTATCGGTGACGTGCTGGAACTGGCCTGGCACATCGTGTTCGTTCTCTGCGTCACGGTGGTAATCCCGCTCGCGTCGTTGTGGGCGATTTATCGCCTCTATCGCTGGCTGCCCATGGAAACCATGGCTCTGGCAATCGCCGGCCTGGCAAGCGCCTGGGCATATCGTGACAAGCTGGGCGGGGTCCTGCACCGTGTCGTGCTGGGAAAGGACCGCCAAGCGCACTAAAGAAAAGGCGCGCCATCCGCTGCCGAGGGTGGCCCTTTAGAAAAGCCGCTCCTGCTTGCGCAGTGTGCCAAACGCGCCGATATTGGCAATCGTCAATGAGAAGCGGAATTGGTTCTCACTGCGCGCGGCAAAGCCGAAGCGCCGGTACTGAACACTGAAGCCGCAACAATCTGTGTTGTAAGTCACCTGCCCCGTGGAGGTCACCACCGTGCTGGTGCGGAAGTCGTACCAGTTATTGAAAGCCAGGCTCCAACCCTTTTTCAGCGAATCCCGCCACGCTGCAGTGGTAATCAACTGGTTTGCAGGCGGAGATAGCAGTTGGGAACTCGGGACGTCCCGCGCCAGCGTCTCATTCGGGTTATCAGGGTCCACCAGCAGTGGAGTGCTGCGCACCCGGTTCTGGCCCACCACAAACAGAAAGTCCCCCGCCCTCGCATCCACGCTCAGGATGCTGTTCAGAAACTGGCCGTAGAACGGATCGAAGTCACTCCGCCACTGAATGCCATAGCGCGTAGCCGGGGAGATACGGAAGGTGGAGGCGATGGGCGAATAGCTCCTCGGCTGATTCAGGAAGGTGAAACTGCTGAAGTCCAGCGAACTGGCAACCACGTTGCGCCGCCCAGCTACGACAGCACCACCGAAGTCAGAGTCGAAATAGCGCTTGTGGCGCAGCTCCCACGTGAGCACTTCCTCAGTGCTGTCGCCCCGCTTGCCAAAAAACCGATTGACCAGCGTGAATTCTGCCTCAGCGGTATTTGAGAGCAGTTCCGTGGTGTCGAAACGGATAAGGTCATTGAAATTGTCGATGCCGTTTACGTATCGAATTGCCAGCCGCGGTTCAATGACGTGCTTCAGTTTCTCTCCCCAAACGCCCGGCTTGTTGAAGACACGGGAGAGGCTGGGGGGCAGCAACTCCAATCCAAACTCCTGCGATCGCCTCACCAGGTTTTCGCCCACCACGTTGGTGCCCGTCACCGGGTTGTCGCTAAGGCTGGAATCGTAGGCAGTCAATCGCGGCGCGTAGCTCGGCACGATATGAAAACCCTTCCATTCGAGCGGAGCAAAAATGCGGGGGGCAAAGTCGGTGCGCGCAACAAACTGCCGCGTCTGAAAAAGCGGCTGGTTGCGCCTCACCAACGCGCCCGAAGCATCGAAGGCGACATAGACGGGAATGTCCTTGCGCAGCTTTCTGGAGCGGCTTGCCAGCCGGATTTCCGGCAACTTGCGGAAGGAGATGATGTCTTCATCGGTGGTGCGAAAGTTCTGCAGGCGCGTAAATGCGGTGGTGAAATGGAAACTGCTCCAGTCCCTAGCTACGACGCCTACGGATTGAATTTCCGGCGCAATCGCCTCGGCAATCGACTCGGAAAACTCCTGCCGGAAACGCAGCGAACTCAGGTAATTCAGTTCCCCACGAGCATAAAAGCCTTTCGGCAAATTCGTCTGGCCCCGCGAGGTGACATTCACGCCGGATGCCTTGAATCTGCCGGGCTGGGACACGGGCACGAGTTCTCCAGGACGCTCGGGATTGGGCACAAACACGGTCTGTGTAATGGGAAGGCCCCGGTCGTTTACGCCATATAGACTGAAACTGAAATCGCTCGATTGGGTGGGCTTGCCACGAAAATCCACCTGATGCGCCAATCCCCGGGTGGTGAAGTACTGCGCGCGATACATGGCGTCGTAGTTCCGAGCGATGGCCCAATAGTAGCCCGCGCCCACCATCTGTCCGCGACGATTACTGTTGCCGATGTTTGGCGTCAGGAACCCGCTCTTTCGCTCACCTTCCTTGAGTGACTTGTAAAACCACGGAGCATACAGCACAGGCACACTGCGAATGCGCAGCACTGCACGGCGCATGGTGGCGTTCTCGCCCGGCCTAATCGTGAATTGCGGGCTCTTCAGCGTCCACCAGGGGTTGGGCGTTTCGCAGTTGGTGAGAGTGCCGTCATAAAGTCGATATTCATCCCCGATCCGCTCCGCCCAGCTTCCCTCAAAACGCACCGGACTGTCTGTACGGTAGAGTCCCGGACGACCCTCTATTTTGGGAAAGGTCTCGCCACGCACGGCATAAAATCGTCCCCTCTCTTCACGAGTGAAGTATTCCGCGCGAGTAGCCCAAATCTTTTCTTTACGCTCGAAATTTTCGAAATAGACATGCCCCCTGGCCTCGGCATAACCAGTGGCACGGTTATAGTCAATTTCATCCGCGCGCAAGACCATGCCCTCTGCGCGCAACTCGGCGAAGCCCTCCAGGTAGGTCCACTCCCCTTCGATACGCTTCTCCGTCGCCTGTGCAAGCACCTCAGACTTTGTTAGCGCCCGCCCAGTGGTAAGCCGGGGTAAAACATCCTGAGAGATATCCGGAAGAGGTTCCGGGACAGTCTGGGCATAGGTTTTGGGGAATAAAGGGAGAATAAACAAGGCTATCAGCGCAAATATGCGTAAATTAGCCGCTGGCAGATGAAAAAAGTTATGACAATTTTGCCTAATTATGTTATTCGAGAGAAGGAAGTCTCTGCGTTCACTTTGTGTGGAAGCGCCCAAACTTGCGACGGTAACATGGGGCTTTGGCACAAGGCAAGCCACCATGGTTTGGCAAGTGGACATGTCCGGTGGACGCAAGCGGCTCTCACTGGTTTCGGGATTGAACAACCGGGGTTTCCGGATTGAACAGCCGGATCAGAACCAGGAGAATCGCGAGACAAGCGGCCTTGAGATTTGGTGCGGAAGGAAGCAGGCTAAGAGCGATGACTTGTCCCCGCTGTGGTACAGCAAATAGCGTATTTGAAACGCGCTGCACCCGGTGTGGTGTGCCTTTTGGCGCTCCGTCCGCACGCAACATGGGATTGTTGCCAGAGCGCGCGAATACTCGCACGGATTCGGTTTCCGCGGGAGTGCTGCCGCCAGGTGTTGGGCGACCCTACCTGGTGAATCCTCAGGCGCGGTTCTCCGCAGTGATCTCCAATGCCATTGTAGTGCCCCCTGTCACTCAGGCAGGAGCTGACCACCCGAATGGGTTAGTGTCGGCGGGCTCCACAGCACGGCGACTCGACTTTCATGACGCAGCCTCACCCGTTGCGCCGCCGCAAAAACCCACAAACCCTGTGGAACGTCCACAGCTACGGGTGGCCCCGCCCACGGCGCAACCAAGCTTGTTTCAGCCGGGTGAGTTGCCAACAAAGCCACCCGCTCTGCGTGTACATGCCCCAGGAATGCCCGCCGGGGATAGCGAATTGCCGCCTGGCGCCCTGCTTCCCCGCCGAAAACCGGCCCGGAAACGCGCCAAGTCCGACATGTTGCCCTTCGCCCAAGGGACTCTGGATTTTCTTACCCCCACGGCTCCACCTACTCGCCAGTTGCGCACCAAGGTGGATGCCTCGATCTTGTGTGACCATCACGGAGCCTCCCCGACGCTTCGTTTTGCAGGCACCATGGTGGACGGGGCTTACACCCTCGCTGCAGCCATGTTGGTAGCGGTGTTCTTTTGGCTGGCACTGCGCGAAATGGAGATTGCCCTTCCCATGCAATCCCAATTCATTTACTGGGGCTTGGGCGCAATCTGGGCTGGAGTGATTCTCGCCTACCAGACCCTGTTTACGTTTCTGGACGCCGAAACTCCGGGATATCGCGCGCTGCAACTGCGAATACTGAATCTAGACGGCTCCCTGCCAGGCAGAACCCAGCGCTGGAAACGTCTGCTTGCCTCGTTTGCAAGTGCGGCACCATGTGGCGCAGGTTTCCTCTGGGCTCTTTTTGACGAAGAGCAACTCGCTTGGCACGACCACATCTCCGGCACATTCCCAGCTCGCGAATCCAGCATCGACGGCAATTTCCACAGAAGCTAACGTCTTACACCGAAAAGCCTCGCTGGCGCCTAGTTCACTTCTAACTGCTCCCGGCTGGGCAGCGGGGGGAACTTGGCATGGGGCTCGGTTTGATACCAGTAGACTACCGATGCGATGTCATCCTGGAGCGGCAGATACTCGCGTGTGGAATTCGCCTTCCAGCCCAGCGCCTGGATGGTCACTTTCAAGTCCTTCTTGAAGCGGATGGGGTCCACGATGTGCCAACGATACATACCGAAGCGTTGCTGGGAGGCGTAAACGCCGTCGGGGCGGATTACCTGATGCAGACCGGCGTAAGCGGTGGTGAACTCCTGATATTGCCGTGTAGCGCGATTCTCAAAGTTGTACGAACCACAAAAGTAATCCTCGGTACCCGTGCCGGCAATGGTTGGGAACTCGACATCGCCGTCCATATAGAACTTGATTTCGCCCTCGCCCCACCAGCCCCGGTTGTTCACGCCCCAGGCCATGTAGGTGCCAACGTACTGGCCCGCACCCTGGATGCCGTCTACCAGAGTGTAGACCTGCTTGAACGGCAGCGGATTCACACGACGGAATTGCGCATGGAAGTAGGCCGCATCGGCCGGCACTTCCGTGAGCGTATAGTCCACCTGGTAATAGAGCACCATATCTTTGTCGTCGATATTCTCCATAGTGATGCGGGCCTTTTTCCGAAAGGGCATTAGCCAGTAGGAGTTGAATGCGCTGCCGGGATTGACGGTAATGGCCAGGGAATTCAGGTGCGCGTACTGCCCCCATCCCATGCCGAAGAAGTCGCCCACTGGCACTTCTACAGATGGTTCGGATTCATCGTCCCAGTAGATGCGCAGAATTGAGCAGCGCCAGTTGCCGGTGGGAGTCATCCAGATGTGCTGGATGGCTCCGGAGCCATCAATGTTGGCTAGGGTGAAGGTTTCGCCTGCCTTGATTTGGACACTGGGACTAACCTTCCATCCCTGGCCGAGATTGCGGGAGGGGACCTTGCCAGTTCCCTCCGTGGCCATACCACCCCGGCCTTTTTCACCCGTAAAGTTCTCCGGGCTAATGGACCGGGTTTCCGCGTTCGAGAGCCGGTGCAAGTTGTGAAGACCGGTCTCGAGTCCATTGAAGGGCTGGCCTTGCGCCGGTAACATTGCCACGACGAGGGCGAGGAATAGGAAGGTACGAAACAGCATCACTGGGCTCCTATCTTTTGAATTTCCGTGATTGTATCAGGGGTAACACCGCCGGTCCGAGGTGTCTGCGTCAAGGTGACTACCAGCAAGGGCTTTCCGAGCAGCGGCGTCGCGAGCGTTAAGGACACCGGAACCGTTGGGTTGATTGGATCGGCACCCCGGACGGGCTGCGCGGTGCCACCACGGATCTCATCAGCGTAACCGTGATTACAGCCGCAATCAGCGTATCCTTGCACCACAGTTTCCGCAAAAAACAGTGGTTGGCCCCACCTGCTGTCGGCAAACAGGGCAAATGGCAGCAGGCCGGGCAGCAGCAGGCGGAGGCATCACGCCGGCAGGAGCGGCGTAACCTGGCGGGGGCTGCGCGGCTACCGGTGGGGGGCCTTGCACGGGCGTCTGCGCCGGCATCGGCATGGGCTGTGGACGCGGGGGCTGTGACGGAACTGCCGCCGGCGCCTTGCCCGTGGGGGTGAGTACGGCGTCCAGAACCTCACGGGCAGCCTGCACAGAGACACCACAAATTGAGGCATTTTCTCCCGGCGGAAGATCGATGAACCAAAGCGGATCATCCGCGCGCACCAGCATCACCGCGTGGGTGCCCAGACCGCCCTGTTCGTTGGCAGCGGCCGTGTCGATGCCTACTGTCACCGTACGCCGATGCAGACTTTCCGCAAGATACTCGCCCGGCAGCGTGAATCGCCATTCCTGCGTGCCGTTAGGGAGAGATACGGCCTCCAGCAATTTACGCTGGGCCAGCAGTTGCATACACTGCCAGATGGCATTGGCATCCAACGGCCTAACCTGTTCGTCCAGCAGCGGAAGCGCGAAGCCCAAAAGCCAGCGCGGGTCCTTGGAGTTTATGCCTTCCTGGAAGGCCTGCGTAATGAAGGTGTGCGGGAAGGTATTTTCCTGCTTGCGGTGGGCCAGGAACGCGGAGTACTTGGCCCGCGAGTAAAGGTCAATGATAGCCAGCAGCACAGCCAATTCCGCGTGACTCATTTGAATATGCATTTCCGGCTCGGAGGGTTCGCCGGAGCCCACCAGCCACAACAGAATGGTATCGGCCAATTCCTCGCGACCAGCCACCACCTGGATGTTCAGTTGCTTGCCCTCTTCACCTTTGGCAGCAGTCAGCAGGATAGGCCCGGGCTGGCAATCCGCGCGGCTCATCGCCCAGGTGTGGATGATGGAATCGCGTCCGCTAAGCGAGCGGATATCCGCAACCAGGTCCGGCGCGGCAAGCACCGCCAGCGCCTGCGGAGAGAGCTTGGCATCAGCCGGTTGGGCCTGGTGCCACTGGGCCACTTGCTGCGCGTAAGCGGGGTCTGGAGGGATGTCATAGAACGGTGCGCCCAGCGCGCCGGGAGCCATCTGATGGTGGCGCACTAGCGCGCCGATGATGTGACGGTCGAAGGTCATCATGCCGTAATCTCCTGAGTTTCCAACTCGCCCAGGTCTTCCCCAGCCCACACTTCCCCGTCGGACACATATTGCATCCGGCGCTCTCCGGGGATTCGCGCGTAGGGGCAGTCCGCGAGGCCCTTGCGCAGGGCGAGTTGGGAGTCGTCCGGCGCAATCCAAAACAGCTTTCCGCGTTCGATGTATGGGCCGAGTTCGAAGTCCCAGTCCTCCTCGGAATCTGATGCCTCGTACCAGCCGCCAGGGCCTTGGCCGCCTTCGCTCCAGCGGCGGTTGCTTCCCCAATCGTTCGGCCAAGGAAGGCCATCGCACTCTTGCGGGGAATAGTAGGCAACGCAGTAGCCGCGATGGCGTCCACAGGGAAAGCTGGAAATGACGGCCGTCACACGGGCATCGGCTAGCAAGGCAGGGATCACATAGGGAACCCCAGGGCCAGGCATGGCCGTGTGGGGGAAGTGCTCGACGGGCTCGCCCAGCGTCAGTGCCCCGGTGATGGCGTGGCAGAAGTACGGACGTTCCGCAAGGGGCCGCGCGGGGCGCCAGGAATCCCACCACAGGCCGTCCAGGCCATACGGGTCAAAGGTATGGCGCAATTCAAAGTGCGTGTACGGACATCGCGAAAGCTCCATCCGCGGCAGTCCGTCGCGGTACATACCGAAAAGGCGAGCGCGCTCCTGCCACACGCTTGGCTCCTCATCTCGGCCATCCAGCGCAAAGTAGCGCTGCAGCAGGGCTTGGCGCTGTGATGGTCTCCACGGCAGTTTCATGGTTTAGCGCCCTCCTTCGATGAATACTGCTTCCGCTGGTCCGTCCGGACCATAGCTGATGACCGGCTCGCCATTCGGACCACGATGCTTGTTCAGAACACCCTGATCGATCTTCTGATCGTGGGCGAAGTCCCGGGCGGACGGTGCATCGGGTGGTGTTCCGAGGGGTGGCCGCTTGTGGTCGTACTTCCAATCCATGTGGGTGCCATGCTGTGTCTGGGCGGGGCCCGTTCCCAACTCGTCCATGATGGCCTGCCGCACCGGATTCAATTTGGGCTGGCCCGTCTTGGGGTCCATCACGTAGTTGCCTTTGTGATCCACCTGATAGCGGGGAAGCGGCCTTCCAGTGACAGGGTCGCGAACGTCCATCACGTCAATGTCGCCCACGAAGGGTTTGCCGTTGGGAGGCTTGCCGTTTAGCACAACGCCATCCTTCACGTAGGCCTCACCCTTTTGGATGGCCTTCTTGATTGCACCCCGTTCCGCCTTGAATTCCTTCATGCGCTGGGCGTAGAGCTTCTTGAGGTCGTCATACATCTCGTTACTCATGGAGCCTTTTGGAGGAAGCTTTGGCCGGTAGTAGCCCACCTGGCCAGGCGCGCCTTTTGCTCCCAGGAACTCGTCCATGGGTGAAAGCGTCTTTGTCTTAAGGAAGGCAGGCTTCGGTACCCCCTTCCCGCTCCTGATCCACTCGGCGGCATGAGGGTTGGTGGGGCGCACGTCGATCTTCACGCCGTACTTGTTCGACACCATGTTGATGTGCTTCACCTGCTTTTCCGTGAAGCCCTTTGTGAATTCGGAAACGGGCTTGCCAGAAGGCACGGTGCGCACATTCGTAGAACCGGCGCGCTGCGCGTCGCGCACCCACTTTCCGCCGTCTGGTGTGACGCTCTTTGGAGCCCTGGCCACAGTGCTGTTGGTGAGCGGCTTGGAACGGATGGGCTTGTTCGCCACCTTCGAAATGGTGCTGGCAGCCTTTCCACCCTGCTGTGCGGCCTTCACCAGATTCTTCGCAACGCTGGACCCGTTCTCGGCCGCCTCCTTCACGAGTTCGGAACCCACCTTCACCAGCGCGCTGCCACCCTTGGCAGCCAGATTTATCACCTTACCTGTAGCGCGTCCGGTGAGCTCATCCACCAGCACGGTGACCACTGCCTGTTTGAAGCCCTCCAAGGAAGAATTCCCGCCTTTGTCCACGTAGTTCTTCATCGTGTTCAAAGCGTTGGCGGGTACAAGAATCATTTCGGATGCGCCGCCTGTCGCAACCGCGGTTGCACCACGCCCGATAATCCCCAGCCACGATGTCTTGCCTTCGGAGTCTGTGCCCGTCACAAATTCCAACGCCGTGTTCTTCACGGTGCCGTTAAAGATGTCGCGAGTAAGTTCCGATTCGGTAGGAATCTGAGACGGCTGCAGGATGCGGCCTTCCTTCTGCGCGCGGTAGACCTTGTAGATCTTCTCGTACTTGTCTTTGTCCACGGCCTTACCGTCGGCCAGCTGATCACGCAGGTCGCGGATGTGGTCAAGGATGTTGCCTGGGTCTCCGGGGGGCCTGTAGAGTTCCGATTCCGGGCCATTGCCGGTTACGATGTTTCTCTCCATCTGGGAGAGGTTCTCCCAGACCTTCTCGCGCAGCTTCTGTTCCTCAACCTGCTCATCAATCCAACGGTCAAACTCCGTGTCGCGCTTCTGGAGCTTCTCCATCTGCTCATCGCCCCATTCGCGCTGCTCTTTGTAGATGTTCTCCCAGCTTTGGCTCCAACCTTGAAGGTCGGTGACATCCACCACGCCGCCGGTGAGGATATTGATGTACTGTCCATCCGCATCCTTGCGGATGACGGTCTTCACACCGTTGGGGAAGGTCCACTCAAACTCGTCGGGGTACTCGTATTCAGGCTCCTTCTCTTCCGGAGGGGGTATGGCGACATTAGCCACTCCACCCACTGCAGCCCCCGTGCCACCCACTGTGGCGTAACCCTTCAGGTGGGTATCCACTTCCAGTTGCCAGCAGGAGACATCGGGGTTAGGGCGCCAGAGAAAGGCGGGCATGGTGGTGGTGGGCGCAACGCCGTACATGATGCCCCATCCAGCCACCAGACCTCCCGTAGCCGCGGAAACCATCTCCAACACCGGGCTAATGGGGGCGCCAAGGGGCACACCACCATCGGCCATCTGCGTGGCGCGCTTCGCCACAAAGCCCCGCACGATCTTCACGACTCCCGCGCGGCAGGCACGCGAGGCCATTCCAGGGAACAACCCCATCCCCATGATTGTGAGGTAAGTGACACAGTAGCCAACCATGGCGCCCCAGTAATTGAGGTCCATCCAGCCGTTGGCCCCATACATGTCCGGCCACCAAAGTTTCTGCAAGAGATCCGCCACTCCATAAGTGGCGCCGCACACCATACCCAGGAATGGGTTAAAGCCCGAAAGTGCGCCGAGCGTGGGATAAATGAGCTTGTCCGTGCCGATGTGGCCGAGAGGCGTGGTCATGATGCCGCGCCAGAAGACGAAGAGCAGGCTGAGGGCTAGCACTACGGCGTTGCGTCGCGTGAGCGCCTCAATTTCCAGAAGCCACTCCAGTTTCTTCAGGCCGGGAAAGATGCGTAGCGTGGCCTTGGCAAGCCAGATAACCGGGAAGCAGAGCATGACGCAGATCTCAGTTACCTGTCGCCAGACGTCGTTCTCATTCAATTGCTTGGCAACTTCCCCACGCCACTGGGCAAAGCGATAAAGCCACTGCCGCATGCTGCTTACCTCCAAAACCGTGGCGGCTGCGCCACTGCCTTTCGCACCTGCTCCCGCTTGTTGATGTGGCACATTGGACAGCTTTCGCCAGGCCGCCCCTTCCCCTCCAGCAAAGGCTGCAACTGTGCAACCCAGTGTTTGGCGAATGCTGCTGCTGGCCGCCCCTCTGTCATCTCGGGAGTAACGGCAAACAAGTCCCGGCCACCCGCCGTTACCCGCACCTCCTGCCCGGAGCCTTGAACGTCAAGCAACGGTGGATCAATCTCCACGAACATCGCATTCAAGCTTTGGGCTACAAACCTCGCCCTGTCGGTTTTCCGCAAGTGTGCATCCTCAGGAATCCGCAGGATCGCGTCGCCCTGGTAGAGCACCGTGGAAGCTTGCGGATCGGCGCGCCAAGTGAATGGCCGGGACTTTGTCTGAAAGGCACTAACCGTCAGGTCCAGTGCGCCGGAAAGCACAATCGCAATGCCCGCCGCGATGGCAGTGCCCTTCCAGGAAAGCTTCTTCCGGCAGCGCCAGCAAAGGGAATGGCCACGCGCATCCAGTTCCGCGGGGGTTTGCACTGGATACATGAGGCAGCCCGGCTGTTTGCAATGCTTCCGCCCGCGCAGATGCATCCATTCGTGCGCAATCACTTTGCTGAGTCGTTGACGCAGCACCTGGCTGTTTCCGCCGTCGGAGAGGCGTGCAATGGAAACCACGGCTTTCCGTTGTTTCGGGTCTGCATATCCGAATACTGAACGACAGCCAGGCGCGTCCAAATCCTCAGCCACAATCACAATGACTGGCGCATCCACCTCAGGCTTCTGGCTGGCAAGAAAAGCCTTCACCTCCACCCTTCCCCGAGAGTCCGGGCATACAGACACCGCGCTGGAGGCCACTGCATCCGGGAGCAAGGTTGGGTCAACGCCGGGACCCACGCGCAGCAAGGGCTGCGCATCTGCCATTGGCGTTGCGCTGGCGCCTCTCCATGGAAAGCGGTACAGCATCGGAATTCTCAGCCTCGGCTGATGGAACGAATGGCGGAATACAGGCTGCCAAACTGCCCCATCAGGGTGACGTATCGATTCGGAATGGGAGCCAGCAGTACTGTGCCATGCCCGGTAAACACGTTCACCATGCCCTCACCAGACATCATTGAGCGGAACAAGCCCTTGGTAGCCTTTTCCACACGGAACTCGACGGAGCCAGAGCGCGCCACCGCAAACGAACCATCCACCGTAAGCGTCTGTCCGCGAAGGTCGATGCGCTCCAGCGGACCGGGAGACGAGAACATCACTTTGCCGGTACCACTCACCTGTGTCTGGAACATGCCCTCCCCGCCAAAGAAGCTCTGGAACATCGGGTTGGTATACATGCCAAGCTGGACACCCTGGTCGCAGGCAAGGAACGAACCACGGTCGAGGATCCACATCTGCTGGCCATCCAGTTCAAGGAACTCGATTTCCCCGAAGGTGGGCTCCAGATAGACCTCACCAGCACCGCTATAGACTGGCCGTACGACTTTCTCCTTGGTGAGGAAGCTCTTCGCCATCCCTCCCAATGAAGGCGCAGCAGCCTGCATCTGAATTTGTCCCACCCAATAGTGCAAAAGCCCAGCCTCCAGGCTAATCGACGTCCCCTGAAGCGTAATGCGCGCCATCCGGTGCATCTCGTACTCAAAGACGTCAAAAGTAGTGCCGTAGGAGGCCCGGCTCTTGGTGAGCACCTTGCCATTCACTCCACGATTTTGAGACGCGGGTGCTGCCTGGGCGGGAGCCGAAACCGGGGCCGGCGCGGGGGCGCGCGGGGCAGCTTGTGCCGGGTTTCCATAACCGGGCGCCGGTGCCTGAAACTGGGGAGTCGCCTGAAACTGTGGCGGCGGGGCATTGAACTGCGGCGGCGACATCGGCGGTGGCGCGCCCATGCCAGGAGGCGGTGCGGGTACGCCCTGCTGCGGTGCTGGCATTCCTTGCGGTGAGGGAGGCTGCGGCTTGCCGCAGGTTCCGCAGAACCGGGTTCCAGGGTCCAGAATTGCGCCGCAATACATGCAGTTCGCCATAAGTCCTCCTTAGCGCAGCGCACGCCATCGCAGCGTCACCACGACATTACCGTTCATTTTTCCGCGCATGGAAAAGCGCTTCCAGCCGTTGGAACGGCTGGGCATTTCAGAAAAGCCGACGTCGCGAAAGTCTGTTTCGATACGTACAGGAACACCCGGCAGCGCACCTCGGATGGACCCAACGCTGGCTGAACTGCCATCAATGGTAATCACGCCATTCTTGCGCAACGGTCCAGACCAGATGATGACGCCTGAGAGTGGCTGCCCCACAACCCCGGCACTTGCAGTCACAGGCTCAGAGCTAGCCGTCGATTCGGCACCTTGGCTTCCCCAACCGCGCGGAGCAGCAACCGCAGTCGGCTCTTCCAGCGGTTCCGATGAAGACGACAGGGAGGGCGAGGACGGGGATGGCCAGGGGCGGGAACCCGTCCCGGCTGCTACCGTCGATGCGGACTCATTAGCCGAAACGGGAGTTGCATTGGGAAGGGGCGGCCTTGCACGCGAATCACCTGTCGCTTCAGGAATATTTGACACCGTAGCGGCAGTGCCGGAAGCGTTGCTGGCACGATTCGGCACGCTGTTGGAATTCGGCGCGCTGCTCGAATCCGCAGTCCCCCTGCTCTGCACGGTAGCCGCCTCACCAGACGTCGCCGGGCTTTCTGCCCCCCTCACGGAGCCGCTGGAGGCGGCACCCTCGCTGGCACTCCGGGTTGCCGTCGCTGGCCGCTGCCCACGAGCGGAGACAGGACCTCGCGACGTTTCGGCTTCTGCAACGGTTGTGGCCCCCGGTTCCTCCGGGGTGGGTGTGCCGGTGAGGTGCCTGTACGCAAGATACCCGCCAACTCCAAGCGCGCCAAGAATCGCAATCAGCAACACCGCCACCAGCAGTCCGCCGCCACCGCGCTTCGGAGCGGCCGCTGGCACTGCCTGCGTTGCCGGAAATGGCGAGCCGGTATACGCACTAGGTGTGCCTCCAGCAGGAAACGACGCAGGAGGACTTCCCGCGGGCGGAGTTGGCGTCATGGGACGTCCTGCCGGCGGATACGGCATCGCGGGGTTTCCTGCAGGCGGCGGTGCCATCGCGACAGGCGGGGTGTTGGCAGGGCGAGTACCCTGCGGAGGAGGCGGGGCTGCCGCTGGTGAGGCTGGCGCGCCAAGAGGACTGCCACAAGATACGCAAAATCGCTTACCCGGGGCCTGCTCCGCCCCACACTGGACGCAGCGGATGCCTGCAACCGCTGCGGGTTTCCCGCAGCGCGTACAGAACTTGAGCCCCGCCGCCATTTCTTCGCCACATCCGCTGCATCTTGCCATCTTTCGCCTCCCTCTCAGTCCACCGAGGGTGATGCCCACTGAATCCTGTCTATTATGAGACCGGAAACTCTGTTATATTCCACATGAGTCCAGATTACCAGCAGTTCTGGATGTTTTTGGACTGGCGGCAGTACCAATGCAAAGGTGTTTGAAGTGCGGCGGGGACAACTCCTCTGTGGATCGATTTTGCGGCGATTGTGGTGCCGCCCTCGATCCGCAGCAGGGCCTGAACGACGCCCTTGTCCCAGATCTTCCGGCTGAGCTTCGTTGGGAAACGAAAGTGCCGCTGGCTACTGACCGCTTCATGCTCTACGACATCGGCAAGGTACTGTTCTTTAGTTCCCTTGGCATTGTGGTTTTTGGAAGCATCCTTGCCCTGATCCTCGGAGGGGCCGACGCGCCTCCGGAGGAGTGGCTGACGGGGCTGAGTATTGTGCTCCTGGTGTTCGGTGGAATTGGGGCAGGGCTTCTGCTGGTAATGCTGATTTTCTTTGGAAATCAGTTCCCTGTTCGCATCACCATGGGGCCGCAGGGGGTGCACTGGGAAGCGCTTTCACGTCGCGGAAAATGGGCGAACCGAGGCGCCATCGTGGCCGGTCTGCTGGCGGGAAAACCCGGAGTAGCGGGAGCCGGTCTGCTGGCCGAAAGCCGTCGCACGGAAAGTATGCGCTGGCGCGACATCCAGCGTGTACGGTGCCATCCAGAGCTTTGTGTTGTGTCCCTGATGAACGGCTGGAGAGTGGTCCTGCGCCTTCATTGCCCACCCACCTTGTATCGGGAAGTCTGCAGCATGATCAGGGCGAATGCGCCTGAGGCCAGGATTGAAGGAGGCGCAGCATGAAGGCGATACTGCGTCGACTCGTTCTGGCAGGATGCTGCCTCATCGCTGCATGGTACTTCTGGTACACTCCCGCTACGATCCTTGGCGCACGAGTACTGGATTTGGAGGAAGAGTACCAGTCGCAGGTTGCTCGCAGGTATGTGACTCCGCAGCAGAATAGCGCAAAGTCATCGGGTTCGAGCTTTGTGCGGCGTCACAGCAATCCGGGCTCGCCGCAGCGTTACCGGGAGAACGTGCTGACCAGCCGTCCGCTGCCGGCAGGATTCTCCCTGCCTGCCTCCTGGGTGGATGGGATACGGGACGCGGCAATCGACCGAGGTCCGTTCGTCGACAGACATCACCAGAATCTGGTTTACTTCAGCACAGAAGAACTGGGGCTCGACAGCTTGGGCGAAGCAATGCGGAAGTCCCTGAAGACTACCGGCTATGTGAACGCGTACACCACGGCTGGCGCTGAGGACCTGGAGATAATTCTCTTTCCGGAGCCACGCTCCTCAGACGCACCATCGGGCGTAATGTACCCGCGACGCGGACTGACCTTCCCATGGGCAATCGGCGGGTTCGTGCTCTACACGCTCTTGGGATGGCAAACACGCAAGCGTGGCCAGCCATCCATTCACTTCGATCCCGTGCCGCTTGCCGTCCTGGACCTTGCCGCGGCTGGCGGAATGGCATTTCTGGTGGCTCTACCCCTGCGCCTTGCCCCATCAACGAAAGCGGCGACAGACGATCCGCTGGGCGGGTTGGTGTGGTTTGGCGCGCTTGCTGTGCTGCCGCTTCTCGGACTGTGGATGCTGGCCTTGCGGGAATCCTTTGGGCTTGAAGTTCTGCCACACGCGCTGCGGATTCGCAGGATGTTCCGCGCCAGGACGATTCCCTTCACAGACATGCAATCCGCAGCGCCAGAGCCTGCGGACAACATGCAGTCAACAATCACCCTGCAACTTCAGTCTGGCGAGCGCATTCAGCTACCCTGGGCCGGAATGCAGGGCGCTCTGTTCCTGGTGGATGCCCTGCAACAGCATGGTCTGTTGCGCAGGGTCCAGACAACCGATTTTTAAGGAGCAATACTATGTATCACACAACCATTTCTTTGCTGTTGTTGGCCTTGCTTCCGCTGGCACCGCTCACACTGGCCAAAGACCTGACCAAAGATTCCGAATTCCGGGTGCGCCTGCTTGCACCCATCTCTACGGAAACCAACCAGAAAGGCGACAAGATCAGCGCGGAGGTGGTAGCTCCAGAGGAGTACGCCGGAGCCACCATGGAGGGAGAAATCCGAGAATCCAAAAGCGGCAACAAGTTCAAGGGCAAATCGACATTGCTATTCACTTTCCACACTCTGGTTCCGCAAGAGGGCGAATCCACACCCATTACCGCCGACGTGAAGGGCTTTGTGAACTCCCAGGGCAAGGCCGATGTGGACGAAGAGGGCACCCTGATTGAAAAGAAGAACAATCTGGGCAAGCTGGCTATTGGATCTGGAGCAGGAGCGCTTCTGGGAGGTTTATTCGGAGGCGGCAAGGGCGCGGCAATTGGGGCGGGTATTGGCGCGGGGGCATCCCTGCTGCTGGTGCAATTTGGAGCAAAGGCACCAAACATCCGGTTGGACCCGGGGTCTGAAATCGTCATGACGGTGAACCC
>CAZUAX010000067.1:19518-20665 GCA_964618435.1 uncultured Solibacteraceae bacterium
GCACTGTGTCACCTTTAGCCGGGTGATTGCATCCTCGTGGCAGTAGAGACATCGTAATAAGCAATGAAAAGAGTTCTGATTCTCCTATTGGCCATCCTTCCCTTGTCTGGCCAGGAATCGCTAAGCCTTCGTGATGCGGTACAGCGAGCCTTGCTCCAGAACCCCGGCATTCAGGCCCTGCAGCAGCGGGAACAGGCCGCTGGCTACCGGATGAAGGCAGCCCGCAGTGGCTATCTGCCGCAGGTGAACTTCCAGGAAATGGTGCAGCGCGGCAACAACCCCGTATTTGTGTTTGGCGCACTGTTGACGCAGCGTCAATTCACGGAACAAAACTTTGCACTGAATAGTCTGAATCGGCCGGATTTCGTGAACAACTTCCAGTCGATGCTCACGGTCGATCAGGTAGTTTTCAACGCGGGCCGCACGAGAAACGCGGTAAAGGGCGCTGAACTCGGCAGGCAGGTAGAAGTGCAACGGACCCGCGCCGAGGAGATTGCAGTGATGCAGCGGGTGGCGGAGGCCTACCTTGGCACGAAACTGGGCGAGCAGGCACTGGCAGCAGCGGAAGAAAGCGTACGCAGCGCTACGGCAGACCTGGAACGAGCGCAATCCTTCCGTCGTGAAGGCATGAATACCGATGCGGACGTGCTGTCGATCCGGGTATATCTGGCCAGCGTACAGCAGCAGGCCATTGAGCGCCGGACGCAATTGGAAATTGCGCGGGCTGCCCTGAACGTGGCCATGGGAGAATCGGAGGACAAAACATTCCAACTGGTGACGCCGCTTATCGAAACCGCCTATGAAGCCCAAGCCCTTGCGGAGAGCCAGCAATCGGCCATCAGCCGCCGTCCCGAACTGGCGCAGGCGCTAAGCGGCGTGGAAGCCGCGCGTCTTGGCCAGAAGACCGCAAAGTCCGCCTATTGGCCCGAGGTCTTCGTGCGGGGTGTGTTCGAGACAGACCGCCAGGAAGTTCTCAACAAAGGCGGGGCGAACTGGTTCTTTGGTGGAGGTCTGCGCTGGAACCTGTTCAATGGAATGCGAAGCCAGGCACAGGTTGGCGAAAGCAAGCATCAATTGGCAGCCGCCGAAGCAGATCAACGCCAAGCCGTGGCCGGTGTTCGATTTGAAGTACGACAGGCATGGCTGA
>CAZUAX010000068.1:0-3491 GCA_964618435.1 uncultured Solibacteraceae bacterium
TGGCAACTACTATGTGATCTTTGCTGGTGGCGAGAGCGTCCATCCGCAACAGTCTCTGGGGATCACGCTCATCCGCTCCCATGGCGATGGCACCGTGCTCCTCAGCCAGCCGGGCAGGGCAAGCCTGGCCTGGGGGACGCGGCCAGCAGGGTCTGAGGACGTCTACGAAAGCACCCGCATCTTTCCAGCCTTCCGCGCGGGCGCTCAGGATATTGCGGTGAAAGAGGGGCCGAACTCCCTGCCTGAAGGCGATGTGGTGCTCTCCTATCGCATCGGCCAGGGGACAAAAACCGTGACGCTCAGTAAGGATCGAGTGGATGTGGAGATCCGCCATCCCGGCGCCTTCGTGGAGCAATTGCCCCTGCTGATTCCTGACAACGACCGCGTGGACCAGCGTCGCGACAGCACCAGCAAGGGCAAGTTTCGCATTGAGCATCGGGGGGCAACTGCGACTCTGGGCGAGGCCATCAACGTGGAGGGGCCCCGCAAGATCCAGCCGCTTCTGCTGAATGCCCAGGACGAGCTGCGCTACACGATCCGATTCTAGGCGCAGATCTCCTTTCCCAGCTATAGCTCCTTGCACCTGTTCGGCAGTCGTGTGGACAGCCACACAAGCATTCCGGTTGGGTTACGATGCACTCAGGGTGCTTGCCAGGTCAGTCACGCCCGCGCGAGAGTTACACAGGGCCTGGAGTTACACAGGGCCTGGATGCAGAATTTCAACGACTCGCGGGAGGATCGATGCGTTTTCTTCTTGTTCGTAGCAGATTGGCAGCCGCTTGCTGCTTGATGACCATCGCTGCGTTGGTGGCAGTTGCCGGGGCACAGGCACAGGCCGCTGATATCACCGGCAAGTGGCAGTTTAACGTAACCACGGATGCCGGTTCCGGTGAGCCTAGGTTTGACCTGAAGCAGGAAAACGGCAAGATCACGGGCAAGTACAGCGGCCAGCTGGGCGACGCCGATGTCTCTGGAACGGTGGAAGGCGACCAGGTGACTATCGAATTTACGATTTCCATGGGCGGCGGCGCCAGGATCATCTACAAGGGCACCATCGACAGCGCCACGAAGATGAAGGGGACGGTGGACTTGGCCGGCCAAGCCACGGGCACTTGGACGGCCACAAAGCAGTAGCCGCGCTACTCGCGGCTTACGCCCTTCACCATCTCCATAAACTTGGCCGCGTTGGCTTCCACTGTCTTTGCGGGGCCGGTGAATTTGAAGAACACCGCACCCTGCGGACCCTCCGCAATGGCGCCTATCATGCGGAAGCCTGTCTTTTCCGCGCTCACCTGCATCATGGGGCCAGAGCTTGCCAGATATGTTCCTGTGAGGTCCAGCATCGTGAGAGCCACCGCACCCTGCACCTTGTCCACTTTGGCCTTGGACGCGGATGCACTTCCGTCCGGCTGCTTCATTTGCCCGATCCAGCGATCGATGTTCGCCTGAACTCCGCCGCCTTCGTTGGGTCCGAAATAGAAAACGGCAATCTCTCCCGCCTCCGGGTCGCCCGAAACGGCCGGCACGCTGTAGGTGGCGGCACGCATCGGTCGCTCAGCCTGCGCGCTCCACTCCGCCGGGGCCTGCCATTTCAGTCCGCCAGCGCTTGCAGCGGAACCCCCTCCGCCCGATGTCGTTGACGCGGCGTCCGTTTGCATGGCAGGCGCTGCTGCCACAGGTGCAGGAGCGGGGCCACCCTCCGGGGGAGGTGTGGTCGACGTATTCTTCCCGCAGCCTGCCAGCATTACGATGGAGGCCGCAATCACGAGAAATCCTTGCATTCGCATAGTCACTCAACTCCCTTTGCCGCCTAGGCCGGTTTCACCCAGATGTGCTTGAACTCCACCCAAACGCCAGGACGGTGCGCCTGCAATTCAATCCTGCCGGGCTTGAGGTTTTTCAGGTCGCTATACTCCAGCACAGTTTCTCCGTTGACGCGCACCCAGCAATCCTTGCCTTTCGCGCCCATCTGGAACAGGTACCACTTCTCGTCTTCAATCTGCGGGTAACGCGCCCGCTTGTAGTGGTAAAGCGAGCCGGTGGGATAGTGCGCCTCGGGCACGTTATGTACCTGAATCTCGTATTTGCCTGCTACCGATGTGGATTCGCCGTTCGACCGGAAAATCACCCCACTGTTGTGGTGGTGAGGACCACGAATGTAAAGTTGGAGCTCAAAATCTCCAAACATCTCTTTGGTGCCAAGGTTGCCGCTGCCATCGCACCACAAGATTGGGCCGTAGCCTTCAAACCGAACGGGTGCGCGCTCACTGTTGTCCGTGATTAGCCAGTTCTTCTGGATATCCTCCGGCTTTTCGTAAAGCACCGTCCAGCGATCACTGGATGGCAGTTCTTCAATCACCAGATTCCGGAACTTCAGCGGATAACTAAGCGCCTCCAGGCCAATGTAGCCCTTGCGCAGACGGTGAGCCAGTTCAGGGTGGGTGCTCACGTCCAGGTCGTGAATCATCTCATCGTTCACCCAAACCTGCAGACGCGGCCAGTCGAAGCGGATGCGCATCGTATTCCATTCGCGCTTGTTCTTGACGTTCACCTTGCGTGGGGCCACCACGGGAAAGATGGCTCCCATCGAGTTTGGCATTGGGGTTTCGTCGACGGACTGGAAGATGTTGATCTTGTACCCGCAGAGGGAGGGGCGTCCGTGTTCCGGAGCCGCAAAGTACACGCCGCCATCACACCAGCCGCCCACCAGGAACTCCAGGCGAAGGTCGAAGTTCTCAAACTGGCGGTCCGTCGAGAGCCATGCCGGCCAAGTGGACGCGGGGCTTGCACACAGGGCACTATCGGCCACATAGAATGCGCTTTCGGGACCGTCCACCACATGCCAACCGGCAAGGTCGCGGCCATTGAAAAGTGGATTGCCCGCGGCTCCTCTGGTAGTGACAGGTAGCAGGGATGCGGCAGTTGCGAGTAAGAAATTCCGTCGTTGCATTGAATACCATTCTCCCGGCATGCGGTTAGATTAAGCAAGCCGCTGTAACGGTTCCGTGCTGCCACCCGGGAATGTGTTCACCTAAACGGGCCATTGCTGGCGCGCGATACGCAGAAAACCCCGGGACTCCCTCGCCTGGAGGCGCCTGCCCGGGGTTTTCCTTATTCCACGATTGTTGAGGAGACTGTTATCACTAGAGGCCGGTGTCCACCCAGCCGCGCTTCTCGTTGCTCTCAATGATCTTGTCGAGCAGCTTCATTCCGCGAAGGCCGTCTTCAAAAGTGGGGTACTCCACCGGTGCGCTGGGGTCTGCCACCTTGGCGTAGAACGCGCGATAGACGTTTTTATGCGTGTCGCCATAACCTTCGTTGTGGCCGCCAGGCAGGCTGGCGTAGGTGCGTGCTTTTGCGCCTAGCAGGGAAGGATCCTTCAACATCAGCTTGTTGGCTTCGTTCCGATACCCAATCCACAATTCGTTGGGCTTCTCCTGATTCCAAATCACGCCACACTTTGTGCCGAAGATTTCAATCTGGAAACGGTT
>CAZUAX010000068.1:3591-20489 GCA_964618435.1 uncultured Solibacteraceae bacterium
GGAGTGCAGATGTGGACGGCCTGGATCTCCGGGTCCGCCAGAATGGTCTTGTAGTCGGTGGTGTAATTCTCCACGCCTACCTGCTTCGCGAAACTGCTGGCCAGGTCTTCCGTGAGCCCGGCGATGCAGGCGATTTCCACGTTGCCCAGCCGCCGGATGCCCTCTGAGTGCACCGCGCCCATGAACCCGGTGCCGATTACTGCCGTCTTGATTCTTGCCATATATGAGATACCTCGAGTGCGAAAATACCTGTCAATCCCGGAACCTCTCTCCACGCCGCAACCTTCTCCGCGCAGCCCCTTCGAGATGTCCAATTGCCCTGCCTGGCCACAACTCTCGTAGCCCTGGCGTGCAAGGATTCCACACCACACTCTATCGCAGTTGCTGTTACACTGAAACTTCTCAAAGGCCCATGATCGTTAGAATCCGATTTGATCTGGGACGGAAGAAGACATCGCTTCCTCGTTCTGAACGAAGTATTGCCCTTGCTGCTGCCGCCCTGCTTTCTCCCGCTGCCCTGGTCGCGTTTGTGCTAGGTGCGTGGAGCCTGTTCGCGGGTCTCGGATGGGCGGGAGAGTTCGGCATCCGGGGTGGCGTCTTTTCCCGCTGGCAGACCTGGTTCCTTATCTCTCTCCTGCTTCAGGCGGCAGCCCTGGTTCTGAATCGCTACGGGAACGACGAGGGCGAAGCCTCCATTCCGTAAACCTGCCCTCGGTCTGCCATGCTGGCGGCCAGCACCTGCTCGTAAAATCGGTCACTACGGCGGCGCACTTCGGCTTCGGGACGGTCGGGGAAGGCCAGATGTTCCATCTCATGGAACAACACCGCGAGCATTGCCACCCTATAGCGGAGGTCCTTGTCCTCCCGTCGTTCGGCCGCATCCACGGTCCCTGCATCCAGCGCCAGGCTAGCCAGTGGTTGTGGCTGCCATTGCCCGATCAGTGCCCACGAAAGATCAATCTCACCAACTCGCGAGCCCATCTCGTCCGCCAACTGGCGCGTAAATGCGGATTCCATTCCCGCAGGGCGTGCGTGCCCCAGACACCCGCCAGGATTCCTCTCCTGCAACAAAACCACCACCGTTCCCGGCAATTCCGGCAACATCTCTGCATAGACCGCCAGCGGACTGGGCTGCAATACGGTAGCCAACTGACGGTAGGAATGCTCTAAGCGAGCCGCTGCCTGCCGTCCCGCGGAGGAACGCGGGTAACGCAATACCAACAGGGGCAATCCTTTAGAAGCCCAGCCGTTATGGTCGTTAGCCGAGCCAAAGGCAACGGTTCGGGTTTCCGTACCTCGCCATGTCTCCCACAACTGTTGCCATACGCCGGGCACGTATACTTTCGGAACGGGGCGTCTGCGCATTCAGGCTCCTCGCTTGGGTCTGTTATTCTGAGGGTACCCTCTCCCTCTCACCATGGCCTACCGTCGAAGCTACAGCACCGTTTCCTTGGGACCTGGTCCGGTGCCGCCAGCTGTGAAATGGCTGCTGATTTCCAATACGGCCGTCTTCCTGCTCTCGTTCCTGGCAAGGGCGATGGGCTTTGGCGATATCTTCGCGCCGTTTGGGCTATCGCCTTCCATGGTGTGGGGTTACGGCGCCATTTGGCAGTTTGTCACTTACCTCTTCCTGCACTCGCCAGTCAGCTTCTTCCACATTCTCTTCAACATGCTCACCCTGTGGATGTTTGGGTCTGATCTCGAACGCGACTGGGGTACCCGCTTCTTCGTGAAGTACTACTTCGTCTGCGGGGTAGGTGCGGGCTTCCTGGACTTCACCGCCCGTACCATCTGGGGACCCATGGATGTCCGCACGATTGGCGCATCCGGCGCCATTTATGGCCTCCTTCTTGCATTCGGGATGCTCTACCCGAATCGGACAATCCTGTTCATGTTTTTGTTCCCGCTGCAAGCAAAGTATTTCGTGGCGATTATTGGTGCCATCGCATTCTTCAGTTCCTTCCAAACTGGCAGCGGCATCAGCCATTTGGCGCACCTTGGCGGGATGATCTTTGGGTTTGGCTACCTACAGTTGCGGAAGCGGAGAACGAATCTGGTCGCCTATCTGACGCAGGAATACCAGGCCTACAAACTTCGCCGTGCCAAACGCAAGTTTCAGGTCTACATGCGAAAGCGGGATGGTCAGGACGACCGCTGGGTAAACTAAGCCGCCTTTTGGCGCATCTCCGCACCACCACTCTGCGGAGACAGTGCCTGGGAGGAAAACAGCGTCCATCGGACTCGGAGGCTCATCCGATCGAGAGCAATCAGAGACCAAAAAAGCCCCGAAGCGCATATACGCTTCGGGGCTCTCGGTTGCTCCTTACTAGTGCTCTTCAGAGCGCGAATAGTAGTAGGTGTACTTGCTGTAAAGTTCCGCCGCGTGAGCGCCGTTCGCGACAATCCCCAGCACGTTGTTTTCACAAAGACTCTGTACGGCGCGGCCCAACTGCTCGTAGGTGGTGGAACCGATCCGCACAACCACCAGCGTGCCATCACACAGAGTCGACAGCAGGTTGGCATCCGCGGAAAATAACAGCGGCGGGGTGTCCAGGATTACCCAATTGAAGAGCTTTGGTAACTCCCGCAGCAGCGACTTTACTTCCTTGAGGTTCAGCAGTTCCAAGGGATTACGGACAAGGGTACCCGCGGGCAATACAAACAGGTTCGTGCCCGCCACCCGCTTCAATGCCTGCGTGAGCGTTGCCTCGCCAAGAAGCAAATCAGTAGTGCCGGGAACACGCGGAATTTCAAATAGGTTGTGAACGGTTGGGCGTCGGAAATCGAAGTCACACAACAGGGTGTAATTGTCAGCCAGGTGGCTTTGTGCAAGAGCGAGATTCGCCGCGGTAAAGCTCTTGCCTTCGGCCGGAGAGGGGCTGGTGATCACCAGGGAATGCACCGCTTCCAGTCCCTGAATGTGATTCAACCTGGTTCGCAGGGTGCGGAATTCTTCGCCCGGCGGCAGCGTTGGCTGTGCCTTGTTGATCAGGCACGCGCCCGCCTTCGGGCTGAACGGGATCTCTTCCACCTGATCGAGAATGTCCGCCATCGACAGTGGGATGGCAGCCAGGACTTCAGAACTTGCAGTCCCCTCGCCCAACATTGCCGCTGGGGCGCCGGCTTCAACTGCTGGCACCGTCATGTCTGTGTTCAACGGCTGTGGCGATGGTGTATACCCTGCCTGCTCCGCCTTCTTCAACGCATCATGAACTCGGCTCATCCGTCTCCTTTGCGCCTCACCGTGGAATTCGTTGTCTTAGTATCGAACAGTAACGCGTTCTGATTATCGGCGAGCCATAAAATAGTAGTAGTACATCGAGGCCGACATTGCAGCAATTCCCAGCAAGAGCGCGGTCGCCCACGCCAGAAATATCAATCTTCGTTTTCGCCGCACCACAAGATCGTTTTCAAGCAGAGGAATGCTCCCAAGTACCGCCATGTTGGAATAGAGGCGGACGTCCTTCAGATTCTTGAGAGACCCGTCCTTGATCTCCCTTACCCCTACCAGTAACACGCCCGCAAAGAGTCCCGCGGCTAGTCCCACACCCACAATCATCAACCGGTTCGGATCTGTTGCGCGTTGCGGCAAACTTGGCTGGTCCAGCATTTCCAGCAACTCGCTCTGCTTCCGGTTTTCCAGGTCCGTCATCATTTCCGAAACGGTCTTCTTCTGCGAGAGATCGTCATATCGCGACTTCGCCAGTTCATAATCGCGCGTCAGGGTAACATACTGCTGCTCAACTAATGGCCGACTTTCGATTCTCGACGCGAATCCCGCAATCTGCTCCTGAAGCATGTTCTGGCGCTTGGTTTCCCGCTGGGTGGACATTTCAATCAGGTTCAATCGCGCTTCAATTTCGTTGATGGTTCGCTCGGCTTGAGGGTCCATGCCCCGCGTGGTGGTGGCCACGGCTTTGTCTTTCCCTTCTGGGGCAGGGCTCTCCTCCTCAGCCAGCGATTGCTCTCGCATCCGCTCCATCACCTCAATTTGTCCCTGCAGTCTCTTTACGTCCGGATGCGATTCCGTATATCGCTCCAATAGAGCCGAAAGGCCGGCGCGCAATTGCATTAGTTCACGTTCGGACTGCACTAGGCGTTCGCTCTTCACCCGGGTCTTCACTGTAGACTCCGGATTTTGTGTCTCCCGCTTCGCCTGTTCACGTACCATGCTGAGCTGAGACTCGAGGTAGAGTTTTTCCTGCGCAAGACGGTTGATCCGCTCCGTGGTGGCGTCAAAATTCGATTGGTAGGCGCGCAGTTGGTTTAGGTTTGAATTCACCTGATCTGGCAACCGTCCCTGGTTTGCCATCCGGAACTGAGTAAGCTCGTTCTCAATCCGGTCCAGTTCCCGCTTGGCATCCGCGAGCTGGTCCGCCAGGAACTGCGTCGTGGAACTTGCACGGTCAAACTGGCCTTGGTTCGTGAGCCGGATGCACTTGTCCACGATATCCCTTACCACCTTCTGGGCTGCGTACTTATCGGGATAGGAATAACGAATCAGGAACGCGACGGAACTATCGTTTCTGCCTCCTGACCGTGCCAAGCCGGTTCGATCAAATCGAATCTTGGTCTGCATCATTTCGACGATGTCAGCCATGGGCTTCTTCTTCACTTCCTCCGGGTAGAGGTTGTGGGTGCGAATGATTTCCACCAGTCCGTCCCGGCTCAACACCTGCTGCTGAATGGAGTTGATCCGGTCAACCAATTGCGACGAGCTTCCCGTGGGCAATAAGTTGGTGGGTACCTGCGGAGGCAGGATGCGCATCGTGGCTTCCGACACATACGTGTCTGGCCAGGCGAACGCCACAATCACGGAAATCACTAACCCCAAAAAGGCTGGAGCCAATACCCAATGGATGTGGCGGCGTACGATATCTAGGTAGTCGGCCAGATCGAGCGATCTTCGGGGGATGGTGTAGCTATCGGCCGTTCCGGAAACGTAGCCGTATGTCCTGGATGAGTTCTGGTCGATCATTATGCTTCCTCTTGTCCGATTTCTTGGCGACAGCTAGTCAACGGTTCCGAACTCTTTTTGCATGGAAGCCACAGGTGTCATCAGCGCGCTCCACCTAACAAAACCCATAGACTAAGGTACGACAATCAAATCGCCGTCTACGATTTGAATATTCTGCTCTCGATTCTTTCCCTTAATCACGTCGTTGTAGTTAAACTTCAAGCGTTCCTCGCCCCGGATAATCACGATCTTCTTCCGGTTTGCAAAGTCACGAAAGCCCCCAGCATTCGTCAGTGCGTCAAGCACGGTCGTCGGGCCCGTAAGCGGGTAGGAGCCTGGCTTCCCTACTTCCCCGGTTACAGTGAACTTCTTGCTTCGTACCGCCAGAACCTCCACCGTAATGTTCGGGTTCAGAACGAATTCCTTCAGCTGCTTCGTGAGTTCCAACTGAATTTCGCTGGGAGTCAACCCGTCCACGTCAAAATCACCCACCAGCGGCATAGATATCTTTCCGTCAGGACGCACCGTTTGCCTTCTGGTGAGCTCCGGCTCGCGCCATACAGAAATCCCAATCTGATCACCCGCACCCACACGATAACTGTTCGGATCTACGCCCACTGTCTCCGTTGGATCAAGGCGTTCGGATATTGGCGCCGGCTCCTTTGAGGTTTCCGTGGTGGGGGTATTTTCCTGTGCAGACAGGGCCAAAACCATCATCAGGGCTGCTATCAGGGCAATGAGAGCGCCGTGATTCGGGAAGAATAAGAGATCCTTGAAAATTCGTTTCATGGTGACATCGTGCAACGGCCTAACCTGCGATTGGCAGGGCTT
The DNA here is from genome assembly GCA_964618435.1 of uncultured Solibacteraceae bacterium. Taxonomy (GTDB): domain Bacteria; phylum Acidobacteriota; class Terriglobia; order Bryobacterales; family Bryobacteraceae; genus JACTMJ01. Next base: position 9,380 of record CAZUAX010000068.1, read on the forward strand.
TCCCAGAATGCCGTTCTTCTCATAGTATAGCCTAACCGAAGAGTCATGCACATTTACAGCCAGGAGTTAACATATTGAAAAGAAAAGGTAAAGCCCGTAGAGTCTGGAATGCGTACTAACGGCACCTCCAAAAGTACTGGAACTTGTGCAGGTTCCGTAGCTGCGACTTCACCAAGCCGCCCTACAGCACTCTGCCTCGAAATACGGCGTGTACTGTCTACTGGCAACCTAAACAGCGGATCGCTTTCCGGTAGCAATGCGTTTTCGCTATCTTGAATTTGGTAACCAACATGGCCTCCAAACGCTACTTTTTGGCAAAGACTGAGCCTGATGTCTATTCGATTGAGGACCTCCAGCGGGACGGTCGCACCACCTGGGACGGGGTCCGCAACGCCCAAGCTCGCCAAGCCATGCAGGCCATGCAACCGGGCGACTTGGTTTTCGTTTATCACAGCGGTGGTGTCTCCTCGGTTGTCGGTGTGGCGCGTGTGGTCTCAAATCCGGTAGACGACCCCGGTGGCGAGAAGATGACATTGGTGGACCTCGAATTCGTTCACCACTTATCGGCGCCAGTGTCCTTGCGGGATATCAAGGATAGTGGACTGTTTGCGGAATTCGCTTTGGTACGCCAGTCGCGTCTCTCCACGATGCAGGCCCCAGCGACATTCGCCACCTGGCTCAAGAAGCAACGTCCGGAACTGAAACCGCACCTCTAATGGAGGGGAAAGGATCTCAACGAGGGGACATGATCAGTAGCGCCGTTGATCGGCGTGTCTGGCGTACACTGAGAACGAGTGATGCCCGGGTGGCGAAATCGGCAGACGCAACGGACTTAAAATCCGTTTTCTCGCAAGAGGAGTGTGGGTTCAAGTCCCACCCCGGGCACCAGTTTTTCCTCGCTTGTACCACTTCTTGCGTATCCGTCCCCAGCGTGGGTCCGTAAACAGTCCCGACACCATCTCACAGCATGCCTCGGATTCGCGAATCCCGGGATATGATGAGGGACCTCGTATACTGAAGGTTCATGCCCGCTGAATTGGTTTCCATCGCTCACCCGGATGCCGAGCGCTTCCCCTTAAATGAGGTCATCTACACGAGTCCGGTATCTGGCTCGCTGCTGGAAATCCAGATCACTGGTGCACGCGCCGAACCGGCGGCGTTGAAGCGCTTGTGGCGGGAACGGCGGATGTCCAATCTGCCGCTTGACCGCAGCGGGGTTTGGCGGTACCGCGAACTGTTGCCCTTTTGGCCTGACTTCTCGCATGTGGTGACCCTAAGTGAAGGGAACACTCCAGTTCTCGATGCGCCCCTTGCCGCGCGGTATGCGGGTTTGGATGCGTTGCATTTCAAGCATCAGGGCTACAATCCCACCGGTAGTTTCAAGGACAATGGCATGACCTGCGGGGTAGCGCAAGCACGGTCCTTGGGCATGTCCCGTGTGGCTTGCGTGTCCACAGGCAATACTTCCGCTTCGATGGCCGCCTATGCCAGCGCGGGCGATCTGCAGCCAATCATCTTCATTCCCAACGGCAACATTGCCTATGGCAAATTGGCCCAAGCGCTCGAATACGGGGCTCGCACTTTGCAGGTGGAGGCCAATTTCGACCAGATCCTCGCGCTTGTTCGCGCCCTTGCCGAACGGCTGGGCATTTACCTGCTGAATTCCATCAATCCCTTTCGCATCGAAGGACAAAAAACCATCATGGTAGAGCTGATGGATCAGCTCGATTGGCAACCGCCGGATTGGGTGGTGCTCCCGGGAGGTAACCTTGGGAACACGGCTGCCTTTGGGAAGGGACTTCGCGAGATGGTTGACTGGGGGCTGATTGACCGCATGCCGCGTCTGGCCGTCATTCAGGCCGAGGGATCCTCCCCGTTTGTGGAGCTTTTCCAGTCTGGCGGCTGTGAGTTTGCTCCGAATCCCAAGCCAGAAACACTTGCGACCGCCATCAAGATTGGCGACCCCGTATCCTGGCCCAAGGCCCTGCATGAGGTTTACGGCACCAATGGCGTAGTGGAGCGGGTGACGGAACAGGAAATTGCCGATGCCAAGGCCACCATCGGGCGCTGTGGCATTGGTTGCGAACCGGCATCCGCGGCATCGCTGGCGGGCATCCGCAAACTGGTAGCCGCGGGTACCATCCAACCGCATGAGCGCGTAGTAGGCATCCTTACCGGACACGTGTTGAAGGACCCCGACTACATTTACCGCTACCATACCGGTGAACTGGACGACCCGCATGGCAACCGCATCGCCAGCACGTTCGGGAACAAGCCTACGGTAGTTCCCAACGACCCCGATGCCATCGCCGCCCTTTTGGGCTAAGCTGCTGCCGTCATGAGTGCACCAACGCCGGAAGATGCTGCCTTTGCCTTGGCGCAAGATGCCTTTACCTTGCCGAACGATGCTCGTGTCGATGCCCACGTGAGCGTCTGGCGTGACGCTCCACCAGAAGCGCGGATGCATCCTTTCTTTCCTGGCGAAGACCGTGCCTACCTGCCGGAGCATCTTGGGCCCATTCTTCAGCGAAGCCGCTTTGACGCAGCCATCGTCGTTTCCACGGGCACCAGCGAAGCGGAGCGGGCCGTACTGGCTTCATGGATCAACGAGGCTCCGTGTTTGTGGGGATTGGTAGCTGGGTGGAGCGAAGATTTGCCCAACAGCCAGGCAATCACAACGCTTCAGGCAAAGGGACAACTGCTGGGGACCTGGGCGCCGATACCCTCTGTGGATTCAGCCGGCAATCTGCCTTGGCGGGATGCCGCTTCCTGGTGTGCCCGCCGAGGCCTGCCCCTGGAGCTTTCCGCCCCTCCGTCGGGGTGCGACTTTGCATCGCTGCGCACTATCGCCGCGGAAGCAGACGTGCCATTGGTGTTGGCAGACCTTGGTGGTGCGCCGGCGGATAACGCGGGTCTCACTCAATGGATGGAGGCGATGCGCCTCGTTGCCGCCAATCGCCGCACGTACGTGAAGCTCAGCAGCCTCTATTCCTCACCCACGCGATCCTGGTCGGTATCGCAACTTTCGGCGCTCTTCCAGTTTCTGCTCGATACCTTTGGCCCGGAGCGGCTGATGTTTGGCAGCGGCTGGCCCTACTGTCTGCCCGCGCATGCGTGGAAGGAGTGCCTGGCGCGCTTTACGCAGGCGCTGGGTCCACGGGATCAAACGATGCGGGAATTGATGATGGGCGCAACAGCCCGGCAGTTCTATGGTGGATTGGAACGCTAACCATCGCGCTCCCCGCGGTTTGAGACAGTGGTTTAGAACAGTGCGTTGAAACTGCTACTTCGAAACGCTGATTTCCTTGAAGTAGACCGTGGAATCGGCGTCGTGATTTTGCAAGCCGATATAGCCCACGTCCGGGCGCGGTCCCCTTACCGGTTCGTACCACATCTTCCGCGGAGGCACTTCCTGGCCCTCGCTGTATTCGTTCACCAGTTCGCCGTTCAAGTGAATCGTGGTTTTTGGGCCGCGGAGGCTGATTTCCAGCGTGTTCCACTCACCCGCAGGCTTCTGGTTCGCCTTCGTGGCGCGGCTGAGGGAATAGATGGCGCCCGTGCGGTGCCATTCGTCCCCGCCGGCATCAATCTGCACTTCGTAGCCGTTGTGTACGCCGTACCAGGCGTCTGAAGGCTGCTCCGGCATGCGGATTACCACGCCCGAATTTGCGCGCCCACCGGCTGTCTTGAAGACCACCTTCAACGTGCAGTCTCCAAATGCTTCGCGGTCGTAATACAGCAGGCCCATGCCGCCCGTGGTTTTCATCATGCCGTCTTCCACCACGAACTGGTCGTAGCCCACCTGCTTCCATCCATCCAAACTCTTACCATCGAATAGCTGCTTGCCATCCTGCCCAAGCAAGGAAGCCGCCAACAGGGTCATGGCTAGGGAACACAACAGAATGCGCATCACGGACTCATTATCTACCAGAACAGGGTCATTATCCACCAGCGCGGGCATAGCCAACGCCATTCCTAGGCTGCATGACGGCCGCGAACAAGCGCTCCGATGGCTGCATCCGTTTGCTATGGTGAAACGACATGTCTGAATCGCCTACGCTTCCGTCTCTTCCTGAGCGCGGCAAACCAGATCGCCGCGCCGCCCTGAAAGGCTTGGCCGCCGCGTCCGCCGTAGCGGGTGCCAGTCTGTTTCCCATCGTTTCCAGCAGCGCCCAGCATATCCATCAGGCTGCAAGTGCCACCCCCGCTGCGGCCTACACGCCACAACTGATTACCGGGGCAGCGCGCGAATTATTGGAGGCCGTCTGCGACCGCATCATTCCGCGGACAGATACCCCCGGCGCCGCGGACGCGGGCGTAGCCGACCAGATTGACTGGTATGCCACCCGGCGCGACGGACTCGCCACTGCGATTGCTGATGCTCTTGCCCGCGTGGAGGCCATCGCCGGGAAGCCCTTTGGTGCACTGCCCGTAGATCAGCAGGATGCCGTCCTCACCAGAATGGGCCTGAATCTCGAGACCGCCGATGGCAAGGCCTTCACTCTCCTCAAGAACCTCACCATTGATGCCTATTATTCATCCAGGCCCGGTCTGCAGACGGAACTTGGCTGGAACGCCAACACCTATCTACCAGACTTTCCAGGCTGTACCCACGACCACCCTGCGGAGGTCGCCGAATGAACCCCGCCCAGTCAATGAGTAATCCGGCAGCCGGCAATCCAGCAGCCGGCAATCCAGCAGCCGGCAATCCAGCGGTGTCGGTGCGGCGCTCGCAGGAACGGCATCGCGTAGTGATTATCGGAAGTGGCGCTGCCGGCGGCATGATGGCCTGGAACCTCACCCGCCAGGGCGTGGATGTACTCCTGCTGGATGCGGGCCAGAAGTTCAACCGCAACAGCTTCTGGAGCCATACCAAGCCATGGGAGGAGCGTGGACGCTACCAGAAAGGCCAGCAGCCCCCGCGCTTCACTGTTGGCCCGGACCTCGCCCCCTACAGCACCAAAGGCGCTAACGATTTCGAACTCATCCGTGTGTGGGGTCGCGGCGGCAAAACCAATATCTGGGGCCGTGTCTCTCTTCGGTACTCAGACCTCGACTTTGAAGGCCCCGCGCGGGACGGCTGGGGAATCCCCTGGCCCATCCGCTACAAAGACATTTCCCCGTACTACGACAAGGTGGAGCAACTCATCGGCGTATGCGGCGGCGACGACGATCAGGATTCACTCCCAGGCAGCCGCTATCACCTGCCGCCCCCCGCGCCTCGTTGTGGCGAAGTGCTGCTGAAGCGGGCCGCCGCGCAGGTGGGCATCAATATTGTGCCCGTGCGCCGCGCCGTGCTTACCGCGCCCCACAATGGTCGCGCCAAGTGCCACTTCTGCGGAGCTTGCGGGCGCGGCTGCGATATCAGTGCTTTCTTTAATTCGTCAGACTATCTGCTGGAACCCGCTTTTCAAACGGGCCGTTTGCGCGTTGTCGACAACGCAGTTGCCGCGCGCGTGCTGGTAAACGACAAAGGCCTCGCCGACGGTGTCCAGTATTTCCACCGCGAAACCGGCGAAGAGCATCGCGTGTATGCGGACGTGGTGGTGGTAGCCGCCTCCTGCGTGGACTCCACGCGCATTCTGTTGAACTCGAAGTCCAGCTACTACCCCAACGGCATCGGGAACTCCAACGATGTCGTTGGCCGCTACCTGAGCGAGCAGGTGCGCTTCCACATGTACGGTTTTGCGCCTGAGTTGCTCGGAACAGCCACCCAGAATGACGATGGGATTGGCGGCGCTCATATCTACATGCCGCGCTTCAACCATCGGCGGCCTTTTTCCAATCGCAAGTTCCTGCGTGGCTATGGGTCGCAGTTTTGGAATACCGGAGCACACGGAACCCCCAGCTTCGCAAAGCAGATTCCAGGTTTTGGCGCGGACTTCAAGGCCGGCGTCAAGCGTCGCTATCCCGCGCTGGTAGCCATGCATCCGTATGGCGAAGTCCTTGGCTACCCCGATAACCGCATTACTGTCGATGAAACCCAACTCGACCGTTTCGGCGTTCCTGTTCCGCATATCCGCTTCCAGATTGGCGAGAATGAGCGCATCATGGTGCAGGAAATGTACGACATGGCGGAAGCTGTCTTCGCTGCTGGCAAAATCGAGCCTCTGCCCTACAAGCGAGGTGCAATCGACAACTATGGCAGCGCCATCCACGAGCATTCCACCTGCCGGATGGGCAACGACACGAAACTCTCTGCGCTAAATGGCTTCTGCCAGATGCATGAAGTAAAGAACGTCTTTGTCCCCGACGGCGCATCGTTTACCACGGCCAGCGATAAGAATCCTACGCTCACCATCCTGGCGCTTGCGTGGCGCTCCAGTGATTACCTGGCGGGTGAACTGAAGCGCGGTAGCCTGTAACGATCTCGCTTAGACAGTAGCCATTCTGTTTTGGATGTAGTGGCGCCGGTTCCTTGATTGCTCCACTCCAAACTTCGGAGAGTGCAAAGTGATCAGGACAGCTATCCTGGATAGCTGGAAATGTACTCTGTTGACTGGTAAAACCCGCGCCCGCGCGAAGGAAGTCCACTTTTCTAGGTCTTTGCGAAGCATTCTGGCCACTTTGGCGCTCTATCTAGGGAGGAACCCAGTGCTCAAGTTGCTGACAATGCCGAAAACGCTTTGGTTTTGAGTACAATAGGGTTTGATCATGTGAGCTGGGAACCGAGGGTTCTCGTGCGTGATTGGCACGCGCGCTGAGCCAGCAGCCCTCGCGTGAGCCAATATGGCTTGCCGAAGCCCAGATTCGCTCAGCCCAAGGCCAAGCGCTTCTGCTTCAGTACCCTGGCTGCCGCAGGAATATTCCAAACGAAACGAGGAGCGATCGTGAAGAACGTGAATCTCAAATTCAGAAAACTCGGTCTGGTTGTGGCTGGATTGCTGCTGATGGGCCTGGCGCTGCCCGCCGTCGCGCAGGATGGCTCCACGCGCATCCGGGTGCAGGCAGATCCGAGCGTCGCCGGGCTGTTTATTGACGGGAAGTATGCAGGTCCCGCGGAGAACTTCCACATCAGTATTCCCTATGATGTTTCTCCTGGTGAGCACACCATCCGCCTGGTGGATCCGCGCTACGAAGACTACGAAACCACCGTCACTGCAGAGGCAGGCAAGACCACGAAGTTTGACTTCAAGATGACGCCGAAGGCCATCCCCACCCCTCCCTTTGGCCAAAGTCGTACCATTCAAGGCGCCAGCAAGTACACCGCTGTATATTTGAACCAACAGTATGTTGGCCACGTGGATGAATTCTCGAACATTTCCCAGCGTCTTCTGGTTCCTCCGGGCGGATACCTCATTCGCTTTGAAAATCCGGAAACCGGCGCAAGCTACGAGGAAAGCATCACCATTACTGCTAACCAGACCACTACCATTAATCTGGTAGGCAAGGGCGTCTAGTTTCTTCCGTAACGGGTCGCAAAGTGCAAAAGGCGTCTGGCGAAGCAGATCTGCTTCGCCAGACGCCTTTTCTTTTTGCAATATCCCTATTTAGCTTTACGAAGCAGAATATCGCCGTTGTGATTCTTAAGCCTGATCTGCGTCCCGCCTCCATTGATGGTGCCCCGCAGATTTCGCGTGAGGTTTAGCTGGTACGCCCCGCCTCGTCCTCGCTGGTCTCGTTCTTCACGCTCCGTATTCGGCTGCAGTTCCATATCAAAGTCGGTAAGCACCTCCCCGTTGAAGTTTTCAATGATCACATCCGCCTTCGCTGTCGCGGGCAGGGTAATGTCCACCTCGCCGTTCATTGACGAAAACGCCAGCGGCTTGCCTTGCTCCACCGCCCGCATGGCCACCTTCAGTTTGCTATTGAGGGAGTGTGCAAGTACCGCGCCCGCAACGTTCATCGCCTCAATCGTGCCGTTGATGTTCTCCAGTTCCAGATCGCCGCTGGTGTTGTTCACGCGGATATAGTCGCAGTTCACACAACGAACCTTCAGGGAACTGCTCATGGGAATCCGAAGGTCCAGGTCCACTTCGCCGGCAAGGGCCGAAGCCTGGATCCGTAGCACGTTGTCTTTCTCCTCCGCCCGGAAGCCGCCACCTCCCGCGGGCAGTCGCCGCAACCCTTCCCGTCCCGGGGTGTTTTTCGATGCCTTACGCACCCCATCCCCCTTCGCCACAATGTGAACGTCCGTGCCCTGGTAGCCTTCCACTCGTACGCGCCCGGTCATCAGGTTCACTTCCACGGCGCCGGGCGTTCCCGGGCTGCTGAACGGGATGCGGATTTCCTCGGTCTGGGCCATCATGGCCACGCTGGCCACCAGCATCAATAGCCCTTGCCGGAACACGGTTCTTCTTGTCCATTCGTTATTCATGGCCTTCACTCCAATCCATCTTCTTCATCGTTCACTCCACGCGACGGGCAGGCTGGGGGCGTCCGAACGCCGCACGCATCCCGGGTCCCGGTTCTCTCCAAGCTGCTGTCTCCGCAGTACACTCTCAAAACTCCAACTGAAGCCCCCGGGCGGCTGCATTTCTTACGGAGGCGTCCGCCTTGCTGTCTGCGGCAAGGTCCGCCAGGGTCTGCCTGGCCTCCGGGTGGTCCACCACCGCCAGCGCGCGGACCAGCTCAAGCTGCACCAGCGGGGACTCTTCCTCCTGTACAGCCTGCTGCAGGGCGAGTCGCACTTCGGGTTCCTGGCTTTGCCCGCGCAATGCATCCAGGGCCGCCAGCCTTACGTTTACGCTGGAATCGAAGCGTAGCGTACGGAGCAGGGCACTGCGCACCAGCGCAGGTGTGCCGCGCAAACTCGCCGCATCACTCACTCCACGCAACCGGTCCGCGGCTCCAGGGCGTTCCAGCATCGCCAGGATGGCAATCTCCCGGGTATCGCTAAGCTCCTTGCGCAGTGCGCGAAGGGCATCGTCATTCCCTCCCAGCCGGGCGCTGTTTGCCATCCATCCCCCGGCTAAACCAACAGCCAGGCAGATGGTTGCTACCGCCATGGCTGCCAGTGGCTGGGAAGGCCATACCTGCTCAAGCCAAGCCATCCAACCCTTGCCGCTCGCCTGCCGCCTTACCCCTGCTTCCGCCCGAAACGCGTCCAGCATGTCGCTAAGTCGCTTGCCCAGCACTGGGCGGGGTTCTTCCACTTGGATAGCGCCCATCTCTTCCCAAAGCTGCATCTCCGCAAGCAGGTCCGGGAACGCCTCCAACTGCTGTCGAAGGACGGCGCCTTCGGCTTCGCCAAGGTCGCCATTCATCCATAGTTCCAACTGCGCCTGTGCCTGTTCGCGGTTCATCCGGCCCTCCCATTCGTCAGCGCCAGGAAATTCTGGCGCAGGTCCTCAATGCTTCGGTGGATCCTTACCTTGATGGTGTTCACGTCGCAGCCCATCATTGCGGCAATCTCGCGATACTTCATCCCCTGAAAGCGGCTCAGGATCAGCAGTTCCCGCTTGCGCTCCGGCAACTGCTCCAGCGCGGTTCGCAGGGCCTCGTTCATCTCGGTGGCCTCCATCACTTCATCCATGCGGCGTTCCGAAGACACGAAGACATCTCCAAAATCGTCGTCCGGCTGGGTCTCCCGCATGGCGCGCCGCATGTGATCGGTCCGCGCGTTGCGGGCAATCTGGTAGAGCCAGGCGCGGAACGGCGCTTCGCGACGATACGTATGGCGAGCCCGAAGCACGCGGAAGAACACCTCCTGCGTGAGGTCCTCGCTGGTCGAGGGTTTCAGGCCCTGCCTTCGAAAAAACTGGTAAAGAGGGGTCTGGTAGCGCTCAAAGAGCAAGGACATCTGGTCCAGGTCGCCCTCCGCCACTTGGCGCATCAGCACTTCATCAGACAACGTCACGCATTCGGCCTTTCGTCGGTGCTCTCACCAAGGAATACCGCGTTTGCCGGGAATGGTTACAGGGGCAGGAAAAACGGCGGGGAAGGGAGGGAGTCAGCCGGGGCCGCCGGCTGACTCCCTCCTGATGGGTTAGCCCGCTACTTCTACTTCGCGGGTTGCGATGGCCGCACTTCCACCCGGCTGATGAGCGTGCGCTCCGGCATCGCCAGCAGGTGGGCCACGGTCTCCGCGATATCTTCCGGCTGAATCTTCCAGGCTTTGCCCGTGCCCGAATGCCCGAATTCCGTGTCGACGCTGCCAGGCATCACGCAGCTCACGCGCACTCCGTCGTAGCGGTGGTCCAGCATCAGTGCCTCGGAGAACCCGAGCAGCCCGAATTTCGACGCGTTATAACCGGCCCCGCCCGCGAAGGCATTGCGCCCGGCCAGGCTGCCGATATTGATGATGAAGCTCGTGCCCGCCTCTTTCAGCAGCGGCAGCGCTTCGTGGCAGCAGTAATAGACGCCCGATAGATTCGTATCCAGCATCGCGTGCCATTCCTCAGGCGTGAGGTCCCCCACGCTGCGGAACACGCCCAGTCCCGCGTTGTTGATGAGGATGTCCAGCCGCCCGAAGCGTTCCTTCACGCCAGCCAGCAGGCTTTGCACATCCCCGAGTTTGGAAACATCGGCACGTAAGGCAAGCACCCGGTCCGGAGAGAACTCCTGGGCCAGCGCCGCATGGCATTGTTCCAGCGTTGCGGCATCTCTCCCGCAAACGGCAACACTTGCCCCCTCCGCCAATAATCGGCGGGCAATTGCCAGGCCGATCCCTTTTGATCCCCCGGTAACGAGGGCCACTTTTCCATCAAGACTTTGGCTCATGCTTCCACTGTAGCGAAGTGATGCGCTGCGCCACGGGCGCTATCCTGGAATGCGAAGCCTTGGAGTCGCCTGCCCATGAAAACCAATGCCGTCCGCCTGCTTGACCAAATGGGGATTGCCTACGAACTGCGGACCTATGCGTTTGATCCGGCAGATCTGGCCGCCGAGGGAGTGGCCGCGAAGATCGGCCTCGCGCCCGAGCAGGTCTTCAAGACACTGGTCACCCGCGGCGACCGCAACGGGATCCTCTTCGCCGTCATTCCCGCCAATGCCGAACTGGATCTGAAGGCACTGGCCAAACTGAGCGGCGACCGCAAGACCGAAGTGGTGCCCCTCAAGGAAGTGGAGCCCCTCACTGGCTACATCCGGGGCGGCGTTACGGTGCTGGGCGCACGCAAGGCCTATCCGGTGTATGTGGAGGAAACCGCCATCCTCTTCGATGTCATCT
>CAZUAX010000069.1:0-1769 GCA_964618435.1 uncultured Solibacteraceae bacterium
ACGCTGCGCACGGTGTATAGCGGCGCCTTGTGGACTATGGAACGCAGTTTGCGAACCAGCAACCCGCGGATTGCCGCGGAGATCCGAGCGCTTCGCGTCGAGATCGCCCGTGAGCCTGGCGGATGGCTGAGTTGGCTTAGCGGAAGTGTGATTGGACCACTGGCGCTTTGGAGTAGCCGGCGTGAAGAAAAGCGGCTCGCAGAGGGCTTCACCTACGAGCCGCCGGTTTTCCTGGAACGAAGTAACTGGCCAGAAGCGGGCGCGGACGGCTACCGCCTGCCCTCGTCCTCCACCACTTCCCGGTCGTCGTCGTCGATGTCGTGCGAGAGTGGCGCAAACGCGGCCTGACGAACCCCAGGGTACGGAGTATGCCATCCGTGGACATCGTGCCAAAGGATGCGGTTGAGCTTATCGGTGGGCGCGGCATCAGGGACATCAAAGCGCATCCGCAAAGATGCTTCCGCCGCTTCCCGTGCCGCACCGTGCAGAGCATTCAGTGGCGGATTCACAGCTAACAGGTCCTGCTCCGGCTTCCGTGCATCATAGGGCGTAAAATCCGGTGTGTCGGTAAAAGAGCTCCGCATCTCCGTGGCAATCAGGTCGAACAGGGAGAGGTTGGGCAAACCCAGAATGAGCTCGATGGTCTTTAGCATGTGCTGATTGGCATAGAAGGTGCTGTCGATGTGACCGCGCCGGGTATAGGGACTAATCGCGAGGGCAACGGTGCGATGGCCGTCCACGTGATCCACGCCATTCTGCGCATCGTCCTCCACCACAAAGATAGCCATCTTGTTCCAGAACGAAGTCTTCGTGAGCTTCTCTACCATTTGGCCTAGAGCCCAGTCGTTATCGGCAACCATGGCCGCGGGTGTGGATGTGCCGGGGCGCGTGCCAAATGTGTGGTCACAGGGAAGCTGCACAATCACCAGATTAGGCATCTTGCCTTCCTGCTGCCAGCGATCCACATCCCTGGCGAAAATTTGCGCGCGCACGAGGTCAGGAATGGAATTGGTGTATGGCGGATAGTTCTTCGCCAAGAACTGGTTAAGCGGCTTGAGCGGAGCCTCAACGGAGTACTTCGAGGTAAAGTCATCACCGGCCATCACCTGATTGAGCAGGGGGAGCCTTGCGTCCGGTGGCTCCGCCATGCGGCCCGCATACTCGCCATAAATTCGCACGGTCTTCCCTGCCCTGCTGGCGCTATCCCAAATGAACCCCCCGGAGGAGTATGCCACCGGGTCAGTGCCGTCAAAGGGATAGCTGCGACCGCGATAGCCGGGCCACATCGCATAATCCACTTCGTTGGCTTGGGTTACCCATTGGTGCCCGTCACCGCTGTTCCCGCCGGTGGCGTAGAAGTTGTCGAGCAAAACAAACTGGTCCGCAAGGCGGTGGTGATTCGGCGTGACCTTCTCGCCAAACATGGTGAGCGATGGATCTCCGTTACCTTTGGGCATGTCCCCAAAGACCTGGTCGTAGGTGCGGTTTTCCTTGATGATGTAGACCACGTGTTCTATGAGCGAGGGTTCGCCGGCGCGCGCTGGGATAGCCTTTGGCCGGGCGTCCTTACGCGGAGCCTCCGCGCGAGTGGCGGCGCCCACCACCATGCGATTGTTTTCCGCCACGGCCAGGGTATAGCTTTCAAGCTGTGCTTCGTCGGGCAGATCCACCACGTTTACGGTGCCGCGGTAGGAGTGTACAAAGCGCTTCTTCTCGTCATCGCGCCAACCCGAACCGACCCCTAGCAGGGTGGAGATCGCGAGGTATTT
>CAZUAX010000069.1:1869-3203 GCA_964618435.1 uncultured Solibacteraceae bacterium
GGTGTCCACGCGCGAGATGGTGCCCGTGGAGGCAATCCCGAAACGGTCTACTACTACTTGGTCCGCGTTGGGCGCCAGCCCGGTGGGCAGTGTGGTTTCACCCGGTGACGGTATTTTGCCGCCCCAGTTCGACACCCAGGCAACGCTACCGTCCCGGTTGACAGCAACGCCCACCGGCGCAATCTCCACCTTCGCCTTGCGAAGCAGCGTTCCTGCGACTGCGTCGAAAATGGCCACTTCATTATTGAAAGTGAGGGCAGCCGCGGCGACATGCTGACCAGCAGCATTTCGTTGCGCAGCGATGGCTACGGCACCGCCTTGATGTTCACCGAGCCCTTCAAGGACGGCCTTCGTTCCGGATGGCGAGGTGACCAGCGCCACCACCGCGGGCGGAGCGGACTGCCGCTGCTGCATCCCTATGGCGAAAAGCGTTTCTGTCTCCGGGTGAAATGCAACGCCTTGAATACCACCCGTAAAGTTCCCGCGTCCGGGTTGGACGGCGGGAGCAATCCGCTGTTCCACCAGGTTCTTGCGCCAGTTGAGGCGAACGACATCATTGGCGGCCATGGCGAAGAGTTCACCGGGCTCCTTCCCGAACCGCACCCCATAGACCCTCGTTGGAAACACAGATTGCACCCCGGCCGGCGCAATACGCTGGCCAGTAGTGACCACGCCGGGGTCACTAACCTGACGGACGGGGTCTTCCTTCCCGGTTTGAGCATGAATGGGGTGGATGCTCAGCAGCAGAGCGACGGTGGCCATCAGGCGAAGCAGAGAACGCATAATCCTGTCCTTATTATTAACGGTTCCGGTGTTCCCTCTGGCAAGGCGAAGCCTCGACAGCAAGGGGAACGAATAGGGCCATCCTATCAGGCCCAGAAGAGGCGGGCAGGACGCGGAAGGACTCTGGTTACGAACTAATCACAACATGGCATTTACGGCGAAGGCGCAGGGATGTTGCGTCACACGCACCTTGACGGCGAGGGCTATCCCATGTTGCCATTCCGGGAGAACCAGGCGGCGGCGCGCAGAAGAGCGACAACGCTAATGCACTCGGTGATCTCGTGGCGATTTACCATCTCGATTGCTTCCTGGAAAGGTACCCATCGAACGGAAATCTGTTCCTCGGGATCCTGCTCATCCTGCTGCTGCTTGAGGCCGCGCGCGAGAAAGAGCGTGGCGCGCTCAGTGGTGGCTCCCACAATGCTGTCGAGCACGCCAATCTCCGTCCAGTCCTCGGCCTCCAACCCCGTCTCCTCGCGGAGTTCCCGCCGAGCGGCATCAAGCATGCTTGCATCTGTCGGCTTCGAGGCTCCTACCGGAAGTTCCCAGCA
>CAZUAX010000069.1:3303-20413 GCA_964618435.1 uncultured Solibacteraceae bacterium
CGGAAAAGGGGGTTCGCTATACTGGGGAAGTCATCCATGCCATGGCATAGTAACCGTGGCCATCGCAGAATTGCCGTGCCGCCCGTTCTGGATGACAAAACGCCTTGTAAGATCTGGGGGGATGATTGCGGATTCTAGTAAGCGGTGCCGCTGGCTTTATTGGTTCGCATATGTGCGACCGGTTGCTTGCGGATGGACACCATGTAGTGGGTCTCGATAACCTTTTGAGCGGCAGCCTGCGGAACATCGCCCACCTGGAGGGGACAGACAAGTTCGAGTTCCGGCACCAGGATGTTTCGCAGTCTTTCCAGATGGATGGCGTATTTGACGCCGTTCTGCACATGGCCTCGCCGGCAAGTCCGAAGGACTACCTGGACTACCCCATTGAAACGCTGCTTGTTGGTTCCGCCGGGACACGGAACATGTTGGAGTTTGCAGTGGCACACAACTCGTTGTTCCTGCTGACCTCCACGTCAGAATGTTATGGCGATCCTGCTGAGCATCCGCAGAAGGAAACCTATTGGGGGAACGTGAACCCCGTTGGGCCACGCTCCTGTTACGACGAGAGCAAGCGTTTTGCTGAGGCCATTACCATGGCCTATCACCGGCGTTTTGGCTTGCGCACGCATATCGCGCGCATCTTTAACACCTATGGCCCTCGCATGAAGCTCAATGATGGGCGAGTGGTGCCCGCGTTCCTTGACCAAGCCCTGCGCGGCATTCCGATTACCGTTTTTGGCGATGGAACCCAAACGCGCAGTTTCTGCTTTGTACATGACCTGGTCGATGGGCTCATCCGCTTGTTGCACTCGAAGGAAAGCTACCCGGTAAACCTCGGCAATCCTCATGAACTGACGATGAGGGAGTTTGCGGAGTACATCCAGGAACTTACGGGCACCAGTTCACCGATTGAGTATCATCCGCTTCCAGAAGACGACCCCAAGCGACGCCAGCCCGATATCACCAAGGCGAAGAATCTGCTTGGATGGGAACCCAAAGTAGGTTTACGCGAGGGGCTTATTGAGACGATTGCCTACTTCCAAGGGTCTCCCGA
Source organism: uncultured Solibacteraceae bacterium (assembly GCA_964618435.1). Lineage (GTDB taxonomy): Bacteria > Acidobacteriota > Terriglobia > Bryobacterales > Bryobacteraceae > JACTMJ01. The sequence continues at coordinate 4,358 of CAZUAX010000069.1, forward strand.
CCTGGTCACCACCCGGCAGGGCTAACGCTCCCACTTATTGCAGGAAGATCGTATACGCGGGATTCGCTGTTTCGTCCCACCACAGGTAGCCGAGGCTGTTCAGGAACTCGGCGAAGGCTTTATCGTCTTGTGGGGGCACCTGGATGCCGGCAAGCACGCGTCCGGCATCCGAGCCGTGATTCCTGTAATGAAACAGGCTGATGTTCCAGCCGCTGGACATCCGCTCAAGAAATCGCATGAGTGCGCCGGGTCTTTCGGGGAATTCAAAGCGATAAAGCCGTTCGTCCGACAGGCCGGGGGCCCGGCCGCCCACCATGTGCCTCACGTGCAGTTTGGCCATTTCGTTGTCACTGAAGTCGATCACTTCCGGGAACTCAGCCCGCAGTCGCGCCAGCAAATCGCCATACTCGTCGCGGTTACGAACCTCAACGCCCACAAACACGCGGGCCTTCGCCGAATCCGCATAGCGATAGTTGAACTCGGTCACCTGTCTTGAACCAATCACCGCGCAGAAGCGCCGGAAGCTGCCGGGTTGTTCTGGAATGGTGGCGGCAAAAAGCGCTTCCCGCTGCTCGCCCAGTTCAGCGCGTTCGGCCACAAAGCGGAGGCGGTCGAAGTTCATATTCGCTCCGCAGGCAACCGCAATCAAGGTCTCGTTGCGCAAGCCTTCCCGATCGAGGTAGCGCTTCATGCCCGCGATGGGAAGAGCGCCGGAGGGTTCCAGAATCGACCGGGTATCCTCGAAGACATCCTTGATGGCAGCGCAGATCTCATCGGTATTCACAAGCACCACTTCATCCACCAGCTCGCGACAAAGCCGGAAGGGCTCCACACCCACCTGCTTCACCGCTACCCCATCGGCGAAGAGCCCTACGCTCTCCAGGCGCACTCGCTCACCGCAGCGCAAGGAAACAGCCATTGCATTGGCATCGAGCGGTTCCACACCAATGATGCGAATCTCCGGCCTGAGGGCCTTGATGTAGGCCGCCACGCCGCTAATCAGGCCTCCGCCACCCACCGCGACAAATACAGCATGGATGGGGCCGGCATGCTGCCTCAAGATCTCCATGCCGATGGTGCCCTGCCCCGCAATGACGTCGGGGTCGTCATAGGGATGGATGAAGGTGAGCCCTTCGATATCCGCCAGGTAGACGGCGTGCGCGTAAGCTTCATCGTAGGACTCGCCATGAAGCAGCACTTCCGCTCCACGCGCCTCCACCGCCTTCACTTTAATCCGCGGTGTAGTGACCGGCATCACAATTAACGCGCGACAGCCCAGCTTCGCAGCGGCAAGCGCCACGCCTTGGGCATGATTCCCAGCAGACGCGGCGATCACGCCCAGGCGCAGCGCCTCCGGGCTAAGCTTCGACATCTTGTTGTAGGCACCGCGAAGCTTGAATGAGAATACCGGCTGCAGGTCTTCCCGCTTCAGCAGGATCTGGTTCTGCAGCCGTACAGAGAGATTGGAAGCATATTCCAGAGGAGTTTCATGGGCGACGTCGTAGACGCGGGCGGAGAGGATCCGCTTCAAGTATTCGTTCAGCATGGCCTGCGTATCGCCCATCATTCGCCTTCAGTGTCGCACGGACGGGCGCCGCGGCTATCGCGGAACCCTAGCGCGCACTCAAGGCAACAACGCCGGCCAGCAAAAGCGCCAGAGTGGCCCACGACGTCAGTAGCCGGAACCAGGCCAACTCGTATTTTTTGATCAGCGGCATCATCCTGTACCTACGATATCGGTGTCTACTTCGTTCACCCAGATCGCACCGGCGGACGCCATCGGCGCACCGGTCAATTCCCGATTAAGGCTCGCGGAGGAATGGCATTACGTCGCCGGAGGCAAACAGCACCCGGGCACGGGCGATCTCGCGCTCGATGATGGCGCCAATTTCCAAGTTCTCGATGTCCGCAAGAGTAGCCTGCGCCTGCAGGACGCTCACGCTGTCGGCGATGCCCGCATCGTACCGAGCGCGAGAGAGATCGAGGTTGTCTCTGGCGGCCTCCAGCGCCACTTCCGCGGCACGCGCCGCCTCCTCTGCGGCCAGACATTCGGCATGAGCTCCACGCAGTTCGCTAAGCACCTTTAGGTGACCTCCACGGAGGCCCTCTTCCGCGCTTCGCTGCCGTGCCGATGCCGCTTGAATCTCACCGCGGATGCGTCCACTCGCGAAGAGAGGAAAGTCCACCTGTCCGGCATATTGATAAGTGCCAAGGCTTGCCGAAGGAGTTTGCCCGTTGGCGCCGTAGTCAGCAACAAAGCGGATCCGTGGCATCCGCTGCAGCTTTGCCTGGCCGCTCTCCGCACGGGCAGCAGCCACCGCCATACGCAGGCTGCGGAGTTCCGGATTGTTTTCTATGGCATCGCGTTCCGCTTGCACCAGTTCCATTAGCGGCACAGAGTTTTTGGGCAAGGGGTCAGTGAGGAGCACCCGCGCGTTTTCCTGCTGGCCAATCAAACGCAGCAAAACCTGCAGGGTGGATGCGCGTGCGCCTTCCGATCGGCGCAGAAACGCCACTTCACTTTGCACCTGCAGCACGGCGCGGGACAGATCGAGCCTGGATGCGGACCCCGCCTCGTAGCGGCTGCGTACCTGACTTTCCACCGCCTGGGCACTTTCGAGGCGCGACTCGCTTGCAGCGATACGTCCTTCGAGTTCTAGCGCTTGCAGGTAGATGGAGATCACGCTTAGTGCCGTGGCCTGACGCACGGCTTCCCCGCCCGCATCCGCCTGCAAGACGCGCTTCCGCGCCGCATCCACAGCTTTCCAGGCGCTTAGGTCCAATACCGTCTGCGATAGCGTGGGCCGCGCGTCAAAGGCGCTAAACGGCCCCACCAAAGCAGGCACGCCTGGAAATGTGAGCCCAATGCCCCGGAGATTCAAGGTTTGGCGGCGCTGGATGGCCGTCACGGCAACTTGGGGCAAGAGTTGGGAACGCACCTGGCTAAGGCCTGCATCTGCCTCCGCTACAGCAAGCTTCGCAATCTGCACATCCGGATTTTGGCGCAAAGCCATAGTGACTGCATCGCGCAGCGACATAGGCATGGCGTCCTGTGCAGGCAATGTCCCCACGGCCCAAAGGAACACCAGGGGCATGATCATTCCATGAATGCGTCTCATCATGTGATTCCTTACAAATGGATCTGATAGCAGGTGCGCTAGCGTTCGTTTGGCGCCAGCAGCAGCTCAGCATCGGGCGCGGCGCGGCGCTTCAAGCGAGCCAGCAGCAGATAAGCGCCGGGGGCGAACAGCAAACCTAGCAGCGTCCCCCCCAGAACTCCTCCACAGATGGCAATGGCCATCGGTGGCCAGAAGCCCCCACCCCCAATCAGCAAGGGTAGGAAGCCAACCACGGTGGTGACAGTGGTAGCCAGGATATGGCGGGTATTGCGCATCACCACGTGCTGCACCGCCTCAGGATCGCCATTGCTTGCGGCAGGGTCTTCACCAATACCTGTGAGCACGATGATGGCGGTGTTGATGGCCAAACCGATAAGGCCCATGATGCCCACAATGGCAGTGAAGCCGAAGGGATAGTTGAACAACCATAGCCCCACGAATCCAGTACCCGCAGATAATCCTGCAACCACAAAGATGAGGCCCATTAAACGGAACGAACCCAGAGACAGCACCAGCGTGCCAACCATCAGCACCACCAGAATTCCGATACTCGAAACCAGATTCCCCACAGCGTCATTTCGTTCTTTGGACTCGCCACCCACTTCCATACGGATGCCCTGAGGGGGTTGTAAGCCAGATGCCGCAATGCGCTGTTCAAACTCAGCCAGCACCTTGGAGGGGAGCAACCCTGCCTGGAGGTAGCCCCGTACTTTGTTCACGCGAAGCCCATCGCGGCGGGTGATGGCTGCGGTGGCCGGAAGCAGGCGGAACTCGCCGAGGGCAGATGCGGGAACCATGCGAACATCGCCACCCGCTTGCGTAACGAAATGGAGCCCGGCCACCGCGCCTACGGAGGCGCGGTCCTCGGCGGACACGCGGACGCGAACTGGCAGTTGCTCCGTAGCCTCCAATAAGGACCCTCCCGTGCTGCCCTCGAGCCCCGTCTGCAACTGGCCCGCGACCTGAGCATGGCTGAGCCCCGCGAGACGCAGTTCGGTATCGTTCGCCTCAAAACTCAGTTTCGGGAGTCCTTCCTGCAGCGAAGTGCGCGTGTGCGTTACCCCGGGGACGCCAGCCAGAATGGAACGCAACTGCTCACCAAATGAGTGCAACTGCTCCAAATCGGAACCGTAGAGATACATTTCCACGGGTGCCGCGAAGGGTGGCCCTTGCTCCAGTTGGCGTGCGATCATTTGGCTGCCGGGAAAGGCATGGTCCATGCGCATCTGAAGGCGGTTGATGACGTTGAAGTAGTCATCGCGGGTGCGAAGCTCCACCATCGCCTGGGCATAGAAGGCGGAGTCGTTGTCGCCCGCCAGCATGTTGTAGTAGAACTTTGGCGCGTTCTTGCCCGCGAACCAATGGACATCCAACACATCGGGATCCTGCATCAGCAAGTCGCGAGCACGCTGGGTAGTTTCGGCCGTCAGACGAAGGGATGACTCGTTGGGCAGCATCATCTGGATCTGAAACTGCTCTCGTTCGGCCGGGGGGAAGAATTGCTCATTCAGTCGGGCAGACATCAGAAATCCGGCAAACGGGAGGCTCGCCGAGAGCGCCATGGCCAGCACGGGACGCGCCATTGCCCAGCTCAGAAAGCGCTGGTAGCGTTCCGCAAGTGCCGGGTTCCGATAGCCCTCACGGATCCAACCCTCTGGCAATCGATCGAGGATGGGAAGCCTCTCTTCCGCATAGGCAATCAGGGAGGGAACTACCGTGAGAGCCAGAGCCAGAGAACTGCCCAGAGAGAAAATCACGCTCAGGGCAATGGGTCCTACGAATTCGCCAGCGCCGCCCGGCATTAGCGCGATAGGGGCAAAGGAAAACATCGTGGTAAGGGTGCTGCCCAATAGCGGCACTGCCAGATAACCTACGGTGCGCGAAACGGCGTCGGCGGCTTTCAACCCCGCAGCCAGATGGTGCCGCACTTCATCCACGACAATAATGGCGTTGTCGATCATCAGCCCCAAGGCAATGATCAGTCCCGTGACGGACATCTGGTGTAGCGGCAGGCTGAAGAAGCGCATGGTGGCCAACACCAGCAGGGAGGTAAGGGGCAAGGCGATACCCACCACCAGGGCGGAACGTGCCCCCATCAGCCAGAGGGTTACCAGTATCACCAGTGCGGTGCTCATCAGGAAGTTCCAGAACAACCCTTCCAGACGCCGTTCCACATAGATGCTCTGATCGAACAAAGTTTGCAGGCTGACGGTAGACGGCAAGTCGCTCTCGAATTCGTCCAGAACTTGCCCCGCCCGGCTGCGCCAGGTATCGATGCGCTGTGCACCGTCCATGCGGGCGGCGATCACTACGGCGGGCTTTCCACTCAAAAAAGCGAGCTCGGCAGGGGGTGTGGCGATGGTTTTGCGCACGTCAGCGAAGTCGCCGAGACGCAGGCTCTGGCCCGATCTACCCACCCGCACAGGAATCTCCCGGATGCGATCCAGCGTCTCAAAACGGCCAGCGACTTCTATCTGCAGGTCGTTGCGTTCTCCACGCATCAGTCCGGCTGCCTGCTTGGGGTCACTGGCGCTAAGGACATTGGCGATATCTTGCGCGCTCACATTCAGGTTTGCCAGTTTGCCAGCGTCCACTTCCACAGTGAGTTCTTCACCCGGATTGCCGTAAACCTCCACCTGCTTGGTACCTGAGATGTTCCGCAGGCGGTCCTGTAGAATTCCCGCCTTCCGAAGAAGCACAGCGTACGGGACTGATTCCGGGTTCACAATGCCGTCCACAGCAGGCTCCCAGACAAGACCCACCACGATCGTGAAGGCATCCACCTCTGTGTCTTCGAGGTTCAGCTCAGGGTCTGTTACACCGGTGGGGAAGTCCGGTCGCGCGTCTGCCACTTTGTCGCGGATGAGGGACCACTGCTGCTCCACCTGACCTTCGTTGAGGTCTTCGCGGAGTTCCACCTGCACCACGGAGACATTGGCGCGGGAGGTGGAGTCAATGAACTTGATGGACTCGACCTCCCGGAGTTTGTCCTCGATTTTCTTGGTAACCAGCGACTCCACACGGTCAGCCGGAGCACCAGGGTAGCTGGTAATGACGAGCGCATTGCGCTTAATGAGGCGAGGATCTTCCAGGCGGGGCAGAGTGAACATGCTCAGCATACCCGCCACGGTCACCAGCAGCAGCGTAAGCACCAGCAAGCGGGGATTGCGGTAGTAGAGGTTCTTCATGGTTTAGCTCTCCTTCACCACCAGAACCCGCTGTCCATCGGTGACGCGGTTAACACCGCCCGCCACGATACTCTCGCCCTCGGCGATAAGTCCGCGAACAAAGGCGTATTCGCCGTCCGAATGCAGGATCTCCACTTCGCGCCGCTCCAGGCGCCGGGTAGCGCCCTCCTCACTATCGGGGATGATGGCGAAACAGGCCCAAAGTCCGCGATCCGCACGGGTTAACGCGGTAAGAGGTACGCGATAGCCTGGACCCTCCAACGTCCGCGGCAGTTCCAACTGCGCCAGCATTCCCGGCAGAACCGCGGACCTTGCGGATGCAGGAACCTGTAAAAGCACCGGAACGATGCGGGTGATGGCGTCCAGTTCGGGAAGGATCCGCTCCAGGCGCGCCGGAAAACGTTGACCCTGCAGCACCACAGGATATTCCGCACCGGGCACGGCAGAGGAAAGTTGATCTGGCGGAAGACCCACACGGATTTCCAGCGCTCCCGATTCCAGGAGGTCTAGCACGGGCGTCCCAGGGTTTACGTAAGCGCCTTCGTCCAGGACCCTCCTGGAAATGCGGCCTGCGAAGGGGGCACGCAGGGTGCTCTTGCCAATCTGAATCCGCAGTTCCTGCACTCGCGCGCGGGCAAGAGACACCGCGGCCCTCTGCCCATCCATTTGCTCGCTGCGCGTTCCTGCCTCCAACTCACGAAGGCGCTGAGAAACGGTTTCCACCCTAGCCTCCTGTGCCGTCACCTCGGTGGCAAAGGTATCCAGTTCTTCCTGGGAAATCGCTTCGCGCCTTAGCAGATCCTGCCGCCGCTGCAGTTGCAGTTGCAGTAGCCGTAGCTGCTCCCGCGCCTCATTCACCTGAGCTCGCGTGCCAGCCACCAGTTCGGTGCGGGGTCCGGCGGCAAGCTCTCGCTCCAGGGCCTCCGCCTGCGCCAACTGGCTTTCCGCTTGCAATCGCTGGACTTCCAGTTCCGCAAGGTCGAGCTGGGCCAGCACCTGCCCCTCGGCTACCGAGGCACCTTCCTTCACCAGCACCCGTACCAGGCGGCCAGATCGCTCAAAAGCGAGTTGTGCGGAGCGGCCTGCTTCCACCGTTCCTGTGTACCGTGCAACCGCACTGAGTGCAGCGAGTTGCTGGAGGCGCAAACTCTCAACCGGTAGGGCTTCGCTCTGTGCCTGCGCCGGGACATCTGCGGGATTGGCTGTGCTCACCCAGGCGAAGCCACCCGCCAGCAGGGCCAATACCACCACCAGAATGAGGGTTGCCTGTCCTTTAGCCAGCGCGACAGGTTTCTTACTCTCCGTCGTGTCCATGGGGAAATCTCCTCTAAATCGTATCTGTGTCAGTCAAGACAATCCGTTAGGTTAAGTGGAACTGTCGAATCTGCCTCGCTTGAACGATGCTCCAAACGTAAATACTGATGGAGTTTGTAACGGTGTTAACGTCCGATGAAAAAAAATGGGCTTTGCCTAGCCCGAGTGCGACAGACTTTGCTCCTCCGCCTGTTCCAACCTCATACCCGCTCCGCGCAACATCATTTCGAGCATGTGATTCACGAGTCGACGACGTTCCACGAACGGGAATCCACCTTCCAGGCTGATCAACAGCGAAGAAATTCCGTGCAGGCCAGCCCACATCGCCTGGCTGGCGGTTTCCAGGTCGCAGTGAGTGATCTCCCCGGCATCCATCGCTCGTTTCACCGCTTGCCGTAAGTAGTCAAACGACTTCATACCCAAGCAGTGCGCCTCATCGTCCAGCGGCGAGGGGCAATCCTGCGCCTGCCGAAACATGAAGGTGAGGTAGTAATGGCTGGGGTGCGCTAGTGCGAATTCCACATAAGTCGACATGCCCCGTCGCAGGCAGTCCCTGGGACACTGGCCTTCGGCCCCCAGAACTTGTTCGAGTTGATGGTTCAGTTTCGCGAACGTTTCCGAGATGATCTGCGATAACAGGTCAGACTTGTCTCTGAAATAGTGATAAATGGTGGTCGGTGAGTACTCGATCTTGTCCGCAATCTTGCGCATCGAGACACCCTCGTAGCCCTCTCGGATAAACATTTCCCGCGCGGCATCCAAAATCTCCTGACGGAGCAGTTGTTTTTCTCGATTTCTGCGCTCTTGAATACCCATGAGAACTGGTTCAGCGTTTGCACCGGCGCGATGCGGCTAACCGGAGTAATATGATCTAACACTGTTAATTTTGCAGCCAAGTGCAATGAGTGTCAAGCGAAATGTTTATTTCAGTTGTTGGGCGAGAACGGAGGTTCGTCCGCTGCGTCAGGGAGATCACCAAACTGGATGCTGGACTCAGCCGCGTACTTCTGAAAGTCGGTGTACGTTGCTTCGTTGCGCATAAATCCGGAGGATTGGTAAGCCTCAGTAGTCGCCCTAACGGGAAGAAGAAGCTCCTGCTGGTCAACCTGGACGGGCGCGTAGTGGATATCCCAGGAGGCGCCGCGAATCGGGAAATCCTTGGGCGGCACGTTCTGTGCCAGACGGATTCGATAAATCTGCCCGGTACTGGCAGAGGCGGTCAATTCCCCACGGTAGCCTGTCTTTACTGACTTGCGGCCAGAGGACATCTCCATGGAAGAGTGCTGCTGGGCGACGGTAAAGGCGATGTCGACCCTGCGTTCTCCTGCTTCCTCAAATTCGTCTATCCAATAGAACCGGGCTTGGGTTTTCTCCTCAAAAATGCGCTTGATGATGTTCCCAAACTCACCCGTCACGGTAATGCCACCGTGAAAGAGCATCACCTTCCCATCAACCTCCTCACCGTCAACGGCAACAATCTCGTGATGGTCCCCATCCTCGAGGTGTACGAGACGCTCCTTCAAGAGGAGGTGCTGTTTCCAGCGCCCCAAGCCGGTGTTGTCCTTCATGAAACTTGTATTGCGATAGCAAAGAAAGTTGGGAATGGAACGCGCATACTCTTCCGCGTAAAGGCGAATGGATTCCAGGATTACCGCAGGTTCGCCGTCTTCAATCTCGAAACGCCCTTGCCGCCCCTGGACGGTGGGCAGTACCTCGTTTGAAGATGGCTTGCCGGCATGCTTTTCCACCAGCGAGCGCAGTTCGCGAAGCGTGAGTGGACCGGCACCCCATTCCTGGGCTTCCTCGATGAGGGAAGCCGGGACTTTCTGGATTGGCTGTAGCCGTCGAAGCCTGGCTGCAGCCTGCGCATCGGGGACATGCAGACGGACCATGCGTCCAACCGTCTCTCGGAATTCCACCACGAATATGGGCTGCGCAGGCAGAAAACTGATTCCCAGCACGATGAGCAGAAGCAGACGGAGGGAATTGACCTTGCGTCCCGGCAAAACTCCAACCATTGAGCGATAAAGCATGACGCCCCCTACTAGCGAATTGGGCTACCAGCCAGCTTGGCAGTTCTCTTATCCATCGGTAGCGGTTTCCTCCACCCCATTGGATCGTCTCGCACCAGATCGCGGTGCAGCGAAAAGCAGACGAATGGCTGATTACTCCATTGGAATCTATACTTTCCAGAATCGTCACGATTCGTCCAAGACGCTCTGCAAGCTGAACTGCCAATGTGTTACAGTTCAGTTACAATCTCGTGATTCTGCACCTGCCCCGCACCTTCTCAGCCTGCGCGCTTCTCGCTGCACTCTTCTTTTTCTGGAGTCAACCTCTTGCGGCCCAAGTGGAAACGCAGCATGTGATTAACGCTCCATGGCAGATTAACCCGCGCGTGGATATCACGCTACATGGTCGCTTACGGACTCGGCCAACCAGCCAGGGGCTGTATCAAGTGCGCGCAGGCGCACTGTTGGGGCTACGACTGTCGCCGCGCTGGAAGGCCATTGCCGGGTACTACTTCTCAGAGGTAGAAGAAACCAAGGACTGGGAAGGCTGGAACCGCACCTTTGGCGGTGTAGAGCACCGGTTGGGCACATCGAAGGGAACTTGGTCAGCCCGGCATCTCGCGGAGTTATTCGACGCACCGCGTGGACTGGTCTACTACCGCGTCCGGCATCGGGTGGGGTGGGAGTCCGCCTCACGACTGGCCCCCTACAGCAACGTAGAGTATTTCTGGGATAACCAAGCCTGGCGCAGCGTTCGCTACCAAGTTGGCTTGCGATACAAGATTACTCCCCGCACTTCCTGGGACTTCCATTATTTTCATGAGCCCCGGCGTCAGGATGTGGGCTGGTGGTCGCGAAACATGTGGGGTACAACCCTGGAAGTTCGGCTGGACGACCCTGAGAAGCGAAACCCCTAGCAAGGTCTGCAACTCGCGCTACAAAATGGTTTCCTGCGTCAATTACATACATTGCGATCCGATTTGGCTGTCATTCTGCGCCAAGCAGGAGTATTCTGAGGCCGGGGATCCACGCCGGACCGTGCCGAAAACACGGCGCAGCTGGGCGGCGACCCTCTGGCGGGTGGACTGGATTGCGAGGTAGATTACCAATCTTGCCTCCGTCGAGGACCCGCAATCCCTGGCGGAAGGAGGCCAATCATGTCACCCGAACAACGGTTTGAACCGAAGATTCCATACACGCGGGTACTGTTCCTGCTGATGGTGATCATCATTCCCATCAGCATCTATGGGTTCTACACAATCGCTCAGGCGGATGAAGCGATGCAGGAAAGCATTGGGGGAAACTTCCGCAGCATCGCGGAATCGAACGCCTATGAGATTTCAAGCTTTATTCACGACCGCGTCATCCAGGCTGCCATGATGGCGGCCACCCCGGACGTGAAGAGTCTTACAGAACAGGCAAACTCGCGCTATCGAGGCATGTCGGAGAGCGCCTTTGAGAGCCTGGTTCAGACGACCGAGAAAAACTGGAATTTGCCTGCGGGGGCGGCGCAGGTTAAAGAGATCATCGGAAATGTAGTCTCGGATAATCTTCGCAATATCATCCGGCTGGACCCGCGTTATCTGCGCATCACCATCACTGACGATCACGGCGGAGTGATCGCCGCTAGCCACAAGACGCTCGACTACTACCAGGCCGATGAAGATTTCTGGCAGGCTATCTACGCACAGGGACGAGGTGCCATCAGTGTCACGGACGTCCTTTATGATGATGTCACGCGAGCCAACTACATTGGCATCGGCGTACCTATCATCGAGCCTGGTTCCGAACGCTTTATTGGCGCACTGGATGCGTTGGTGGATGTCTCTGAACTTTCGCGCATCGTGAAGCGGACCTCGCTGGGCCCCACTGCGCGGGTCTCACTGGTTAAGGATGACGGGGTGATCATTAGCGCGCCGAGTATCACGCTGTCGATGAATCTCAAGAGCGAGGACTTCGATGCGGTTGCGGAGCTCCTGCGCACGCAGGAGGGCATCACCAAGGGCTATGTGGTGACGCCATTCCCTGGTGGGTCAAAACATCTGGTGGCGGTAGCAGATACAGGACTCAAGAAGGACTACAAGAACCTAGGCTGGCTGGTGCTTGTTGGACAGGATACGCACTATGCGTTCGCCGCAATCCGTACCGCCAACACGCTGATAAGCTTCGTGGCCCTGGCCGGTTTGGCCTTTCTGACCTTGCTGGTAGTGATTTTCGACATGAATCGCAAGCGACAATATGTGGACATGGCCGCCGCTACGGGAGTAAAGGCGCCAGATGAAACCCAGTAAATGGGATATGCTCTTTGCGCTGAAGCAGCAGGGGCATTGCCTAGGCACAGCGCCCAAGTGCCCCTGCTTCCCTTACCCGCTCCGGAGTGCCGGCTCCGTGCCGGAGGTCGCGAGTGTGGGAGAATGAAGTGTTTGTAACGCAATGAGTAGCGCTTCGCCCAGCCCAAGTCCCGAGGACACACCAGCACAAGGCTTCCCTAAGGATGCCGTTTCCGGTGACGTCAATGTTCCGGGAGCAGCCGAACCTGTCGTAACGGGGAGCGCCATCTGGCAAAGGGTCCAGCTTGCGCGCCACCCCAAGCGGCCGCACGGTCTGGACTATATCAGCAGGATTTTCGATGGCTTCGACGAACTGCATGGGGACCGCGCCTTTGGTGACGACCCGGCCCTGGTAGCGGGCCTTGCAGATTTCGAGGGACGCCCCATCGCCGTAGTGGCCCAGCAAAAGGGGCGCGATACCAAGCAGAAATTGCACCGTAATTTCGGTATGCCCAAACCGGAAGGCTACCGCAAGGCCCTCCGGGTGATGCGACTGGCCGGAAAGTTTGGTCTCCCCATCATCGCGCTAATCGACACACCAGGCGCATACCCAGGCATGGACGCAGAGGAGCGCGGCCAAGCGGAAGCAATCGCTGTGAACCTCCGTGAGATGGCACGCCTGGCTTCGCCGGTGCTCACTGTGGTGATTGGCGAGGGCGGCAGTGGCGGCGCGCTGGCGATTGGTGTGGGCAACGACAACTCGATGTTTGAAAACGCTACCTACAGTGTAATTTCACCTGAAAGTTGCGCGGCCATTATCTACCGTGACGCCAAGAAGGCCGAACTGGCGGCAGAAGCGCTGCGCGTAACAGCTCCGGAATTGCTTGGCCTTCAACTCATTGACCGAGTAATCCCCGAACCGGGAGACGGCGCCCATACCGATTGGGACGCCGCGGCGATCGCCCTTCGCACCCACCTCCAGGAGACGCTTCCACTATTTGACGGCTGGACGAAGGAGAGGCTGATCGCCCACCGACAGGACAAGTTTCGACGCATTGCCTCTTTCTTTGAGGACGCGCAAGCATGAAGAAGCCGGTCCTGGTCGGCATCCTTCTATCTGTTGCGGTAGTCGCCCTTATCGTGTGGAGTTCGCTGGGCTTGCGCGAGCACCGCGTAGAAGTCTGCATGACCTTTGATGGAAAGAGTGTGTGCCGGGTGGCGCAGGGCAGCTCACGGGAAGCGGCGCGGAGGCAGGCTCTGGACAACGCTTGCGCCCTGTTGACAAGCGGCGTAACGGGCACCATCGCCTGTGCGCAAACACCGCCTGACTCTGTGCGTTATCTAAACGAATAAATTCTAATGGGCCAGTCGCCGTTTTTCGGGTCTCGAACCTGGGAGTCTACAGTCTGGCAAGTAGATTTCGGTAAATCTGGTAATTTCCAGGTTGTAACAGCGTCTTTAACTTATTGGGCTTGCCTGTATTTTGGCTACCCGCTCCGGAACAATTCCAGGGAAGATTTCGTAGAACTAACCGTACACATCCACAGGAGCATATTCAATTGAGCGGAAAGTGGAAGATCGTAATTGGCGTGGTGGCAGCCGCGATTGTGGGCGGTGCCATTTATGGGGGCATCAAGTACCGCCAGGGCAAAGCAGAGAAAGTGCAAACGGCTCGCATTGCCACCCAGGACGTCATTTCCCAAGTAACGGCCACTGGCGAAATCCGGCCGCTGAACTACATCAATATCGGCGCCAACGCGCAGGGTAGAATCACGGAATTGTTGGTTAAGGAAGGCGACCGCGTAAACCGGGGGCAGATTTTGGCAAAGCTGGAATCTGTACAGCCGCGCGCCCAACTCACTGCGCAGCAAGCAAGTACACGCAGCGCAGAAGCGGAATCCGCAGCTCAGGAGGCTGCCGTACGCGCGGCCTCCGACACCATGGAGAGCGCTGAGGCCAGCGTTGGCCGAGCGCAGGCGCAACTGGAGCAGGCGCGCCTTGACTTTGACCGCAGCAAGCAATTATTCGACGCCAAGTTGGTAAGCAGGCAGGAGTTTGAAGGGCGAAAGGCAGCTTACGATGTAGCGCTGGCAACGGTGAAGGAAGCCGAGGCGGCATTCTCCCGGGCCGTCGCACAACAGCGCCAAGCGGCGGCATCCTTGTCTGCATCCCAACGCCGGATTGCAGTTGCCAAAGCCGAAGTAACCCGATTTCAGGACTTGGTGGAGCGCACTTACGCAATATCGCCTCTAGATGGAATGGTGACCAATTTGCCTGTGAAGATCGGCGAGATTGTGGTACCCGGCATTCAGAACTCCGCAGCTAGCCTGATCATGACCATTGCCGACATGTCGGTAATTACCGCCGAGGTAAAGGTAGATGAAACCGACATTATCAATGTGCAGCTAGGCCAAGTAGCGGACATCACGATTGAGGCCTTCCCGGACAAGGTCTTCAAGGGCAAGGTGATCGAGATTGGAAACACCGCCATTCTGCGGTCCAGCGGTTTGGCCTCCTCCCAGTCCCAGATTTCCAGCGATGAAGCCAAGGACTTTAAGGTGGTTGTCGCGATGGACGAGCCCCCAACAACCATCCGTCCTGGTTTGTCCTGCACAGTGAAGGTGGTTACTTCCAAGAAAGAGAATGTCCTGGCCCTACCTCTGCAGGCCCTTACCGTACGCACCAAGGGCGACCTGCAGAAGCGAGAGGGAAAGAAGGACGAAGAAGCTCCAATCGATCCTGATCTGGCTGCAGAATTGAAAAAGGAAATGCAGGGAGCCTTTGTGGTGAGGGATGGCAAGGCTGTTTTTGTGGAGGTAAGCACCGGCATTACCGGCACCACAGAAATTGAGGTCTTGTCGGGATTGAAAGAGGGCGATGAAGTAATCGTAGGCCCCTATCGCTCACTCCGCACTCTGCGCGGCGACACCCGCGTGGAAGTTGACAACAAGAAGCCAGGGCAGGTTTCTGGCACTTAACACCGCCATCGTAGCCCTACTATCGAAAGAGAGACGCACGCACATGCCGCAAACACTCGAATCTCCTGCCGCCCGCGGCGAACAACTGAAGCGCGACGGTATCGTCATTCGAACTTATGACCTGTGGAAGACCTACGTCATGGGCGACCAGGAAATTCACGCGGTGTCTGGCATTGACGTGGAAATCCACCGCGGCGAGTACGTCGCCATCATGGGACCATCGGGCTCCGGGAAATCTACCCTGATGAACCTGATTGGCTGCCTGGATACGCCCTCAAAGGGTGAGTATTTTATCAACGGCAACCTGGTGAGTTCGATGTCGGATGACGAACTCGCGCGAATCCGCAATAAGGAGATTGGTTTCGTCTTCCAAACCTTCAACCTGCTAGCCCGCGCAACCGCCCTGCACAACGTGGAACTTCCCTTAATCTATGCCGGGGTAGACGCGGCAACTCGACAGGAGCGGGCACGCCAGGCGCTCCTCGCCGTTGACCTTGCCCAGCGCATGCACCACAAGCCCAATGAACTTTCTGGCGGCCAACGTCAGCGCGTGGCAATCGCGCGCGCACTGGTAAACAATCCGTCCATTCTGCTGGCGGACGAACCCACGGGTAACCTGGATTCCGCAACAGGCGTGGAGATCATGGCGCTGTTTGACCGCCTTCATAGCTCAGGAAACACGATCGTGCTGGTGACCCACGAAATGGACATCGCGATGCATGCGCACCGTGTAGTGTTTGTGCGTGACGGCAAGGTGGAGCGCGACGAGAGGGTGAAATAGGGCACAGACCCTGCCCACCCCCTCTTGTGTATACAAGCGGAATATCGGGTTCGAGAGGTTCCCTCTCGGCTTTGGTTCGTTCGCTAGCGAGAAAAGCACGTGCGCCCATACAAGAGAGCCGGAATCCTGCGTTAAACTACAGTAGTGAGGGACGCGAAAGCCCCCTTACTCCCTCCAGGTATTCCCCGGTCGTCTAACGGTAGGACAGCGGCCTTTGGAGCCGTGAATCGTGGTTCGAATCCATGCCGGGGAGCCAACTCCTTTATTTTCTAAAGTTTAGCGTTCGATCTGGTTGACACCCACACCGAATGGCCATCGCCCGTATCCCAAACATTTTGGGCATGTTACGGTTTTTGCGCATTCTCCAGTTTGAAGGCTGGTCAACCGGGGTGCG
>CAZUAX010000070.1:0-8237 GCA_964618435.1 uncultured Solibacteraceae bacterium
GTCGTCTCCACGCTATCCACCCTGGAAGCCCCCATATAGCGCCCGCCGCATTGCCGGAGTCTGGCAGTCAGCCTCCATGTTTCCGAGTTGCAGAGTGAAACGATTCCGCTGCTTCGCGCACTACATGCAGAGCGTTGCGGTGAGGCATTTGGCGGCAGGCTGGAACCCTGTGCTGTCCTGCTTCGCTATCCCCCTTACGCCCCCTCTGCGCTTCCTGCGGGGGTGCAAGGTCCCCGAAACCCCGGGGTGACCATGTCGCCATTGGAGTTGTTGCCGTGTTTTGGTCAGTGCCTCTTCCTCAAGCGTAACCGTGGCCTTGTGACTGCTGCCTTGGAGCAGTGCTCGAAAGAGAACTAGGGCTGCACGGGCGCCTGGCTTTCGTTGGATTGCTGCGCCAATTTCATATCCGCCTCAGCAATACGCTCCGCGACTTCCTCCCGAGTGTCCGTGGTGGCTTCCGGTTCTTCCTGGAGATTCTCCACAGCTGGCTGAACGTCTGTTTCCAATTGCAACATTGCGAGAATCGGGAAATGGTCGGAACCGATATGTGGCAGCACCTCCAGGTGAGCAAGGCGCCAATGCACCGACACGAAGATGTGGTCAAGCGGGTATCGCAGGAATGGGAAATCCGCGTGGTAGGTATTGTACTGTCCGCGGCCGATTCGAGGGTCGAGAAAGCCGCTTATCTGCTGAAATAAACGGGTTGTGCGCGACCACGCCACGTCGTTGAGGTCGCCGAACGCAAGCGCCGGGTAAATGCAGTTTTCAAGTTCCTTTGCTACGAGCAGCAGTTCCGCGTCCCTCTGGTCAGTCTCCTGGGAATAGGTTGGTACTGGCGGGGCTGGATGTAGACCGATGCAGCGAACCACTGTGCCATTCGGCAGGTTGACGACTGCATGAATGGACGGAATGTGAACCTCTCGGAGGAAGCGAAGCTCCGCGCTCTCGAATGGGAAGCGCGAGTAGAGCGCCATGCCGTAACCATTTTCCTGAGGATAGAGGACGTGATGGGGATACTCGGGAAGCAGTACATCCAACTGGCGAATCCACCAGGAATCGCATTCCACAACAAATACCAGATGCGGATTCCGGCTCTTGATAAGGCTCAAAATCCTGTTGGCGGTGCGATTCGATTGCAACAGATTCGCAATGAGAATCCGGATTTCGGTGGATCCTTCACTGTCACAGTGGTCGGCAACCTGATGCGACACCAGCTTGGTGTAGGGGAGCATGCCGCGGAGCTGGTGGATGAGCGCGATGAGGGCGGTCACCAAAGCGAGCGCGGGCGGCGTGATGGCAGAGAGGCTGTGGTTGGGGGAGTTGTCGAGTGCGATGGCGAGCACCATCAGCATGATGGCGGTGGCCAGAATCGTTGCAATTTGTGCCTTTGGAAAATCGAGAACTCGTACCCACCACTGCGTGCTGCGCATGAGGGGCAATATCGTTCCCAGGAGGCCAAGAATGGTGAGCCCCAAGCCGATGCCGAAAAGCATACGTTGTCTTCTCCATGGGCCGCTGACAGAGAGGCAACCTTATGGTCCGCGGCTAAGGCAAAGTACGCCACAACGGCGTCCCCACCTCTCTAGAACATTGTCACGTAGATTACGGGACCACAATGCGAGTCTTGCGGAAATGGAATCGGTAGCTTGTAAGCAACAACTTCTGGGAGCGGTTAACACTTCCCGGAGATTCCACATGATGTCTGTCATGTGATTTCCCTCCGGCTGCCAGTGGGGAAACCGGCGGCTCAAGCGTGAACTGCCAGCTACTGGGAAGGATCTTTGCCGCGTGTGGCCTTTACGCCGGTAAGGATTGCAAGCCCCACCAGCACGATGGCCCCCACTGCAATCCACTGCGGGGCCAGGTTCATGAGAACGGCCCCATAAATGAGGCCGCCGATGACAATCAAAAAGCCGACGATGTAGATGCCGAATGACATGGTGATTCTCCGTTGCCCAGCCGTGACGCGCCACGGTGCAAGAATTCCGCGGATGCTGCAGCGCGGCCGTTCCCTTTGTGCCCTTAGCGAGGTGCCATCCGCCTCAGTATGCGGTAGTTGCAGTGGAAGGCGTAGCTTCGCTGATTAACTCTTCAAACAGGGTGCGGTAGTGCACCATTGCCTGTCTGAGGTCTTCGGTGTTGGCCTGCGCGCGTGTCTGGCGAAGGGCAATCTCGTGCGCTGCCCGGTATCGCTGCAGCACCAATGGATGATCCACGGAGATATCTTCGGCCCGCTGCTCAAACTCGCCTACCGGGTAACCTCGGGTTGACATCACGTCGCCCAACAACTGGTCCGCTTCCATTACTGCGCCTGCTGGTCCATCCACGAATCGCAATTGCACTCCGCGCCATCTCTCAACGAAGCGCGCGCGGTCCGCCTCGCCAAGTGGCCGCAGCTTAAGTTCTTCTACCCGGTGCGTCCGACCATCGAGGCTGGCCTCCGCCTCCCGCCGAGTTCCGCCGGCCTTCAGCGTTCGCTCATACTCAGTTTGCCCGAACTTGTTGCGCAACTTTGCCGTGCGGCGCTTCCGTTGGACCAGGAAGGTCGCGATTCCGACGATCAGCAGGACCACCACGGTCGCGATGATCACCAGAAGCCAAATGTTCTCTCTACTGCTGAGTGTTTGGAAGTCCATCATTTCTCTCCCTATCTGAGACGTTGCGCGCAGGTAGCTGAAGGACCGTCCCTGGATCGTTTGCGGTCACGAGGACGGGCCGAAGCTAGGCACACCGGTTAACGGCTGAAACGGTGGCGCGGAGTCTGATTCGGTTAGTCGGCATTCGCACAAGTCCGGTTTACTGCAAGAGCAGTGGAAGCCGACGCTGCGGTTCCCGTGACCCGCAAACATGGTTTGTCGTGCAAGCTGAAGGCCAGCTCAGCGCTAGCGACGCCAGCGCGAATAGCCATATCCACCGCCTCCGAGAACGAACAGGAGCACCAAAATGATCACAATTGTTGTCAAATCCATATCGCATTCCTCCTGCCCGCTACTGGCAGCTTGATGGCCATTCCGACGTGGTGGAGTTGAGTTTGGGAACCGCGATCTTCGTTGGGTTGCTTTTTGAAGGCCGCTGCCGGACGTAGTGCTTTTGTTGGCACCGTTGTGAAGAACCCTTTGGAAAGCCTGCAATCGGTAGGATCGCTAGTGAAGTTAGTGCCGTTCGCTGCTCTAATCCAGCGCTTACCAGGTGTTTCAATAAGCTGCTAGGGGTACGGACAACCACAGCCAAAACACAATTCCCGCCAGCCAGGACGGCGGCGAGGCGGGACGATGCGTAACGGTCTATCGTCACCTGACCACTGATGGTCAGTCTGCAAGAGACCGGAGCGTAGAGGCGCGCATAGGTTCGGGTAGCAGTGTGGGTGATGGTTGAAGGCCATATCTTTCCCTCTTCGCCCTACCTCAATTTTTGGGGACCGCAATTTGTGTACACACATTTCGATTGACGAACGCGGGCAACCGTGGAAATCTGACAAAAAGAACGCGATCTCTTCTGTTTAGCGCCGCCACGAGCTAGACAGTCGCACTGGCGGCCAATGAAGAACGCTTTTGGGAGCAGTCGATGCGGCAGACAGAGCGGAAAGGTTTGCGCTGGATACAGGCTATCGTCGCGTTTCAGAGGTTTCTCGCTGGGATTGTACTGGCCTACCTCGCGCACGGCGTACTTGCGCAGCAACCGGAGGCTGCGTTCCGCACCACCACCCGCCTGGTTGAACTCAGCGTCACTGTTTCGGATAGGGAAGGGAAGCCCCTAACGGGACTTACCCGGGAGGATTTCAGCGTATTCGCGGATGGACAGCGTCGACCGATCGCTTTCCTCCAGTACGACGGCGTTGCCGTCATCCGGGGAGAGTTCCAGCCATTGCCACCCCATGTCTTTACCAACCGCACGGAATTCCTGCCGACTTCTGCGCGGAACGTCACCGCCATCGTGCTGGATTTCCTGAACTCCAGCCTGAGTGACGCTTACCGGGTGCGACAGCAGGTCATCGAGATCCTTTCGAATATGCCGCCAGATTCACGCGTGGCGCTCTATCACCTCGGCAGCCGCTTTCAGGTGCTCCATGAATTCACCGGTGATATGGCTGCGCTGCAACACAAATTGAAATCCCTCGGCGTGGGGCGGCAAGCTGAATCGGCGGACAGCCAGTTCGCTCTGGAACAGGATGTCCAATCCTTTCTGCAGACACTCTCGGGACCTGAGTCAAAACTTTGGCAGGAACAGTTGGATCGAGCCCTGGCCGTGGAGCGCTGGGTGTCGCACCGAAACCGTGCTGAGCGCAATGAGATGGCTTTCAATTGCATGGGGGCTCTTGCGGATCATCTGAAGTCGATCCCTGGCAGGAAGAGTCTGATCTGGGCGGGCGGCGGCTTACCGCTTGTGCAAGTCTACGGCGTTCTGTTGCCGGGGCCGCACAACGACGTGCGCACGAATCACTCATGGATCCAGGCTGCGTCCCGCCGCCTCGCTGAAGCCAATGTCGTGCTCTATTACTACGACACCCGAGGCGTGATGGCGCCGTCTCTTCCCGCTGGCGAACAGAATTTCTACAGGCGCACCCAAGAGGATTGGATTAATGCGGATGCCACGCTGGGAACTACCTGGCTTGCCAACAACACAGGGGGCCGCTTCGTACAGGGCAGTAATGCGATTGCCACTGCATTCGAACGCGTTTCGGAGGACTTAAAGGGCAGCTACACCCTTGCGTTCTATGCGCCAGATGAGGCCAAGGCACCATGGGTTCCCCTCAAGGTGCAGGTTCGGGGAAAGGGAGTCCAAGTCCGGCATCGTGACGGGTATCCGGGTCAGGAAGTTCAGCAAGACCCCAAAGTTGCGCTCGCTTCCCGGGACGAGTCCCAAGCCCTGCGAGATGCGCTACGGAATCCTTTGGGTTCTTCCTCTGTGCTGATGAATGCCCGTTGTCAGCCGGCAGCCGGGGAAAGGCCCGGCACTATGCAGTTGCTGCTTCAGATAGATGCTGAAACCTTGGCGTGGAGGACGGAAGCTGGCAAGCGGGCTGGCGCCCTGGATGTGGTTGTCGCCGACATCAGCCCGGAAGGGCGCGTATTCACACATGAGCAGGCAGTAGATCTGGCCGTGGCTGACGCCGACTGGGAGCAGACTCTTCGCCAAGGCATTGTGTACCAGCGCATTTGGCAGCCGCACAAGGAAGCTACCCGCATCCGAGTACTTGTCCGCGATCGAAGCACCGGACACCATGGCACGCTGGATATTTCAGTCAGCGAAGCAGGCCCGACAGGGAGAGGGGATCGATTGCCACCACGTCCAAGCTCTGGACGTCAAGTCGGCGGCGAAGCCACTACGGAGCAGGTGCCCCTGATGCGCCAGCGACACACTGGTTGAACCCTCACCTCTTATACCCAGCCCAAATCCACGTCTCCGAGGTCCCCTTGTGAGACTTGGGCCCCTCCTGTGGGGCAGCATTCATTGTCCCCGCTTCGAAGTTCACTCGGGTTCCGGAAAACAGCTGCGAAATGGCGGCACGGCAGACCCGAAACTTCCCAGCGTTTCCGAGTCTGCCGTGCTCAGGAGGATCTCGCGGCGGTTCACCTCCCTATTCGATAGCTGTGCCTAAGCCTCCTTAATGTTGGATATCGTCACGGTTGTGCCTTCCAACTTGCCCGTGATGGTGACGGTCTTGCCCTTGAAGCTCGATGCTTTTTCCTGAGGAAGGAGCACGTAGATTTGGCCACCCGCGTTCAACACGTACATCAGCTTCCCATTCATCTCCTTCTGTTCAATCGAGCCGGTCAAGGTGTGCTCTTTGGCCTGATCCTCAACCACCACGGACTCCACTCCGTAGGGCGCCGTTCCAGCCACACCTGCGGATACCAGCAGAAATGCAACTGTGCAGCATGCGATTATCATCGACTTTGCGTTCATCGGGTTCTCCTTTTAGCTAACCTTCGTTGCGTCCGATGCCTAACAACGGATCGCAATTTTCCTCAATGCAGTGCAATTCTGGAGCCAATAGGTATTTGTTGATTATAGTTATAGCATTTTCAGTAACTTCAGATAGGAGTAATAAATCTATATATATTCTGATTTCGTAATTTCTTCTATCACGGAAGAAGTATCCGGTAAAAAGCGGATTAAGCTAGTAACTAATGTTACGAATAATATAAATATCCATACTTATCGGTCGCTTGAGCTTTTCGGAAAGGTCCGAAAAAAGCCGGAGAGCAGGACTTTCACTCATTCCCCCCTCCACTCCTCATCTGCGCCTCCGCGGGCTCCGCAGGAAAACTGGTTCTCCCTATTCCCCTGTCTCAACTTTGGGCTGTACTCTCCCTTGCTCTGGCATCCGGCGCACTTCCACTCGCCCCCACAAACTGCAAGTGCGGCGCTGGGTGAGGGCTGGCTGATCTCGGCCTTGTGCAGGTCATTACGCCGACCGCAAAGAGCGCGGCGCGGCTGCCGTTTGCCGCGGACCGAGCCGTATTGCAGCCGGCCTTATCCGCGAGTAGAACGCTATTTCGATACAGAGGAGAACTGTTTCGGTAAACTGGGGTTCGTGGAGCCCATCGCGACGAGATTTTCGATTACCCGACGGTGCTTCCTTGCCCTAGGCTTGCTGGTTCCCCTTGAGGCGCTGAGTGCGGAACGAGTTCGGGTGGGAAAGGTGCGCTTCCGCGTGCAACGCGAGGTGGGAGATGATTCCCTTTCCTTTCCGGCGCGTCGGTACATTCACATCCACGGCAACGAGACGACGGCGCGGGTAACCCTGTCGCAGCATATTGCCAGGCGTGGGGGCGTGGCTGTTTTTGTGGAAGGTGGCACCCGAGCGATCCGGGTAGACCGGCTTACCATCGATCCAAACCGGATGTTTTCCAGACAGGGCGCGGAAGCCAGCCTGCGGCGCCT
Organism: uncultured Solibacteraceae bacterium; assembly: GCA_964618435.1. GTDB lineage: Bacteria > Acidobacteriota > Terriglobia > Bryobacterales > Bryobacteraceae > JACTMJ01. Next base: position 6,889 of record CAZUAX010000070.1, read on the forward strand.
AAATCCAAGGGCCAAAGACCGAGACCTTTCGCGCGCGCTCGACCGGGTAGAGAAGGACCTGCCAGGGCTTCTTACTGTGCTGCTTCCGCCCCCTGGTGGACTGCTGATTTCGATCCACAACAACAGCCAGGGCTACAACATCCAGGAGGAGATTCCAATCAGCGAACGCCACCATCTTCCGGTGCCAGAGGAGCCGAACAACTTCTTTCTGGCTACGGATGATCGCGACTACCAGGCGATTGCTCAGGGGCCGTTTAATGCCGTCTTACAGAAAGATCCACCCACACCAGATGACGGATCGCTGTCGAGACTTTGTGCGTCCCGAGGCATTCGGTACGTGAATCTGGAAGTATTGCTGGGGGCGGCGGTGCGCCAAAGCGAGATGCTGGCGTGGCTAGATAACGCGCTCCCGGATGTTTATGGGCAGTGAGCGGCTTTTGGGATGCAGCAGGCTTCGGTGTCGCCAGTTCGCCACGGCAGCGACTTTAGGTTTACACTAAAGACTGCGAGCGCCCGTAGCTCAGCTGGATAGAGCGTCAGCCTCCGGAGCTGAAGGCCATTGGTTCGAATCCAATCGGGCGTACCATTTTCTCGGTTTACGATCGTGCTTTCCCGCCTGTTTCGGTACCTTCCAACCACTGCGATTGGTTCTCCAGCGTTGAACTCGTTCGAATAGTTCGCTTTTGGAGAGAGTGCTCCGCGATTCGGTCGCCCAATCGCTGGTAGAATATGGGTTCTGTTGCACTTGGAGTCGTGCTCTTTTGCTGCCGGGCGGGCAAAACGATTGGCCTTCGCACCGGTTTTCGACACGATTTTGGCAGACTTGCATCTGACAGAATGAAACAGCCGGATGCCGCCAAAGATCGACCAGGTGGAAATGCGGCTGCAAATTCCTGAAGCAGGCTTTCGATGAACAAAAATACCCTCAGCGTCACGGACAACCGAACCGGCAAGAGCTACGAGATCCCGATTGAGAATGGCGCCATTCCGGCCATTGACTTCCGGCAGATGAAGGAATCTGAGGAAGATTTCGGGCTGATGTGCTACGACCCGTCCTACAGCAATACGGCGTCGTGCAAGAGCAAGATTACGTACATCGATGGTGACAAGGGGATCCTGCTTTACCGAGGCTACCCGATTGAGCAACTTGCAGAGGAGTGCACCTTCCTGGAGTGTGCTTATTTAACGCTCTACGGAGAACTTCCTACCGAATCGCAGCTGGCAGAGTTCTCCCGTGGTGTGCTTAGCCACACGATGATCCACGAAAAGGTGAAGAAATTCATGGAGGGTTTCAACTACGATTCCCACCCCATGAGTATGCTGATGAGCACCGTCGCAGCGCTTTCCAC
>CAZUAX010000070.1:8337-20388 GCA_964618435.1 uncultured Solibacteraceae bacterium
GAATTGGAAAAGATCGCTCTGCAGGATGAATACTTCGTTTCGCGCAAGCTGTATCCGAACGTAGATTTTTACTCTGGAATCATCTATCAGGCGATGGGGTTCAACCCGGCCTACTTTACGGTGCTGTTCGCCATTCCTCGCACCCCGGGCTGGCTGGCTCAATGGGAAGAGATGCTGGACGACAAGGAACAGAAGATTGCGCGTCCTCGCCAACTGTATCTAGGCCATGGCCGCCGCGACTTCGTGCCGATGAGTGAGCGCGGTGTGGAGTCTGTTTCCGCTTAGGGGCTGCTGAGCGTCCTGATCTTGAATTCCTGGCGGTGCGGTGGAAATATCGTACCGCCTATTTTCTGTTTTCTTGTTGTTATCCAGAAAGGTTGATTTCCCATGCCATTGAGACTTCCCATTGCCGCGATTACTGACGAGTTTGCGTCTGACTTGCCCACTACCCTGAAAGCCATGCAGGGTTTGGGTATGACGGGTGCGGAACTGCGTATGGCCTTTGGCAAGAACCTCATGATGATGAGTGATGACGAGGTGAAGGACTTCACCAGTGCTTGCCACGACCACGGAATGCAGGTGATCAGCCTTGCCACGCCCATTCTGAAATGCGTGCTACCCGACGCTCCTCCGCTTGATGAGCGTTTCCACCAGGACATCTTCGGATCGAAGAACACCATTGACGATCAACCGCGTCTAATGGACCGCGCGGTGGAGATTGCGCACCTTACCGGAGCCAAGATCATCCGCGTGTTTTCTTACTGGCGAACTGTGCGACCGCAGGAAACTTACGATCGCGTGGTGGAAGCTCTGGAAACATTGGCGGTGCGTGCGGAGCAGGAAGATTTGATTGTTGGGCTGGAAAACGAGCACGCTTGTAACGTGGCGACGGGCGAAGAAGCGGCGATGGTTCTTGATCGCGTGAAGCATCCTCGCATAAAGCTCGTTTGGGACCCTGCAAACGCCGTTTGCGCAGGGGGCCAGGGTTATCCCTCCGGCTACGCAGCACTTCCCAAGGACCGCATCGCGCATGTCCATGCGAAGGACTGCACGATGGTAGGCGACGGATTTACACCGGAATGGGGACCTCTTGGAAGCAAGGACACGAACTGGCAAGCCCAGGTTGAGGACCTGATCCGCGACGGGTACCGCGGCTACATCAGTATCGAAACGCACTGGCCGGGGCCGGGCGGCGACAAATTTCAGGCCAGCATGATTGTAGGCCAGAACCTCCATGATCTGGTGAGTGTGTAGGACCCTGGCAGCACATGGTGCGATGGGCGGGTGGCAGCGTTCCTGCCACCCGCTACACGTCTATGCTTTCGATGAGCGTATCCAGTTCTTCCTGGAGTTCGCGCCCACGTTCCCGCAACGTTTCGATAGCCGCTTCCTGATTGGAAGCGGTGGTCTGCATGGTGCCGAGTTCCTGAGCGAGCTTTTGTACCTGGGCCTCCTGACCTCGGATGCGGTTGAGGCTCTCCATGTTCCTTCTTACCCGCTCAATGCTGGCGTTTAGAGTTCCGAGGCGTTTCTCCGCATCTGCCAACTCGGCCTGATTACGAGCGATCTCCCGCTGCTTGGCCATGATCGCTTCCAACGCTTGCCTGGCGGCGGCCGATATGTTGGTGTTCCTGGCGTAAACCGCGATGGCGGACTCACCCAGATTGCGGATTTGCACTACGTCGGTATGCGGGAATTCCTCAACGATTTCAATGTTGGCACTGCCACTTGCTGGAAGTTCCAGGCGGAAGCGGTTGGCCGTGGATGTCTTGGCGATTGGCTGCGGAGAGATTACCTCATAATTGCGGATGACCGGCCGCTCCACCAGCAGGGTCTTGGCGCGAGCGTCGGTGTTGCTTGCGGTGTACTTGAGTGTGGAGCGGACCCGCAGGCTAACCGTCATCACGCCTCGCTGGATGCGCACCTGCTGGATGTTTCTAGATCCGCTTGAGGGTTCCAGGCGGATGTTGGTTCCGAGATCCACGCCGTAGCTAAGCAGGCGCTTTTCGTCCTTTACGGTAGTCTCAAACAGCGCCTCGCCAGCGTACTGGCCGCCGTCGAAGACAGTTACCGGGCCACCATCCAGCGTGAGGCCAGAATCGTTTTCCAGTTCAAAGGCGAGCATGGGGTGATTCTTTACCGCCTGGCGGTCGCTGAAGATCAGCAGGCGCGTGGCCGAGACAGGCTTTTGCATGAAGGGAAGCATCACCGATTCGCTCTTGCGCACGTTCACGCGGCCAGGAAACTCGTAGGAAAACAGGGCACCCGCCTCAATGCCGGTGGCGGTGGCGGCAATGGCGCTCTCGCGGACTTCATCGGAACCGGCATAGGCGTCTGCCATCATCTCCATGGCTGGCGGGGCCGCGGGTGCTGGTGCCGCTTTGGCCCTTCCGGCAACGCCGCCAATGATGCCGCCAACAACACCGCCCGCCCGTGGGCCTGCGTTCGCCGTGGCTACTTGGCTGCGAAGCTGGCTCTCATAAGTGATGGGACCTACTGCGCTGATGCCAGGAAGTTGCACGAATGGGCGGTCTACGTTCACGGGTGAGTAAAGATTGGTGAGGAAACTTACCGGCTTTCCGGAAACCAGTGCCAGCGATACGTTGCTCCAATCCTCCCCAGAGGTATTGTCCACAACCGCCCAACCTTCAAGGAGCGGTTTGCCGGAATCTGGAAATACGATACGGTAGCTTGATTTCCAGACAGGCATTGGCGTCATGTAGCGGGCGGAGAGCCTTCGGGTACCGCTGCCTGTAAGGTCGATGCTTACAGTGCGCCGCTCCTGGTTTCTGGCTTCTGCGACGATGCGCAGATAGTCCGCCATTTGCTGCTGGAGTTTGGGGTCCTGGAAGCGAAGTTCACTCAAGCTGAGCACTTCGTAGGTGTTGATGCCGCCGCCGTCTTCGAGAAGCGTCAAGAGATCACGGGCCGGCTGTTGGGCAGTGGCAGGCACCTCTTGCGCGGAGAGAATCACACCTGCCACAGGGTCTGAACCGCGCTTTGCCTGTATTCGTGAACCACGCAGTGCATCCAGCAAGGGTGTCATGCCCCGTCCGGGCTGAATGCGGAAGGGGAACGCCTTCAGCTTTTCGTCCAGGCTCTCATCGGTACTGAATCGGACACGTTCTACGGCGCCGCCTTCCACCGACACGCTCATCGACTTCAGGATGTCTGTCATTTCCTCAGCGCGGAAAGAAAGACTTACACTACTCGCGCCGGACACAGAACCTGCGCGCTCGACGTAGGCAACGCCGTTCTTGTAGATCACCACGCGCTGGACAGGCAATTCCTGGGCAATCCCAAATGCCGCGATCATAAGGGACAACGGCAGGACTCGCACCGCCGACAGCCAACCCCAGTTGGTTTGGAACGTCATCACACTACCTCCCAGGCAAGCTAACGCTGCAGGCTCCCAGGCAAGCTAACGCTGCAGGCTCCCAGGCAAGCTAACGGCTACAGGCTCCTTGGCAAGTTTACTGCTACAGGGCCGCTCGTGCGAAGCCGTCAGTGCGCCTGCTGTCAAAGACTGTGGGCATCCAGGAAAAGTTCCCGGTTATTCTCCCATCACCTTGATTAAGACGCGCTTTGAACGCATTCCGTCGAACTCAGCGTAATAGACCTGTTGCCAAGGACCCAGGTCGAGCTTGCCGTTGGTAACCGGGACGATCACCTGGTGGTGGACAAGCAGACTCTTCAGGTGCGCATCTCCATTGGTTTCGCCAGTGCGGTGGTGCTGGTAGTTCGGTTGGTACGGAGCGAGGTGTTCCAGCCACTCATCAATGTCGCGAATGAGACCATCTTCCGCGTCATTTACGTAGATGCCAGCAGTGATATGCATGGCGGAAACAAGGATCATGCCTTCTGCAATTCCGCTCTTTTTGAGGGCGCGAATCACCTCTCCTGTGATATTCACATATTCGCGTTTTGATTTGGTGTGAAAGGTAAGATATTCCGTATGGGAAAGCATTATGTCGCAATAATACGGCAATTTCCAGGAATGGTGGGCGTTGGGCGCTCCACCGGGGAAAGACGCAGGCTGGAAAGTCCTTGACAGTGCAATGGGAGGTTCGGCAGACTCGAAACTGAATGGTTGCGGCCAACCGGGGGCGGGTGACCGCGCAGCCGAGGCGGAAAACCGCGTGTGAGGCGCTCCGGAGATATGAGGTATTGTTCTGTGAGATTAGTATTGCTTGCCTTTCTTGCGGTTTTGCTGGCATTTGCGCAGGATCCTGGTGCTCCCGCTCCTGACGAAATTCCGGTGTACCTTCCCGGGGGCGACGAGGCTGGCCCCTCTCTGCCATCGCAGCGCGGCATCGGGCCGATCTTTTCGCAGGGCCGGCTGATGCGACTGAGTCCATACGTTGGAGTGCAAGCGATTTACGACACTGGTTTGGCGCCACTTGTGACGGATGCGAGTGGTAATCTCCTTAATCGTAATGCGTATGGAATGATGCTCAATTTTGGTGTTGCCGGGTCCCGTCCGTTTCGTCGCTCCCTGTTGAACCTTGGGTACAACGGGAATGTTACTCACTTTCCGAATCTCCAATCGATCACAATGAGCAATCATCGTGGGTCAGTGGATTTCAGCCATAGTATTAGCAGGAAGCTGACTTATCAGACTTCAAATGGCGCTCTGATTTCGAACAATGCCTTTGCGAATGCGTTCGCCATTCCCGGGGGTATTACCGATACAGTCCTTGACCCAAGTACAGAGGTATTCAATACGCCCATTTATGGTCTTTCCTCAAATCATCAAATGGTCATCCAAAGAACTGTTCGTTTTGGAGTTACTTTAGGCGGAGGAGTGTTTAGCAACTTCCGACGGAATAATGCATTAGTCAGCGTGAATGGAGTGAACGCGATTGGCTCAGCGCAATACCGGCTGAGCGCCCGGACAACCATCGGTGGCACGTACAACTTCGGACAGTTCTTTTTCAATAATTCCTACGGTGGTACCAATTTTCATCAAGCGAGTTTTGAGTGGGCCTACCGACCTACGAAGCGCAGTGAGATTGGCATTGGTATAGGTGGATCCAGGATTGAGTCACAGGCCCTCCGGCGCATCTCCTTCGACCCTTTGATTGCCGCTCTTCTGGGTCGGCCGTTCGGAGTGGAAGCGATTTATCGGAAAAACTATCTGCCCAGCTTTCAGTTTCGCGCTTCCCATAGCTTGCGGTCTGTGTCCTTCAATGCCAATGCGCAACGCACTGTGAACCCTGGCAATGGCCTTGTACTTACCAACCAAATGACCAGCGCCGGTGCGGGGATTACCTATTCTGGGTTCCGACGCCTAAGCTTCAATGGAAGCGGAAACTACACAGAAATGAATGGATTACTCGGTACGGTTGGGAAGTTTCGATCGTACGGTGTAAATATTGGTTCCTCCTACAGAGTTGGACGGGGCCTGAGCTTTGTGACCAGCTTTGGAGCACGCCGTTTCGATCTGGGTAATCGAGGGGCTCTGGACCCGCGATTTGATCGAATCCAATACAGAGTGGCAACCGGTCTTCAGTGGTCACCTTCTCCTGTTCCCGTACCGTTCTTTTAATTGTTCCAGCTGAAAGATGATGCGAAGGAGATAAATCCGTATGCAGATTTGGGACAGGTTTCTAACTGCACACTGTTACCTCCGTTGAATTATCGGATTTATTCCATTTTGTCGTGACGGCATGTGGGAAGTTTCTCCGCTTTCTGAGAGGATGGAGCAGGAATCGTCTCCCATTCAATTCGTAGGCGTGGGTTCAGAGTGTCGTAATTGCCATGATTGTGGGGACTTAGCCTGAGCGGTGTCTTCAAAGCGGCCCAGGGCGGCCCGTGATTCAGATGAAAGTAGTTTGACACCGGTGCCTTATGCTTTACGGTTTGAGGTAATCTCAGCGTTGTCAGTCTGCTGCTGTCTTTTTGGAATACCGTGTTGGGTCCTGGTTACTATTGGATTGAGTACTTCAATGTCTTTTATAGTAGATTTCGTTTGACACTGGGAGGCTATCTTGGCGAAGACAGTGCTGGTGGTGGATGATGAGGAAGATCTGGCGCGCGCTCTTTCGCTTTTCCTTGAGCGAGTAGGCTACCGAGTGCAGGTTTGCCACTCGGCGCGAGCAGCAAGAGTTTTGGTGGCGGGACGTTCCGCGCATTTTGATTTAGCCTTGGTGGATCATCAGTTGGGTGCCGATTCAGGCTCGGCTCTTGCATCCCTGATTCTTGAAGCAATGCCGCAGATTCGAATTGCCCTCATGAGCGGGCTGCCTTTGGAGCCGGAAGATTTGCCGGTTACCGCACCGAACCGACTCGTCTTTCTTCAGAAGCCCTTTCGGCCAGCGGATGTGGCGAGTTGCCTGGAGAAACTTGCAGCGGCTGGGAGACGATCCTGATTTGGTCCCAATGGCTTCTCCGGTGTTCTATGCGGAGATTGACAGCATGGAAAGAAATCAACGATGGCGATGATTGTTCCTGAGGACGAATTCGTCGAACGCCTTGTGCGTCACGCGATTGCCGCTCGCAAATTTGCTCTTGCACCGTTTAGCGGGTTTCATGTGGGCGCCGCGCTTCTGGCCAGGGATGGGAGCATCGTGACTGGCTGCAACGTGGAAGCCGCAAATTTTTCGCTGACAACCTGCGCCGAGCGCGTTGCTCTGCTCAAGGCTCTCTCCGAAGGCGTGTCGGAATTCACGGCAATCGCTGTTGTGACAAGCTCTATTTCCCTTACCCCGCCTTGTGGCAGTTGTCGGCAACTGCTTTGGGAGTACTGCGGCGATATCCCGGTGATCCTTGCCTCTGAATCACACGCAAGACGGGAAAGTATTTCCCTTTCAAGTTTGTTTCCAGATCCTTTTGGTCCGGGATTTCTTACTTGAAAATGCGGCACGACGGCGGTCGAGACGTGATCAATCCTCCTAGTGCCGGTCCGGTGGAACACACTCTGCGGGGTGGCCGAAGTGCCGATATATCAGCACTTCGGCAGGATTCTGGTACGATCTGGAAAAAGAGTACCGATTTGCCAAATTTTGGGACGAAGTGGTTTACAAATCGTGGATCCTTTGCATTAAGATGATACGAAACGAGAGGCGGAACGGAGATACATCCAAACCGCCCGAGGCAACGAAAGCTACCTGATTAGAGCATCCTGCTGCATTGGCGACCTGGGGAATCCCAGCTAGCCAAGGTAGGGGTTGTGTCCGTTTCAGGATGTTTCCCAGTGAGAGCGACAAAGAGAAAAACTTCCTGAGCGAGGACGTAACTGAAGTAATCCGTAACGAGTTTTCACCCGCTAGATGAGGTGAGGTTGGTTACCCTATTTGTGGGTATGTTCCTTGGAAATCTGAATCCCCTGATGTCGAGGGTAGAGGTTGACTGAGGTACGAGAGTCGCTTTTTCGGTAAGCAAAGTCAATCGAATTAATTGTTAGAAGTATTAACTGAATTCGATTGCATCAGAGAGCTTTTGCTGTCTCGTCGATTTGTATGGACTCCGTGGATCGAGCGGTGTAAGTGGGGTAGCCCGGGCAGCAATTGCTGCGGCCGGGGCAATCCGATACAGCTTGATTCCACCGCACGAGCAACGAGTGCAGTAGGAGAATCGTTATGGGTCTGAGCGGTTATCGTCCAAAACGTGACGCAGAAGTCGCGGAAAAGCTGAATCTTCGACAGTATTTTGAGGAGTGTCCTCTTGATCGCATTGAATGTCTCTATAATTTTGCCTACCTTCCGGAAGACAAGATAGAGCGCCTTGCTCACGGCGCATTACACGAGCAATGGGGCCGGATGAACAAGGTGTTGAAGCGCTACCTGGCATTGCACGTGGGCCTGTCGGTACGGCAGGGAAAATATGTGCAGCAAGACGTCGGCCTCATCTTCTGCGCCGGGAACTTGCAGACCCGCTATGGAAACCCTCTGTACCTGCGCTTTGAGGAGAACAAGCAGCAGAAACCCGCATACTACCTGCAGTATGTCGGTGAGGCGTTGAACTCCTGGGAGCAACTTCCCCAGCCGCCCGAGTATCCGGAGTGGCCGAAGATCACTCCGGGTGCGGAGATCGTCTTGGCCGGGGAGCACATCCTGAGCGATCATTCGGACCGTTTGACCATGCTGCAGGATGTTTCTCCTATCGCAGGGGTTTGCGCGTTGACTGGTGCAATCCATTGGGCACTGTTTCGCGACCTTGCGGTAAAGCAGTTGCACTATGGCATTCCAAGCTATTTCGTACCTATCTACCTGGAGAGTCGTGACGACATTACGGCTGCGCCTGACCTGATTGCTCCGGTACAGGTTCTGGAGAACAAGCTGTATGTCCGAACCGCGCTGGAGCCATACATGGCGTATCCCTCGGCGAGGATTGTCTCCACCCGCCACGACAAGCTTCCCACCTGGCTGCTGCGTGCCTGGGAGGAGAACTCGATGATGCCAGCCGAGACCGGATCGTATGACGGGGATGAGCGTGACGATATCCAGCCTCCCTTGGGTCATTAGTGCGCTTGGGATTTCGGGCAGATAACACTCGTTGGCGGAGACTCCACGCTTTCGTTGGACGACAAGTATCCGGGGAGTGGACGACGTGTGTGGTGTCATGCAATCGTAAAGGCAGCTACGGCATTGGGTGAGCCTTCCTGCGATAGGAAGAGTCTTCATCCAAGCGCAGGCTGAGGTGTGGATGCTTCGGTCCGCAATTCTTTGGGCCTCGGAAAATCGTCTTTTGCGCAGTTGGGTGGAGCGTTCCCGACAAGCGCGGCGGCTCACCGGCCGTTTCGTGGCCGGGAATTCGCTGGACGAAGCCATCCATGCCGTCCGCGAGTTGGAATCCGCTGGATTGCTGAGTTCGCTTGACTCTCTAGGCGAGAGCGTGAGCAACCCGGACGAGGCACTGCGGGCCACCTGCGCCTATGTCGCCTCAGTGCATCGCATCTCACAGTTGCAACTGCCCTCCACGGTGTCCCTGAAGCTCACGCAACTGGGACTGGATCTTTCCGTGGAACTGTGTCACGAGCACTTGATAAAGATTGTGCATGCAGCGCGGGAAGCGGGTATCCGCGTGGAAATCGACATGGAGGACTCTTCGCATGTCGACCGGACGCTGGAACTGGTGCATGGAGTGCATAATTCGGGCGCAATGGTGCGCGCGGTGATTCAGGCGTATCTCTACCGTTCGGAAGCAGACATCCAGAAGCTGAATCAGGCGTCGATTCCAGTGCGCCTTTGCAAGGGCGCGTATCAGGAAAGTGCCCAGATTGCCTATCCCCGCAAAGCGGAGGTAGACAGCAATTTCAAACGATTGGCTGCACTTCTGCTGCGCGAGGGGACCTTGCCTGCGATTGCCACCCATGATGACCGGATGGTGAGGGCTGCGCTGGAAGTGATTGCATCAGACAGGCTGGCGTCTTCCGGCTATGAATTCCAGATGCTTTTCGGTATCCGCCGCGATTTGCAGGCGCGGCTGGCTGGGGACGGCCATCCGGTTCGCGTTTACATTCCCTACGGAGACGCATGGTACCCCTATCTGATGCGGCGCATGGCGGAACGTCCAGCCAACCTGCTGTTTGTCATGCGCAATCTCGCGCGATGAAAGCACTCTTTTTCCTCACAGCTTGCAACCGGAAGCCAAGTGTCGGTGTCTCAGCAGATATGCCGGCGGGTGCTTTCCGCCGATAGGTGGATATGCGCTACTGGGGAATTTTTTTCTTAAAGCTTGGGCTGATTTACGGGGTGTTACGCGGAGTTTGGCTTGCGTTGGAAACGTTTATGCCCCCGCCGGTGATGTTTTTGCGCCATCAGTTTCGTCCCTTCGGCCACGATTTGCGATGGACCGTGGTGATTTTGCTGCTTTTCCTGTTCGGCTGTGGCCTTTTGTACCTTGCAATTTGGGACCAGCGCCTACGCTGCCGAAGCTGCGGCAGGCGTCTGCGCATGCCCGTTTTACGTGGCTCCTACAGCAGGATGCTTCAAGAGGGACGTCCGCAGTTTGAGTACATCTGCCCATTCGGACACGGGACGCTCAGCGTGCCGGGCACCAAATTTCAGGGCAGGGATCCCAGCCGGTGGAAGGCGAATAAGGGCCTCTGGGAACACCTGATCGCAGCGGATAGAGGACGCGGCTAGGCGCAGAGGGAGTGCGCTGAAAACGGACTCCTTTATGCCTGTGATTGCCAAGATGCCGGATTGGTGGTAACCGACGGTGGTGGATTGCGTCTGAAAGCGTGAGAAAATGACGCAAGAGCGCTGGTAAATTGTCGAAATCCAAGAAAAAACGGTCCGTCGTGGTTCGCGTGCTGCTTGCCGGTCTTCGCCACCCTGCATTCAAGGTGATGATCGCACTGGTGGTGGTGGCATCGCTTATTGGTTTAGGAGTGGCCTACAGCTACTATCGCGACTTTGCGCGAGTGATTGATGTGAAGTTGGCGCAGGGGCCGTTCCAAACCACTTCGAAGATCTATGCCGCCCCATTACGGGTGTCGTTGGGAGACCCCTATTCCCCGGAAGACATCGTTGTTCAGTTGAAACTCAGCGGGTATGACCAGCGGAGGAACAACCCGCTGGGCTGGTATCGGGCGGCTGACGACGCGGTGGAGGTTTATCCGGGTCCGGAATCGTACTTCGACATGGAAGGCGGCGTGATTCGCTTCAGCGGGGGGCGAGTGAGCGAAATCATCTCCCTTCGTGACAACACCCAGCGAAACCTGTACTTGCTTGAACCGGAACTGGTGACGCACTTGTCGGACACCAATCGTGAAAAGCGGCGTCTTCTGGCCTTCAACGAAATCCCAAAGTTGTTGATCAACACGGTGATCTCCGCGGAAGATAAGCGCTTTTTCGACCACGCAGGGTTTGACCCGCTCCGGATTTTGAAGAGCGCGATTGTGGACGTCCAGGAGGGTCGTTATGCTCAGGGTGCCTCCACGTTGACGATGCAGCTTGCGCGCGGGCTGATTGGGGAATACGACAAGAACTGGAAGCGCAAGGCGGCGGAAGTGCTGGTGACCCTGCATCTAGAGAGCCGTCTGACCAAGGACGAGATCTTTACGTATTACACCAACCACATCTACATGGGGCGTCGGGGCAGCTTTAACATTCATGGATTAGGAGAGGCCGCGCAAGCCTATTTTGGCAAGAGTGTACAGGATCTTTCAGCAACTGAATGCGCAACGCTGGCCGCCATTCTGAACGCCCCCAGCTACTACAACCCCTACCGCAGCCCTGACCGCGTGAAGCGAAAGCGCAATGTGGTGCTGCAGTTGATGCGGGACAACGGAGTAATCACAGACAAGCAATATCGAGAGTCCATCACCCAGGAACTGCGACTGACGGATGAGCCGATGGAGTCCTCCGATGCCCCCTATTTCGTGGACTATGTGAACCGTACCCTGCAGGAACGATTCGGGGAGTATGACTTCCAGAAGGATACCTACCGGGTGTACACCACCCTCGATTTGCGCTTGCAGAAGTTTGCCGTGCAGGCCGTGAACGAAGGGATGAAGCTGGTGGATGAGCAGGTGGCTAAGCAGCGCCGATGGAAAGGCGCCAAGCCTCCCCGCGCACAGGTGGCCATGGTGGTGGTAGATCCGGAGACAGGTGCTATCCGCGCGATGGTTGGTGGCCGCAATTATGGCGAAACGCAGTTGAACAGAGCACTTGCAAAGCGACAGCCCGGCTCTATCTTCAAACCTTTTGTGTACTCTGCGGCCTGGGCTTCGGCTCTGGAGGGGGAAGGCGGGGTAATCACACCCATAACGGTGGTGGACGACGAACCAACCACCTTCTCTTTTGCCGAGGATCAGGAATACAGTCCCAATAACTTTGGGATGAAGTTCAGTGGCGCGGTTACCCTGCGTGAAGCAATGCGGAGATCCCTGAATATTCCGGCAGTGAAGACGGCGGAGATGGCGGGGTTGCGAACCGTGGTGCGTATGGCGAGGGCGTCGGGAATTGAATCTTCGATGCTGGCCACTCCCGCGCTGGCATTGGGCTCCTACGAAGTGACGCCGGTGGAAATGGCACAGGCTTACACTGTGTTTCCCAATTACGGAGAACGACTGAAGGCATTTTCCGTGAGCCTGCTTCGGGA
>CAZUAX010000071.1:0-11336 GCA_964618435.1 uncultured Solibacteraceae bacterium
GAAGGTGCCCATTGCGGTGGGAGAGCATTACGGCGATCGATGGGAACTCAATGTTTTGGTGGAAAATCACCTGATCGACTACAGCCGGGTGACCTTACCCAACTGCGGGGGCATCACCGAGTTCATGAAGATTGCCGCGCTATGCGAAACCCACTACGTCGGCTTGATTCCGCACTTCACTGGACCGATTGCAGAGGCCGCTCTGGTGCATTGCTGTGGAGCGTTCTCGGGCACCGTGCTGATGGAAATGACTGGCGACGGTAGCCAGCGGCATGCTTACCTGCCCGACTGCTACGACTTTCGCGAGGGGAAGTTGTGGCCGAATGCCCGCCCGGGCTTGGGCGTGAGCTTCCAACCCGATGGCCTCACGCTGCAGGCGGAAATCACTGAAGGCGCGAAGCCCATTCCGCTGTTGTTCCGGCGTGACGGATCGCTCACGAACTGGTAGCCAGCACTCTGAAATGATTGGTTTCTGTTAGTCCTTTTTGCTTATTTCCATTCTGTTCCCATCAGTACAGAATAGAGCGATGCACCCGATGTATCTGAGGAGCGTGGAGAACAACCCCCAGGCGGCAGGACCCTATGCGGACGCGGTACGGTTCGCAGAGAGCATGGGGGCACCCGTGCCCCAAATCCTTCACCTGTTCGCCTACAAGCCAGAGGCCACCAAGCATTTGGCGATGTTTACGCAAGCGGTAATGCGAGGCGAATCGCCGCTTAGCCCTGGCATGCGCGAGTTGATTGCCGCAGTAACTTCCGCCGATAACCAGTGCCCGTTTTGAGTGGGCAGCCACGCCGCGGTCGCGGCGGAACTGCTGGGAGATGAGGCGCTGGTAATGGGCGCCGTTCGCGATCTTGAGTCATCCGCATTGACGGAACCGGAGAAGTCGCTCTTGCGCTTTGTGCGAAAAGTGAACCACCGGCGTGAGTCGATCCAGGATGCCGATATCGCTGCGCTACATGAGCAGGGCTTTTCCGACGAGGCGATCTACGACGCGATCAGCGTCTGTGCGCTATTCAACTTCTACAATCGCTGGGTTGATGGAAGCGGCGTAAGTGATCTGCCCGCAGAGGCCTACCAACAAACGGGCAAACGAATGGCACGCGACGGCTACGCGCGTTAGCAAACAGCACAACGGTCTGTAACCACCTCCTGGACGGTGAGCGCAACTGCATCCAGCGCCCTTTGGCGAGGGAAGCCCGCTCGACTCACTAAGCGCACGGTGCGGGAAGCCCCACCTTGAAGGGGGCACAAAACAAGGTTGCGCTGGCCGATGCTGTCCGCAGCGAGGGCAGGCACAAGCGTGCTGCCATAGCCAGCCGCTATCAGATGGAGAAGGGTATCCAGGCTGGCAGCCTGGAGTTGCCCCTGGCGCAGGCCTCCGTGGCCCAGGTCCGCGGGGCGCGAACCCCCATCTGGAGGTTGCCGAACTCCCGTTTCCCGATAGCCACAGGCATCCAAAGCTTGCGTAGCCAGGCAATGTCCCTCTGCGAGAACCAGAATGTCCGGACGGAGTTCCTCTTCACTCAGCTGGCTTCTGTCGGCAAGAGGATGAAGCGGGGGCAAGGCCGCAAGGAAGGGCTCTCGAAACAGAGCCCTTTCGACAAGGTCATTGTCGTGATGGTGGGTGGCAATCAGCAATGCGTCCAAACGATGCCGGCGTAGCAACTGCAGAAGCGCTTCCGTCGTATCCTCCCACAACTCAATGGGCATGGCCGGACAGGCCTGTCGCATTGGCTCCAGCCATCGAGGCATAAGGTAGGGTGCGAGGGTAGGAATGATCCCCAGCCGCAGTGGCGTCCGCAGTTCGTCCTGCAGTTCCACGGCAAGTTCCTGGATGGTGAACACTTCCTGAAGGGCTTTGCGGGCATGAGGCAACAAACGCGACCCGGCTGACGTAAGTGCCACCCGCTTGTTGGTGCGTTCAAAAAGCACTACGCCAAGTTGCTGCTCCAGCTTGCGCAACTGGCCACTTAACGTTGGCTGACTCACAAAACACTCCCGCGCAGCTCGTCCGAAATGAAGGTGGTCCGCCACGGAAACGAAATATCTGAGGTCTTGCAGGTTCAAAGGATCTTCCTGGAGGCTGGAATTACTAAGCTCACGACAATAGGCTACACCGATCATAACAATAGAAACAAACGCTTTTACAGATTTACTGATCAACGGTAGGCTGGTGTCAGAGCTCAACATTTCGCCGCAGACTGTCTCTGCCGTCCGGGAGAAACAGGTCCAGTCGGGGCAGGAGCTCAAGGAAAGGACAGGGAAATCGATGAGCAAGCGACTTACCACCACCGCCGGCGCACCCATAGCCGATAACCAAAACAGCATGACGGCAGGCCCCCGTGGGCCGGTGTTAATGCAGGACTACCAACTGCTGGAAAAGTTGGCGCACCAGAACAGGGAACGCATCCCGGAACGGGTGGTACACGCGAAGGGTTGGGGCGCGTTTGGCCGCCTTACTATTACCCAGGACATTACGAAATACACACGCGCGAAATTGTTCTCCGAAGTGGGGAAGAAGACGGACCTGCTGATTCGATTCTCCACAGTAGCCGGGGAAACAGGGGCCGCCGACGCGGAGCGGGATGTTCGAGGCTTCGCCATGAAGTTCTATACCGAAGAAGGCAACTGGGATCTGGTAGGAAACAACACCCCGGTATTCTTCATCCGGGATCCGCTGAAGTTTCCTGATTTCATCCGCACCCAGAAGCGCCACCCAAGGACGAACCTTCGCAGCCCAACGGCGATGTGGGATTTCTGGTCACTGAGTCCGGAGAGTCTGCACCAGATCACCATTCTGATGTCTGATCGTGGATTGCCCGTTAGCCCGCGCTTCATGAATGGCTACGGCAGCCACACTTTCAGTTTCTGGAACCAGGAAGGCGAGCGCTTCTGGGTGAAGTTCCACTTCAAGACCCAGCAGGGGCACCGGCACTACACAAACCAGGAAGCGGAACAGGTGGTTGGCAGGACACGAGAAAGCTACCAGGAAGACCTGTTCGGCGCCATCGAAAACAAGCAGTTCCCGCGCTGGACAATGTACGTCCAGGTGATGAATGAGCAGCAGGCGGAGTCCACGACCTTCAACCCGTTCGATCTCACCAAGGTCTGGCCGCATAAGGACTATCCGCTGATTGAGGTAGGCGTCGTGGAGTTGAACCGCAATCCGGACAACTACTTCGCGGAAGTGGAGCAGGCAGCATTCAGCCCCTCAAATGTGGTACCCGGCATCGGATTCAGCCCGGACAAGATGCTGCAGGCGCGCATCTTCGCCTATGCGGACGCACACCGCTACCGCTTGGGCACACATTACGAGGCACTGCCTGTGAATACGCCGAAGTGCCCGGTGGCCCACTATCACAAGGATGGAGCGATGCGCTTTTTCCAGAACGATACGGGCAACGCGGACGCGTACTACGAGCCAAACAGCTTCGGTGGACCAACCGAGGACCCCAGCGTTGCGGAACCGCCGCTGCGTATCTCGGGCGACGCGGATCGCTACAACCACCGCGAGGGGAATGATGATTTTGCGCAGCCGCGCGCGTTATTTGCGCTGTTCGACGATGAGCAGAGGCAGAGACTTTTCGGGAACATCGCGGCAGCAATGGGCGGAGTGCCAGAGTCCATCATCCACCGGCAACTGGCACTGTTCGACCAAGTAGACCCCGCCTACGGCGCGGGCGTTCGGGCGGCATTGGCTGCCGTGAATGGTTAGGCCGAGGGCATAGGGGACTATACCCTCAACTCCCCTAGAAGTCCAATGCCTTCACGCACTGGTCTAGCGCACGCAAGCGCCGGACCAGTGCGGGCATGGCATCCAGGAGCATGGCGTTTGGGCCGTCGGAGAGGGCGCGCTCCGGAGCTTCATGCACTTCCAGGAATACCCCTTCAATTCCGGTGGCGACGGCAGCCCGAGCCAGCGTTTCGATGAATTCCGGCTGCCCTACGGAACGGTCACCACCAGCGCCGGGAAGTTGCACGCTGTGTGTGGCGTCGAAGATCACCGGGTAGCCCGAACTCTGCATGATCTGCAATCCACGCATATCCACTACGAGATTGTTATAGCCAAAAGAAGATCCACGCTCAGTAAGGATAATCTTGTGATTGCCGGTAGAAGCAACCTTCTCCGCGGCCAGCAGGAAGTCCTTGGGCGAAACGAACTGGCCTTTCTTGATATTCACAATGCGCCCGGTGCGACCCGCCTCCACCAGCAAGTCAGTCTGCCGGCAAAGAAAAGCAGGAATCTGCAGGATGTCCACTGCGTCCGCCACAAGAGCCGCCTGCTCAGGTTCGTGGATATCGGTGAGCACGGGATAACCTTGCTCGCGGAGCTTTCGCAGCATACGCATGCCTGCTTCAAGGCCGGGTCCGCGGTATGCACTAATGCTGCTGCGATTGGCCTTATCGAAGGAAGCCTTAAACACAAATGGCCCAAGGATCCGACGGATTTCGGCAGCAAGGAAGGCGACGTGCTCTTCGCTTTCAATGACACATGGCCCACAAACGAAAGAAATGGGCTCGCCCTGGGCAAACCGGACGGAGTGCGAGGGCTGGCTACCGGCTTCAATGACGACTGGCATGGGAATACTCCTCGGCATCGCCGGAGAGTGGGGCTACCCGCACGCGGCGATACTTGTAAGCGGCACCGATGAAGCTGGCGAACAGCGGATGCGGCTCCAGCGGCTTCGATTTGAACTCCGGGTGGAACTGGCAGCCCAAGAACCATCGATGCTCCGGCAATTCGCAGATTTCCACGTATGTGCGGTCACCCGGAGTTTCTCCGGTTATGCGCAACCCGTGGCTGGTAAGCACATCTTCAAACTTGCGGTTGAACTCAAAGCGATGGCGATGCCGTTCACTGATAATTTCCGCGTTGTAGGCAGCGCGCGCCTGGCTTCCTGGCGCAAGAGCACATGGGTAAGCACCCAGGCGCATGGTTCCTCCAAGTTCGTCTACGCCCCGTAACTCGCGCAGCTTATAGATCACCCTGTTAGGCGTAGCCGGTTCAAACTCCGTAGAATCCGCATCCGCGATGCCGCAAACGTTGCGCGCATACTCAATCACCATAGTCTGCATCCCCAGGCAGATGCCAAAGTAGGGAATGTCGTTTTCGCGCGCGCAACGAATGGCCTCCAACATACCGGCAATCCCGCGCTTGCCAAATCCGCCGGGCACCAATACCGCATCCATCTGCGAAAGCGCCTTTTGGGCAGACTTCTGGTCCACCAATTCCTCGGCTTCCACCCAGTGGATGTTCACCTTCAGGTTGTGGGCCATACCACCGTGCAGCAGTGCCTCCTTGAGGCTCTTGTAGGAGTCCTCATATTCAACGTACTTGCCCACGAGTCCGATATCCACCTGGTCGATGGGGCTCTTCATGCGCTCCACCATCTGGCGCCAGCTTTCCATGTCCGCCTCCGGCACATCCATATGCAGAAGGCGGAGAACGGTGCGGTCAACATTTTGCTCAGCGAACACCAGGGGCACTTCGTACACGGAAGCCACGTCGCTAGCGGTGATCACTGCTTCAGGGTCGACGTCGCAAAACAGTGCAATCTTCTGGCGCACTTCGTCAGGCAGGAAACGCTCTGAACGGCAGAGAAGCAGATCTGGCTGAATGCCAATCGCGCGCAGTTCCTTCACGCTGTGCTGTGTGGGCTTTGTCTTCAGTTCGTGGGCGGCGGCAATCCACGGCACCAGCGTCACGTGAACAAACAGTGTATTCTCACGGCCAAGCTCGTGCCGCATCTGGCGGATGGCTTCCAAAAAGGGGAGGGACTCAATATCGCCGACGGTGCCCCCAATTTCGGCAATCACGATGTCGTGGTCAGCAGCAAGCCGACGAGCGGCAGCCTTGATCTCGTCGGTGACGTGAGGAATCACCTGCACGGTCTTGCCCAGGTAATCGCCGCGACGCTCCTTCTGGATGATGGACTCGTAGATGCGCCCGCTGGTGAGATTATTGAGGCGAGTTAGATGAGCGTGAGTGAAGCGCTCATAGTGACCGAGATCAAGATCAGTCTCCGCACCGTCGTCAGTAACGAACACCTCTCCATGCTGGAAAGGACTCATCGTGCCGGGGTCAACATTCAGGTAGGGATCAAATTTCTGGAGGGCCACCTTCAGGCCGCGCCTTTCCAGCAAACAGCCCATGGATGCCGCGGCAATTCCCTTGCCCAGCGATGAAACCACCCCACCCGTTACGAAAATGAATTTGGCCATGTCTCCCGAATCCCTGCAGCACTTCCTCGCTGTTTAAGTTCCTTGCACCCGAGCTTCAATCCAAGTGCGGATGCGCACCAGATCTTCCGGGGTATCCACCCCAATGGAATCGTATCCTGTTTCCGCCACCACGATGCGGTAACCATTCTCAAGCGCGCGCAGTTGTTCGAGACATTCCGCCTTTTCAAGAGGACCAACTGGCAGCGACGAGTAGCCCAACAAAAACTCCCTCCGGTACACATACAAGCCGATGTGCTTCATGCGAGCGGTTTGCGGCCCACGCACGTAGGGAATGGCATGGCGGGAGAAGTAAATCGCCTCGCCGCGAAGATTGCGAACCACTTTCACTACATTGGGGCTATCCAACTCTGCCGGATCTTCAATCGCGCGACAGAGCGTGGACATCTCACAGGAAGGAGCAGATTCAAGCGCAACGATTGCGGCTTCCACTGCGTTGATATCAATAAGGGGTTCATCGCCCTGGATGTTTACCACCATGGTGGCTGGGTCAGCAGAGGCAACTTCGGCTACGCGGTCTGTCCCGGAAGCGTGATCGGCGCGAGTCATCAAGCAGGGTGCCCCGAATTGGGCCGCTGCATTGGAAATCCGCTCGTCGTCAGTAGCGATGACCACACGATGCAAGCGGGCACATTGGACCGCACGCTCGTAAACGTGTTGAATCATCGGTTTCCCGGCGATTAACGCAAGAGCCTTACCAGGAAATCGTGTGGAGGCGTACCGGGCGGGGATTACTCCTAGAACAGCGTCAGGCACGTTCGATCATACCATGAGCAGCAGCGTGTTATACTCTCAACAAAAGTTGCCCACCCCATGGGCCAGTGAGCCGGTTCCCATGCGAGTTTTTGCGTCCTGGTTCGGTCTTTTTGGCTTGCTGTTGCTAGCCGCTACCCTCCATGCCCAACCGGTGCGTACCACCGTAAGTCCCGAACGCCTCCCCACCGCCCCGGAACTTGACCGGCAGAGCAATATCCGGATTGACACGCAACTGGTGTTGATCCCTGTGACGGTTACTGACCCTATGAACCGCTTCGTAACGGGGCTTGAAAGTGAGCACTTTCGGATAGTTGAAGCGAACAAGGAACAGGACATCATCCATTTTGCGAGTGAGGATTCACCGCTCTCAGTGGGCATGGTGTTCGATTCCAGCGGCAGCATGGGCAATAAACTGCAGAAATCGCGCGAGGCGGCAGCGCAATTCTTCAAGACAGCAAATCCGGAAGATGAGTTCTTCCTGGTGCAGTTCAACGACCGACCTACGCTAACGCAGGCCTTTACGCACGAGACCGGAGATATCCAGAGCCGGCTGACCTTCACGCAAGCGAAGGGACGTACCGCACTGCTGGATGCCATCTATCTTGCGTTGAGCGAGATGAAAAAGGCGAAGAACCCACGCAAAGCACTGCTGGTGATTTCAGATGGGGCCGACAACTCCAGCCGCTACACAACCACGGAGATCCGCAACCTGGTGAAGGAAGCGGACGTACAGATCTATACTGTGGGCATTTTTGACGCCTACAGTTCGACGGCTGAGGAAATGCGCGGCCCTGGCCTGCTGAACGAGGTAAGCCAGCAAACCGGAGGCCGCAGCTATACGATTAATAGCGTGAACGAACTTCCGGACGTTGCTGCTAAGATTGGCATCCAACTGCGCAATCAGTATGTGATTGGATATGCGCCCACGAACACTACGCGGGATGGCAAGTACCGAAAAGTGAAGGTGGAATTGGTGCAACCCAGGGGGCTGCCAAAGCTGAAGGCCTACTGGAGGCCCGGCTACTACGCGCCCACGCAGTAGTGCCCATCGGAGGAAAGACACTGGCGAATTTCATGAAGATTAAGCTGCACGCTTCGCTCCTGGCTCTGGCTTTCCTGCTGGCTGCCCCCATTCCCTCGACCGCACAGACGGGAGATCCGGTCTTTCGCTCCGACACCCGGTTGGTGCTGCTTCACGCCAGCGTTGTGGACCGTCGGGGTGATCTGGTGACGGATCTGGACCAGTCTGCCTTTACCGTTCTTGAAGAAAAGAAAGAGCAGCCGCTGACCTTGTTCCGTCGTGAGGACATCCCTGTGTCGTTGGGCCTGGTAGTGGATAACAGCGGCAGCATGCGCGGCAAACGCAAGCAGGTGGAATCTGCCGTGGTTGCCTTGGTCACCAGTTCCACTCGCGACGACGAGGTGTTCGTGGTGAACTTCAACGACGACCTCTACCTCGACGTCACAATGACCAACGACGCGAAGAAGTTGGAAGAGGGTATCGCTCAACTGGACTCAAGAGGTGGCACCGCTATGCGGGATGCGATTAGCGCCTCCATTGATTACATGCGAGAAAAGAGCCGCAAGGACAAGAAGGTGCTGCTGGTGGTGACAGACGGAAACGACAATGCCAGCGCGATCACACTTGAAAAACTGGTCCAGCGTGCCCAACAGTCAGAGATTCTCGTTTATGCGATTGGCCTGCTGAATGAGGAAGAACGTCGCGAAGCGAAACGAGCGGAGCGTGCATTGGAAGCCCTCACCAAGGCGACCGGCGGACAATCTTACTTCCCAGGAGCGCTGGCGCAGGTGGATGATATCGCCAAGCAGGTGGCCCATGACATCCGAAACCAGTATGTGCTGGGTTACTCCCCTACCAACGAAGCACTAGATGGCGGCTTCCGAAGGATAGAGGTGAAAGTGAAGGGCCGTGGCCTGACGGTGCGTACGCGCACCGGTTACTACGCAAGTCCCAAGGGACAGGAACTTCCCAATAGCCCAGAATCTCCATCTTTGACGCCAGGAACCGCGCCAACCCAGCCAGGTTCGGCGTCTTTCAAGAAATAGCTTACGGGTAGAAAATTTCGATGTGGAGCATACTCCGGTTTATGTGGATCTCGTCGCGGGGCTACCGCCTGCGGCCTTGGGCGAGCCCATACCTGAGATGGCGCATTGAGACATACTCCGGCATTCCCTCAGAGACACTGAGTGCCCGCACGTTCTGGCACTTTCTTTGGTCACGCCGGGATTCGATGTTGCGTTACCTGCGGTGGACGGCGCGCATGAGGCACGCCGAACGACCA
The DNA here is from genome assembly GCA_964618435.1 of uncultured Solibacteraceae bacterium. GTDB lineage: Bacteria > Acidobacteriota > Terriglobia > Bryobacterales > Bryobacteraceae > JACTMJ01. The sequence continues at coordinate 9,304 of CAZUAX010000071.1, forward strand.
CAGCATTAATCGATCTCAGAACAAACAGCTTAGTAGAATGGGCGGTCGCGCATGTCGGGAGTCTTCTTGCCGGCTGCACTCAGCACCGGTGCTGCACCCGCGGCCATCAGGTTGAGTTCACTGGCGGCCTGAAAAAACGAAAAGCCTTGTTCCCTGAGTTGAGGAATATCCGTAGCTCCTCCCGGACGGCCAACGGGCACGTTGTTCTTCCGGCAAGCCTCCACCACACGGCGAATGGCGCTCTGCACTTCTGGAACATCCTGCCTTCCCCGGTAGCCATAGGAATAAGACAGATCATTCACCCCAATGAAGATCACGTCTACCCCAGGCACTGCCGCGATCTGCTCGATGTTGTCGACGGCCTGCTTCTCTTCCACAATAACGACAACCATCGCGTTACGATCCGCGAAGTTGGCATAGCCCTCTGGCGCAGGCCAGCGCAAAGTGGCGAGGCCAGGTCCCGCGCCACGCCGGCCTGCCGGAGGGTACTTGCAGGCCGCAACCGCCTGCTTCGCCAGTTCCGGCGTTGAGGTAAATGGAAACATGATTCCCATGGCACCGATATCCAGCGCTCGCTTGGCAAGCCAAAGCTCGTTGAAGGGAACACGCACAAAGGGCACACCTGGCAGTCCTCGGGTAGCCAGAATCATGTTCCGCGCGGTTTCGAGCGTGATTGGACTATGCTCCATCTCAATCCAAAGGAAGTCAAAGCCCAGGCTTGCAGCGCGCGAAGCGACATCTGGACTGGCAACGGTAATGGTTGCACCCACCACCGCCTCTCCCGCCCGAAGTGCTTTCCGTACGGGGTTCTCCCATTCGGAAGCGGCCTGCGCGGGGGCCTGCGCATGCACCGCTCCGGCACTCCCAGCGGCCATAGCACCAGCCAACAATTCCCTACGGTTCATTCGAATCCCCTTTCCCTAGTTCAGTAGCCCGCTCAATAGCCAGCCTGCTTGTTCACAACATTCAGCAGGGGGCGCCCGTCCGCGAAACGTTTTACGTTTTCCAAAATCACGTTCAACCTGCGTCCAGGCATACCGTCACCCTGCCCGGCCACATGGGGCGTAATCACCACGTTGCTGAACTTCCACAGGGCATGGCCTGCGGGCAAAGGCTCCGGGTCAGTGACATCCAAGCCGGCACCGCCCAGTACCCCACTATCGAGCGCCTTTACCAAAGCCGGCGTCTGGTAGAGCCCGCCGCGGGACACCGCGATAAAGTAGGAGCCCTTCTTCATGCGTTCAAATTGCGCTGCCCCCATCATGCCGCGCGAGGCTGCGGTAAGCGGCGCGGCCACAAACACCGCGTCGGCCTCCGGAAGCACCTCGTCCAGACGGTCTGGCGACACCACCTTATCCACCAGCGTTGAGAGTGGAATATCCTTAGGGTCCACGCCCACCACACGCATACCGAATCCTTTGGCACGCTGGGCAATCTGCATGCCGATACCGCCCATACCGATGATCACCGCCGTCTTGCCATCGAGTTCAACCAGTTGGTTGGTATAAGACGCGCGTCGCCATGCTTCATTGTCTTTATCCGAAGTGGCGAGATTGATCTTCCGGGTGATTGCCAGAAGCATGGCAAATGCATGATCAGCGATATTCGGACCCATCACAATCTTGGCGTTGGTTAACACCACGTCGCTTGCTACCAGTTCAGGAAACAGAATGTTTTCCACTCCGGCGCTGAGAGTCTGAATCCACTTCAGCTTCCGTGCCGCTAGAAAGGATTGGCGATTCAGCCCGCCAATCAGCCCATCCGCTTGTGCGAGATCGCGCTGGAAGTTCGCGGGCGTGGTGGTGAGGATTCGTATGTTCGCGGGGGCTGCCGCGCGAACCTGGGCTATCTCGGCTTCCGGCAGACCCGTTACCAGCACGGTACGTGGCTCTTGCGCGGGCAGGCAGCAGATGGTGGCAAACAGCAGGATGAGTGTGCGAAGCATCATGGCGTTCCCCAGAATTGCAGGAAGGAGGAGTTCCCTTCCCTGTGCGGGAGATTCTATCGGGGTTTGGAAAAAAGCGCCACCCCTA
>CAZUAX010000071.1:11436-20149 GCA_964618435.1 uncultured Solibacteraceae bacterium
CTCACGTTCGGAAACATCTTGGCCAGCGCCAGAACATCTCCAGTCCAGGGAAATCCGATATGGAACAAATCGAAGCGCAATCGCGGGTAGCGCCGGATGCAGGGAGTCAGCAGCGAGGCCCGCGTGTTTGGGGCATGATTGCTATTGCCCGCCTGCATCCCGGTATGGATCTGGATGGGGAGGCCACGATCCTCAGCCACTGCCAGCAGGTGGTGAAACATGTGATCCTCAAGAGCACGGAAGGGGCGCTCCGTTGCATCTTCCGCACGCGCCGGACGCCGCTGGCGTAAAGCTTGCAGGCGTGCGAAATCTCGGGAGGCGTCAGCCTCGGATGCCGGCAGAAATTCAAGACTGCGCTGGTAAGCGATGGTGCTCTTGATGGCAACCATGCCCACTGCCAGGTTCTGCTCAATGCGGACTTCCATGGCTCTCTTGAGAGCAGCAAGAGAGCTCACCTCCACACCGGTTACCTCCCCCATGCGCTCAAGGTCAGGCCGTGCATTGGGAGCCACAAACCAATCGAACTTACGAGCCAGCACGAACAAGGCAGGGTCAGGCCGCGTGGGTTCGCCGTTCCAGTAATCGTCCAGTACAGAGTAGGCGATATGGGCGCGGCGTTGTAGCACTTCGCGATAGAAACCTGGCTTGAGGTTACGCATCTGTTCGCGTGCGCCGGCCATCCCTTCCAGCGTGACATCGCGAACCCCATAGAGATCTGCCATCGCAATGCGAAAGGCCTGCGCATACCCCGTGAAACGGCAGCGTTCCCACCATGGAGCAAACAACTTCCACCGCTCCTCAATGGGAGCTTCGGCGTTGGCCAGTTTTACCGCGTCGTCAGCAGGCAAACCTGCGGCAATCAGGTCGTTAATGAGATAGTGCCCCACCAGCAGGAAGGGGTCACGGGGAGCGGAAAGTCGATCACTCTCTGCAATCGTATGCTCATGCGTATTCACGATGGCGATGCCGTCGATGGCCGCGGACAGCCTGAGCCTGAGCGCATGGGAGCGTTGCGCCGCCAACCACATCGCGGGCGCGCTCACCATGCCAGCCAATGCGGTGCGCCGCCGAAGGTTGCCAACGTCAGATTGCATGTGGGTATCCTATCGCGCTGCCAAACTTGCAGCATGTCCCCACGCAGACGGGGTTGCACGAGCTGCGCAGCTAGGCACCAAACACCGGCTTCACCTTTTTCAGAAAAGCAGCCACCTTCACCACCGGGTCTCCGGCGCCAAGTGTCTCGATTGGAAGGAAACCACGATAGCCACCCTTGTCGATCAGCGTCTTCAGGCGCCGCAGGTCAATGGGAGTCTCCTTGCCATTGATCCAGACATTCTCTTTCAACTGCCAGGAAACGGCATAGGGCAGCAGGGTTTCCACCTCCTGGTAGACGTCCCGCTGGCGCAGACTGCCCACATCCAGAATCACCCTCAGCCACGGGGATCCCACTGCGTCAACAATCCGCATGGTCTGTTCCGCGGTCTTTGCGAAGTCGTGGTGATTCTGGAGGCCCAAGATCACTCCATGCTGTTTGGCAAAGGCAGCGCACTCCGCAAACGCTTGAGTCATCCACGGCAAAACCTTCTCAAACGTGAAGCCAACCGGAATTTCGCGCCCGGAAAAGACACGGACGATGCTGGCACCCAGCTTTGAGGCTACCCCCACCCAATCCTTCACCAGTTGCTTTTCACGCTGCAAAGCAGCCATGTCCGATATCGCAAAGTCATTGCGTACTCCGGTGCCGTGGATGGTAACGCCATTTACGAAAGCGTGTCGCTTCAGGTCAAACAAGAACGAATCCGGCGGAACTGCGGGGTAGCCGGGGAAATAGTATCCAGTGGCATCAAGACCGTCGATGCCATGCTGCGCGCAGTAATCCACCACATCGAATAGCGTCATCTGCCCGTCGCGCAAGGGCTGGTTGAACGAGTATGCATTCAGCGAAAGCCGCACCCGGCTCCCGGGAACCCGCTTCTCTTTGGTTTGTCCCACTAAGGGCGTAGCCGTAGATCCCAAGGCCGCCGCGCTCACCAGATGCAGTAACTCACGCCGTTTCCATTCCATGATGTTGCTTCCCCTTTGCCGCTCCGCTGAAACGAAGCACCGACGTTCTGACGATATCACCCTTCCCCCGTGATGTTCAGCACCAAAGCCACTGGCAATCTCGCCATGTTTTTGACACAATCGGCGCAGACGCCCGGGAGGCATCCGCTGTGAACCGTATCCCTGCAATTCTCGCCCTGGTTCTCCTGACCGTCGCTGCCTTCGCCGCGCCCCCACCGCCCTCCGATTGGGCCGAAGGCTTTGTGATGGCAAATGGCATCCGGATTCACTACTGGCGCACTGGCGGCGCAAAGCCAGCCATGGTGATGGCGCACGGCTCTTCCGACGATGGCCTTTGCTGGACTAACTTCGCAAAGGAGTTCACAGCCAGCTACGACATTATCCTGTATGACGCGCGAGGCCATGGCCTGTCTGACCCTCCTACCCCCTACGACCCGCCGGACGCGCAGGCGGACGACCTTGCCGCCCTTATCCGCGAGTTGAAACTGGATAAGCCAGTGGTGATGGGACATTCGATGGGTAGTGCGGCAGCGGCATGGTTTGCCGCGAAGTATCCGGACGTGCCGAAGGCCGTGATTCTGGAGGATCCGTATTTGGGGCCACGCCGCAACCTGGGAGGCACCAACCCCCAGCAGAGGGTTGCCCAGATCCTGGCCCGGAACAACACGACAGAAGAGGACCTTGTCGCGAACTGCCTAAAGAACACGCCGCAATGGGGCCAGAATGAATGTGAAATCTGGGCACCCTCCAAACGCCTCCACCATCCCAAGACCGCCATGGGTCCGGCTGCTATGCGTCCGGCGATGGGTGAGCTATTTCCGCGCATTACGGCACCCACACTGATCCTGAAGGCGGATAGCGCTCAGGATGCACGTCCCGCTGAGCGGGAGGTGGCGGGACATCTTAGCAAGGGAAAGCTGGTTTACATTGACGGTGCCGGACACAACGTCCGGCGGGACCGCAAGACGGAAACAGTCGCCGCAGTTCGGGAGTTCTTGAAGGGAATCTGAAGCAGCGCAAGTTGGGCCGGAGAGCGGATTCCGCTGGCGGACCACACCATCGGATTTTCACGTCGCGTCAAGTTCAAACTGCGCGCAGCAACATCGCACCCCACTGGTAGCCTGCGCCGAACGCAGTGAGCACCGAGTGTTCGCCATGCTTGGGAGGAGCGGTTTCCATCCACTCCGCAGCGGCAATTAGCAGAGATGCACTGGAGGTGTTTCCGTAACGAGAGATGTTGGTGAAGAACCGGTCGCTGGCGACATCCAGTGCATCGGCAACCTTCCAAATCAGGTTCAGATTGGCCTGATGCATCACATAGGCAGCTACATCGGAAGCGAGCAGCCCGTTGCGCTCAAGAAGCGCGCCAATCGCACGTGGAATTTTCCGCGATGCATGGAGAATCACACTACGGCCGTTCATCGACAGAGGAGAGCCAAAGGGCAGGGCGAGATCGTCAGCAAACTGCCCATCCGCCGCAATCATCGAATCGACAATCTCCAGAGGGCCTTGCTCAGGACTCACCAGGCAGGCTCCGGCGCCATCGCCGAAGAGCATCGAAACCCCGCGCTCCATGGGCAGGGTAAGCGCTACGGAGGACATCTTTTCGGTGGCCACCACCAAAATTCGGCCATATCGAGGGGCTAATTCGCGAGCAAGATCCAGCGCCACCAAGGCACCCGCACTGGCCAGAGGAAGATCGATGGCAGGAATCTCCACACAGCCCAGCGCACTGGCGATGCTGGCGGCAGGTCCAGGGAATCGACGTTCCGAGGTGCCACAGGAACAGATCAGGTAGCCGATGTCGGCAGCTTCAAGGCCGGCATTCTGGAGGCAGAGACGTGCCGCTTTTTCGCCCATCTGCGCAGTGGTTTCCTCTGCCGAAGCAAAGCGACGCTCCTCGATACCGGATACGCCACGGATCCACTCCGCGTCGCAGCCAATCATGGCGCCCATTTCCGCGTTTGCCACCACGCGTTCCGGCAGCCAGCGTGCAAGTTGTTCTAAAAAGGCCAAAGTTCGACCACACTATGTAGATTCGGGAAGATCCCGTTCAGGTGTTCACAATCGCCTAACTGGCACGCTCTGCCAGATATGAGGCAATCCGCTCGATGGAGTCGAATTTCCGGGGATTCAGATCGGAGTCGGGGATCTTGACGGAAAATTGTTCTTCTAGTTCCGCTACCAGGTCGGGCAAGGCGAAGGAATCCAAATAGCCTGATTCGAAAAGAGATTCGTCCAGTCCAGGGTTACTGTCTTTCTTCGAAACCTTCCTCACGAGTTGCAGAATTGTCTCTTGTTGCTGGTTCATGGTTGCCCGGTTGCTGTGGAGAGGAAGAGTCACCAGAGCTGGCGTTGGTCCATTGCCGCCGCAAGCTCTTAAATTCATTGTACTGAACCATGAGATCCTGATACAGCACTTCCCCCAAGCGGCGGTAACCATTGGCAGAAAAGTGGACATGATCGCGCCGCGCGAGGCCAGCCCGCACCCAGGTCTTCATGGACCCATCGCCACCCATGCGCGCATGAGTATCCCAGAACGTGGCACGGTTTGCCCTGGCTGCATCCCGTTGTGCGCGGATCACGAGTTCAAGGCGAGGCGCCTTCGTCCAGCCGCGGCGACGCTGATACCACATGCGGTCGGGTGGACCCAGAACCAGTATGGATGCTGCGGGTGCGGCGGCCCGAATGCGTTTCAGGACCCGGTCGAACTCGGCAAAGTAGGTGTCATAACTCCAGACGGTTTGGCCTGCTTCGTTCGTGCCATAGGCCACTACCACCAGCGAGGGATCGCGCTGAGCCACGTAGGCGCTGAAGAGATCGTGATCCCATCGGGAAAAGACGGATGCCTGTGCGCCATTGATGCCTAGCGGTTCATAAGTGACACCCCCCGGCATTTCCGCCACCCACCCAAAGAGGCGGACAGGAGCGGCATCCATCGTCTCAATGCGAAAACTGTGTTCCCCGGCAGTGGTAGGCACCTGTAGAATTCCAGGGCCGAACTCGCCATCGGTCGAGTGCTCCGCCACCAGTTCATCGTTGTCGTAGAGCAAAAACCGGCCCCCACCAGGCTGGCGAAGGTATTGGACCTCCAGGCTACTGCAACGGGCCTCCAAGGTAATCCATTGACGCGCACGGGATGTAGAAACACTTACGCCACTAAGTCCTTGATACTCGTCGCCACGCAGGCTGGCACGGCCAATCAGCCCGGCGCTCTGCCAGCCAGGGCTCGCCTTCCCGGAAACATCAAAGCGCCGGTAGCCACGCCAGGGCGAACCGGCGTGGCTAAATCCGCTGCCCCCATCGCCAAACCTGGCCTGCAGGGAACTTCGTATGGATGCCGTCCATACATCCGCGGCGGTATGAGAATCCCCGTATTGGAGGGCACGGACCGGACCCGCACCCAGTTGGTGCTCCTGCCGGTAAAGCTGCTCGAAAAATGGCACGAGAGCGGCCGTCTGCTCAAGGTACTCATTGGTGGGTTCCGCGATCTGCTCGCCGACTTTCGCCACTGCCTTCTCCCGCGCGGCGGCCGCTGCCGCGGCGGCGGCTCTCCGGCGCGCTGCGCGAGTGGCAGCCGATGACTTCGTTTTTGCAGTGGCCTTCGCCGGAGCCGCTTTCCGGGGAGCGGCCACTGGAGCCTTGGGGATAGGCTTGCGCGAGGTTACCGCGCGAGACTTTGCAGGCGTGGATTTCGAAACTGGGCTCTTCGAATCTGGGTTCTTTGAATCTGGTGGTACCGCTGAGGAAGCCTGCTGGCCCATTGCCAGCGTTGGAAGAATCGTACACAGGGCCAGCGTCAGCATTCCCACCGACGACAGTACTGCCCTTCGCCTCATCCGCGCTTCCCCTTTGGCTCCCGTCCGGCCTGTAAGGAACGCCGCAATTCCCGCAACTTGAACATCCGGTACTGCTCCTCCAGCCCTTCAAACAGAAGATCCCCTACCAGTTTGGCACCAGCCGGCATGGGGTGGATATAGTCGCCGCCCACCAGACGGGGATTACTGGCATACCACCTGGCCATCGTCCCGGATCCTCCCATTGCGGCAAATGTATTGAAAAAGGCTACTTTCAGATCCAAGGCCACCTTCTGCTGGATTGCTACCACTTGGGGGATGGTCGACGCGGTCTGAATGTTTCCATCGTCGTCACGGACCCCCCGGTCCATAGGGCTCATGATTAAAATTGCCGCATCCGGCACCGCATCTCGTACGCGCAACACCGCCTTGCGCAGTTCACCTTCGAGTTGATTGGAGACGTACTCTTTGTAGACGCTTTCGTTGGTGCCATAGTTGATGACTACCAGTTTGGGACGCGCCGCCCTAAGTTGCTCCGCCCAATGGCGGGCCTCCATGTGCCGCGAAAGCACTTCCGTGCTGCCACCGTTCAACCCCAGGCTTGAGTACACTACGCCGGGCCGGTTCTTGAAGAACTCGAGTCCGAAGATTCGGACCGCGCCGTCCTCCACACGAATGGCAACTTTGCGCGTGCCGGGCGGAATCGGAAAAGTTTGGGATCCGCTTTCCACCCTGTCCGCCGCTGTGGATATCTCTCCCACCGCAAGGCCATCTGCTTCCAGCGAAAAGGTACCACCCGTAGGCCGCTTCAGGAAGTAGGCGCGCACCCGCGTGTGGCTGGCATCCTGGAGGGTAACTTCCGAATAGGCTCCGGCATTGCCTTCAAAGCTAACTCCCCCTAAGCCATACATGCCATCTCCGCGCCGCCCGATCGCTGGCGACACCAGGTTCCAGCCGGCAGCCGATAACTTCACGCCACGGTGCTGATACCACACCCACGGGGGAGCAACGAGACTAAAGCCATGCCCGGCATCGCCAAAGCGATCCTGAAACCTGCGGCGCACGTCCGAGGTGATGAGATCCGCGGTGGTAGGGGAATCGCCATAATGCAGGATGTGAATGGGCTCCGGGCCGGAGCTAAGCGCGCTTGGCGCAGCCCCAATCAATTTGCCTGGCTGACTGGAAGTGCCGGCCTTACCGGACGTGCCGGATTCGGCAGCCTGAAGCAGGCGAAAGAAGCCATCGAGACTACCTTCGGGGTCCAGCAGGGGTAGCTCCTGCTTCCGCGCAATCAATGAATCCAGTGAGGCATGCGGATCCTCAACCGTGATCCCAAAATCCACAGTCCGGCCTTCCAGCAAATCCAGGGCACTCCGCAAGTGAGCAAATTCAAGTGCACGCAAGGGGAGCCCAGGCATTACAGACGGCAACACAGCCACTGCCAAAATCAGCGCGAGCACAAAAAAAGCTTGCGCCGGGAAGCCCACCGCTCGAAACGGCCTACCAGCAAGCAACTCGGCCGCGGAAACCCAGCGGAGGGGAGCAACGAAAAGGCGGCTCACCGAAAGGCCCTTGCCCAGCCATCGAGCCGTCGCCAACCCCACCCGGCTCCATCCTGCGGCACCATACTCCGCAAGCCGCTGGAACGGTTGCCTAGAAGCGCTGGTAAATGAAGGGCGCGGAGCCGGTGGAGGCAACGTACTGGATAACGAAGGCAAGAACGACGAGTGCCGCCGCTTGGGCGACCGCCGGGAGCTTTTGCCAGTGTTGGAGCGTTTGCCCATACCAATTCTCAGGCACGTAGTGCGCGATGCCCGCTACTAATAGTGTCACCCAAAGCCCCAGGTTCAGGTTGGCAAATCCCACGCTCAGGGTACCTAAGTGTCTCAACACTGCTAGCGCGCCATCCAGAGACTCGGCACGGAAGAATACCCAAGCGAGGCACACAAAGGCAAAGGTACCTGCGCGCGCCGCCAGCAAATGCACAAAGGTTGGCCCAGTCTCACCCCGCTGTTGAGGCTTGCGAGTTTGCCACCAGCGAGTGACTGCCAGCGCCCCGCCGTGCAGCAGACCCCAGATGGCGAAGTTCCAGTTCGGCCCATGCCAGATGCCGCCAAGTGTCATGGTAACTACCAGATTGAGGTAGGTGAAACCCTTCCACTTCGAGCGTAAGCCAGGCAACGAGAAATAAAGGTAGTCTCGCAGCCAGTTGGAAAGGCTGATGTGCCAGCGCCTCCAGAAATCCGCAATGTCGGTGGCGGCGTATGGCTGTTTGAAATTGGCAGGGAGCTGAATGCCCAACAACAGTGCGGAACCAATGGCGATATCGGTATATCCCGAAAAATCGTAGTAGAGCTGAAAGGCATAAGCCACCACGCCCAACGCTACTTCGGTGGCGCTATAGAGGGCAGGAAAATCAAAGATCCGGTTTACGAGATTTTCACCCAGATAGTCCGCGATCAGCAGTTTCTTGGCTGCACCAAGCCCTATCAGGAAGAACGCCTTACCTGCGTGGCGCTCAGCGAATTCCAGCCCAGGCTTACTGAATTGGCTGATGAGCGAACTCACTCGGGTGATGGGCCCCGCCAGGGTAGTGGGGAAGAACGATACGGAGGCCAGGTGCAACAGATAGCTGGTAGTGGCCTTCGCGTCCCGGCGATAAACATCCAGTGTATAGGTGAGCGACTGGAACGCATAAAACGAGAGGCCGAGCGGAAGAATCACCTGCCACCCCGGGAAAACATCGCCCGCTACGGGCTGCAATGCGCTTACTGCAGCCCCCGTATAGCGAATACTTGCCAGCATGCCCAGATTGATGAGCAGACTCAGGCTTACCAGCAGACGGCGCAACC
>CAZUAX010000072.1:0-18503 GCA_964618435.1 uncultured Solibacteraceae bacterium
GTCACCTTATCCAACCGGCTGAATCGCGCGGGGAGTCGTCCTAAGAACTGGGCAAGTATGCGAATCCAGAACACGGTCAGCGTCTCATGGTAGCCAGAATGGCTCGTATTCACTGACCCTTGGGACTCATTCAGACGAGGAATCGTTGCACGCATGCAACGCAAAGCCTCCTCCGCCCCTTCGCTTAGCACCAGGCTAGCGGCCACTCCCACGTGTGCGCGATGAGTCCATTCCTGCCGGGTAAGCTTGCACTGTTGAAATGCCTCTACAAACGCATCCAAGCTGCTCTCGTTCTGCAACCAGCGGTCCAACAGTGAGAATCCCAGGTCAGACTCGACATGGATCGTCATTGCCACAGTATACCGGCAAGGGATATAATCCCAAGCGCTTATTGTGAACACCACCTTATTCCAAGGAGTCTTCGAATGGATGCCATCGATTCCAAAGCGATCGTGTTACTTTCGCAAAATGGTCGAATGAGCTGGGCGGACTTGGCGCATCAGCTCGGGCTCTCTGCACCCGCGGTGGCCGAACGTGTCCGCAAGCTCGAAGAAACGGGGGTTATCTCAGGCTACGCAGCGGTGGTCCGCCCCCCACAGCTCGGCTATACACTTTCTGCATTTGTCGGTATCACCTTTGGAAAGACAAAACATCGCAAAGGATTTCTAAAGGCAATCCAACGACTCCCTGAAATCCTGGAGTGTCATCATGTGGCGGGTGAAGAGGACTTTCTTCTTAAGCTGGTCGCACGTGACACGTCCCACCTGGATCATCTAGTTAGCGAACAGCTCAGGGCGATTCCCGGCGTACTCCGTACGCGTACCACTGTCATCCTGTCCACGCAGAAGGAGGGGCTGTTCCAGTCTTCATGGGACGGCACGCAATCGAGTCAATCAGACCGTTCTGCCTCTTGACGGTGACGGGAAACATTGGCCTGCACCTCTATATTCAAGCGGAGGCAGGCATGACTACTACAGGTACAGCACCGACACCGACACCAGTGGTCCCTGGATATCAGGGCGGCTGCGAAACACGAACAACAGATTTAGAAACAACAACTTCTGCCACAGGCCCAGAACAGTGCCGGGCGTTTGTGGCTAACCATAAAGGCGATGTTTACTCTCGCTCCGGCGAGCAGACATCCCAAGATTCCTCGCCGGAATCACAAATCCACCTAGGACCATCACGCAAGTTCGAAAAAATACGAATTCCGCTGGATGCATCTCGCTATTTTTCACAGATCTACAAGAAGGACCTCATCGTGTTGCACTTCACGGCTGGCACTTCCTGTGACAGTGCATTTCGCACCTGGCAGGCGGACCCACGTCGTATTGCAACCGCCTACGGGGTAGATCCGGATGGAAGGATAGTGGAGTTCTTCCCTCCCGAATCCTGGGCCTATCACCTCGGCGTGAAGGGTACTCACCGCCATGACCATCGATCCATCGGGATTGAGATTGCGAATGTGGGCCCGCTTCGTCCCGATCCTGCTAATCCCAATCAGCTCAACTGGTGGCCCCGTAATTGGGGAACCCGATATTGTGACCGTCAGGAGACAGACCGCTACGTTGCCAAATCCTATCGCGGGATCTCCGCGTTTGCTGCGATGCCACCCATTCAAATGGAAGCCACAGCAAGCCTGGTAAACCACCTATGCGATGCGTTTGGGATCCCGAAGATCGCCTGCTCCGCGGCACGCTCAGGAGACTTTGATCCGTATGCGTTCGCCAATTACCAGGGAGTGGCGAGTCATTCAAACTTCAGGCGTGACAAGTGGGATGTGGGGCCAGCCTTCAACTGGGACTGCCTCGGATTCTAACGGGCCACCTGCATTGCCTCGCTTAGCGGAACTGTACCCTTCATCCAGTGAGTGGGCGGACGATGTAGTGCGGACTCCTCGCCCAGGCGCGTCTGGTAAATTACCTTTCCCGCGCCGTCGTACATCTTCACTTCAATGTATGAGTGGTGAATGGAAAGTGAGGAGAATCCATAGACACCCTTGGCAAAGATCGTGCGTGGGTGCCGTTTCGGATCGCGCAATCTGGCGCCGCCACCCCCAGATATGAAGAAGTGCGTGCCATCAACAGGCTGAAGGTGCTGCATGTCATGGTCGTGACCCGCGAGGTAAATGATGGCTCGTCCACGAATCAGCGGAAGCAGACTCTGCTCAAGTGCTTCGTTGTCACCATGCTTTCCCGCAGAGTAAACAGGGTGATGGCCATACACGATCTTCCACTTAGCGTTACTGCTGCCAATGGCTTTATCCAACCAGCGCATCTGCTCCGGATTGGGGTCCATCGTATCGAGAGCGAAGAACTCCGCGTCGCCTACGGTGAAGCTGTATTGACGTGCTGGAAACTGCCAGTTGTTGTTTGGGGATCGGTAGTCCAACTGTGCCTTCACATTCCCGTAGTAGTCGTGGTTGCCGAGTGTGGGGTAGAAACGGATTCCAAGTCCTCCATAGGGCTCCTCCCAGCGCTGCGTCCATTTCCGGTCATTCACGCTCGTCACGCCGCGGTTGTAGAAGTTGTCTCCAACCGTAATGCCGAAATGAAACGGGGTTCCCTGGTGGATGGTGGCAATTGCCCTTGCCACCTCAAACTGACCTTTGCCGCCCCATCCAAAATCTCCGAGCACCAGCACATGTAGAGGGTGTCCGAAACTCTCCAATTGGAACGACTTTGGCTCAAACGGCAGCGTCCGGTTCGCCTCGGGAATGGGCAGCTCACAGCCACTACCCAGCAAAAACAGAAGCGCGAGAGAAAATGCGATCGACAGCGCAGGCCATTTGCCTAGCCAGCGCTGACGCAAAGATTGAGATTGGATTGGTTCTAGGGGCACTCGATTCTTACAGGAACTGGAAAGCCTTGGGGCGCTGGACGCCCCAAGGCAAATCTTCAGCTAGGTCGCGGTATCAATTAAATCGAAGTCCCCATCAGCACGACGGATGAGGATCGAAACCGATTCTGACTCCACGTCACGAAATACGAGGTAAGGGGCATTCTTCTTAATCGCTCCAATTGCTTCGTCCACAGACATCGGCTTACGACGAGCCAGATGATTCACGCGGTGCACGGTGACCTTAGGGCCACTTCCTGGTTCATCGGCGTCATCTGCCTCGAGAGCGGTAAAGGAGGGGGAAACCACTTCCGTCGTAAGCACCGTGGTGCCACGCTTATCATCCTTGGAAGCTGCCCGCTTGCGGGTGTCCTGACGCTTCTCCCGGCTCTTTGCCAGCTGTCGCTCCAGCTTTTCCACGGCGGCACTGGCGGCCAGAAACAAATCCGTTCCTTCGCCGCTAGTTGCCAGCACTTCGCCCTTATAGAGCACACTGATGTCAGCAAGGTGTGAGCGCTTCTCTACGCGGAGGGTCACGTGGGCATCGCGCTCCCCCTTCTTCATATCCACGAAGCGGGCCAGCTTCTGCAGCCGTGTCTCCAGCTTCTTGGTCTCCTGCTCGGTGAGCCCATTGGTTTTTCCAGAATAGGCGATTTTCATAATGCCTCCGTCTGGCGCTGCTACGGCTTAGTTCCGTACGCGCCTCTGGTGCGTGGACGGGATTCTCAGGTCTTCCCGGTACTTAGCTACCGTGCGGCGCGTAACGTCCACGCCTTCGCCGCGCAGCCGTTCCATGATCTGTTCATCCGTTAACGGCTTGCTGGGATCTTCTTCTTCAATAATCTTCTTCACCAGGCGCTTCACGGCCAATAACGATGTGGTGTTCCCACCCGCACCCTGAACCGCTTCTGTAAAAAAGAAACGCAGTTCAAACGTTCCCTGTGGGGTGTGGCAGTACTTGTTGGAGACAGCCCTGCTCACAGTGGACGGGTGAACTCCGATTTCCTCTGCAATCTCCTTGATCATCATGGGTCGCAGATAATCCAAACCTCGTTCCAGAAACTCGCCCTGCCGCTCCACCACGCACTGGCAGACACGCAGAATCGTCTGTTTGCGCTGTTCAATATTCTTGATCAGTTGCAGCGCGGATTGATATCGCTCCTTCACGTAGTTCCGCACTTCCTTGTCGTTCTGCTCATTCCGTTCAAGCAGATGCCGGTACCCGCGGTTCAGCCTAAGCTGCGGAATGCCTTCATCAGAAACCTGAATTACCCACTGATCACCGTCCTTGAGGATGAAGATCTCAGGCTCGACAGGCTGCGCCGGATTGGAAGTGAATCGTGCACCCGGCATCGGGTCCAACGTTCGCACTAACTCGAGTGCTTTCTGCACCTCATCAGGTTGAGCCTTCAGCAGGCGGCAGAGTTCCTTAGCGTGACGTCCGTCCAGCAACTCGATCTGCTCTTCCACCATCCGCCAGGCAAGACTGTCCTCTTCCGCCCGGTCAGCCAACTGCAACAACAAACACTCGCGCAGGTCCCGTGCCGCAACGCCCGAAGGATCCAGCAACTGCACTACACGCAAACCCTCCTCCGCCAATTGAAGCGGAATCTGCTCGCTCTCGGCGAGCTCCTCAAGGGTCATGCGCAGGTAACCGTTTTCGTCCAGATTGCCAATGACCGCTTCTGCCGCTCCTCGCAAATCGTCGTTCAGCACCTCCATGCTCAACTGTTGCTGCAGATGATCTGAGAGGTGAACCGGCGAAGACAAAAACGTTTCAAAGGTGGGGCTATCGGAGTCGGGACGTTCCTGCCCGGCGGTGCGAAATCCAGGATCCAAGTATTCGTTGAAGAACTCGCCAAAGTCGATCTCTTCAAAGGGGTCAGTCTCTTTTGGAGCTTCCACCTCAGAGGCGTTTGCAGCGGACGCCCCTTCCGGGTAGCTTCCCTCAGGATAGGAAGATTCGGCCTCCACCGGGTCGCCGCCAGCGGGCGCGGAACTCTCGCCGTCGCTTTCACGCTCGCCCCTGAGTGCCTCCAGCAGGCTCTGGTCCGCCGGCTCCGCGTTGCGCTCCTTCTCCAGAATCGACTGAAGCTCCTGGGCGGTAAGCTCCGCATCCTCCACCGCCATCCCTTCTTCAAGTACGGGGTTCTCGGTGAGTTCCTGCTCAATCAGTTCACGCAATTCCAGCCGGTTCAGTTGCAGCAGAGTCACCATTTGCACCAGGCTCGGGGTGAGTATCTGCTTTTGTGCGATCTTTAACTGCAGACGCGGCGATAGCATGCGATTTCTGCCCCAATCATACCATCGGATCGGCAAGCGGGATGCCAAACTGCACAGGTCCTGAAGAGTAGATCAACCTGGGAAGTACTGGTGCTATTGGTTGCTGAGAATTCGGGTTTGGAGGATTTCACGCGCATCCGGATACACGCCGCGGAAGATGGGGCAGCGCAGGAGGTAATACCGGAGGTTGGCAACAACTGCTTCCCGGTCCTCCAGGTCATAGGTGGAAGTAAGGTACTGCCAGCCCTGCTCCTGATCGCCGGAATAGAAATAAGCCAGTGCGACATTCAATACGGCGCCGGTGAAGCGGGTTCGCCACAGGCCGTTAGCGGGTTTTCCACCCTTGCGTTCTGCCTGCAGCTTCATGACACGCGCCTTATCGTCATCAATGGTGGCGCGAACCGTCTCCGCGAAACGACGATTTCCCACCACGTAGCGGTTTGCTTTTGGTTCGTAGCGGAACACAACCGGAACAGTGGGAGATTCCTCGTGGGGCATGTTGAAGAAGTTTTCAAAGCGGGTAAGGGTCGTGATGAGTTCGAAAACGCCGTCCCCGTCCAGGTCTTCCGGAGCCAATCCATAGCCAACCGGGTACTGGCTGCTGGAATACAACACGTCGATACCCTCTCCCACCCGCAAAATATAGTTGTGCGTGCAGCAGAAGGCCTCGCCGGTGTATTCCTCAATCAAAAGCTGCTTGGATCCGTCTCCCAACAAAGCGAAAGAACCAAGCAGGAGGTCCGTCTTCACCTTGGCGCCATTCCCGCTCCGGAATAGAGCACGTTCACCCTGCAGAATTTCCACGTGCCAGCGCGAAGTCTTGGGGTCCTGCACCTTTCGGACCTGGAATGCACCCGCCTGCACAGAATCGTCCAGCGAATACGCGAACTCGCTATCCTGGCCGCATGCCAGCACCGCTGCAGCAAGCAGCAGTGACACGAACAGAATCCATTTGGCACGCATATGAGGCATGATCATCTTCCACCGGATGAGACTACGGCGGAATCCTTTTGGTTGCAAGGATTTCCCTGTGGGTCTACTTCATGGTAGCGCAGGGGCCGCCCGGAAATCCCTCTTCAGACTTCCCGCCCACTCTGGTGCCTGCCGGCTCAACGCGCCACCGGGTGCCCGTATACCTCAATCCAATCCAGCCTTGAACATGCGGCGGTGCGCCCGCCCCGCATCAGGTCAGTGAATCCGATTGCATCCACGCGTCGCAGGTCTGGCTTTTCTACCAGGGCCCCTTCCACTACCGTCTCGATAGTCAGGCGATGCCAGCGCGTGTTGGCCAGCACGAACTCACGAATTCGCCAGTCCCGCGAGGGTCCATCCGCTTCCTCGCTCACCAGCCAGTTTCCATCGGAAAGGCGAAGCAGTACGCGCAACTGCCGTAATCCCTGCTGTTTGGAACGCCAGACGATTCTCGCCTGGCGGCTGAGGTCCACCAAATGCGTGCGGTGCTGCAAGGAAACCGCCCAGTTGCCTTCTGCCTCGCCACTCCAGATGTAGAACGGGTCATCGTAGGGCTGCTCGTGATTACTCTTTTTGATGCCCTCCCGACCCGGCCCATGCAACTCCAGAACCAGGTTGGGATTTGTAACATGAGCTTGCGTCACTGGCAGCGCGGCCGGTGTCTCCGCCCAGTTCTCGCGAAAAAAAAGCCCTGGACGTCTCTCCTGAGCATTCAACGCTTCCGGCTTCCACGTCGCGCCCGCAGACGCTAGCAATGCAGAGCAAACCATCCGGTTCCACTGTCTTCTGGTCATGGCATCCTTCCAAACAGATTGTATCCAAAGCCCGTTGAGGCATTTGCAAACTCTCCGGCCAACACGTGGTCGACCCTCCAGAAATGGCAATTTGCTTCACCTTGGGACTCTGGGGCAGCCAGATGTTGCGTCCTAACTGTTCGGTTAACACTTACGAAAAACTTATTGCGTGAAGCCGATGATTCTTAGCCTAACGGATAACTATATCGGCAAACTCACGTTCCAAGCGTCGTCTTGGGGCGAATCCTCCAAGACTTTGGTGGTAACTTTAACCTTCGGCTATTACCTTTCGCCCAGTTGAGCCAGGAACTCCCGGTCAGGCCAGGAACCAAGGAGTTAACTTGGCGATACGTCATGGCCAATTCACCGTTGGGTACGTTGATGACTCCCGCACACGTTGGACCTTCGCCCGTCGCCCCAAATCGGCACCGCCGCAAGGCAACAGTTTCCTTCGCGGTTACCTTGCGCTGCCCGCACTGCGGAAGCCTGAGTGTGCGTCGCCTTCACCGGAATTGGATGGAACGTGTGATCACCAAGGTAACCGGCAGCTACCCTCATTTCTGCAAGGATTGCGCCAGCAAGTTCTTTTCTCTCATCGCCAGTTGATCGATTCGCCCTGCGCGACAAAGGCACCGTTCAAATCTCAATTTCCGGGCAACTTTCCCTGCTGCAATTTAGGGGATGGAGGATACCGGTAGGTTTTCGTCGCGGCTCCAGGCCTGGAACGAGCCGTCGAACATCTTCGCGTCCAATCCCAGCAACCGGGCGGCGAAGTACGGGACGGTCGCTTGCTGCCCGATGTGGCAGTAGGAAACCACCAATCGGGAGCCCTGCCCATCCTGCTGAAGCAATGCTCGTAACTCCGCGGGTGTTTTCCAGCGGCCGTCCACGTCAAAGAATGAAGTATAGGGTGCGTTCCTAGCCCCCGGGATGTGTCCAGCCCGAGGCATCGCACCAGGGTCTGCACCGGAGTAGTATTGCGGCAAGCGTGCGTCCAGCAACACATGGGGTGGGTTCGCGGCACGATCCTTTACCCAATCAATACTGGCAACCACTTCAGGACGTGCCTTTACCGTGATCTTGGAGGCCACCGAGGGCGTGGTTGCCTGTGTCGTGAGGGGTCTGCCCTCGCGCTTCCAAAGGGCAAGTCCTCCGTCGAGCATAGCGGCTTGCGCACCAATCTGGAGGTAATCAAACGTGTACCAAACGCGTGTGGCGGACTGAACGGACTCTGTTCCGTGGTAAATCACCACCCGGTGGGTATCGGAAATCCCAAGCGCCTGAAGTGCATCCGCCAACACCTCGGCTGAAGGCAACTGCAACCGAAGGCCTGTCTGGTCTGTAACCGAAACATCGGAAAGCTTAACGAGCAAGGCGCCTGGCACATGGCCCGCGGCGTAATCCGCGTCACCACCCACATGCAGCACTACCAGGGACTCAGCGCCCAGACGATCTTCAAGCCATTCTCCGCTTACGATCATGCCTGGCAATTCCACCGATACGTTTCCCTGTGCCACGGATCCCAAGACCATCACCGCCGCTACCAGCAACAGAACAAACCCACGGTGAATCATCATCTCTCCGTTGTAGCGCAGATCGGAGCCGACCGTAAGGGCATCAGGCTGCCAACCGCGACTTCAGGAACCGAACTCCGTCCGCGGCAATTGCCTCCGCCGAGGGTGCGACATCCCGCCATAGGCAGGCGGCGGCCGCAATCTCAGGAATTCGCGAACCGAAGCTCTCAATCACGAGCCACCCGTCGTAACCCACTTCCTTCAGCGCGGGAAGTATCGTATCCCAATGCACCTGTCCTGTTCCTGGGATTCCCCTATCGCTTTCGCAGGTATGTACGTGGTGAAGTCGCGACGCGATGCTGCGGACTGCTGCTGCTGAGTCCTTTTCCTCAATGTTCGCGTGGAAGGTATCGAAGAGGATTCCCAGTCGAGGGTGTCCCGCCTCCTCGCAAAGCCGGAGGACGTCGGCGGAGAGATTCGTGAAATAGGTCTCGAATCGGTTAAGCGGTTCATGCGCCAGGTGAACATCACACGCATCAAGCTCAGCACCCAGTGACGCAAACCCCTCCACCGCGTACTTCCATTCATCCTCGGTGGGTCGCAGTCCGGTGAGCTTTCCCACTGGTCCGCAGAACGGTCCCAAAAATACCTTTGCTCCAAGCTCCGCGGCCGTGCGAATTCCCTGCAAAAGGAACTCCCTGGCAGCATGCCGAGTGCTGGCATCCGCAGAAATCAGGCTGGTCTCACCCGTAAGGGCGGAGCAGAAAGTACACTCCAAGCCCTCCCGCTCTACTGCAGTCCGAATCTTCGCCGCGGGAAAACCTTCAAAGGAGAACCGGGCAATCTCCACGCCGTCAAAGCCCCATTCCTTGAATTTGGGAAGCAGGTGTAAATGCTCCTCGCCAAACGCGGCGGTCCACAGCAGTGTGTTGATTCCGAATTTCATTATTTTGTGCCCTTGCTTAGATTCTCGAGAAGATACAGTCCGCCCTTGCCCGGCGCCAGAATATCCAGATCACCGTCACCATCCACGTCGCCGACAGGCATCTGCATCCCACCGCCGATAGCACCACCATAACTGAGGATATGACGCACCCAGGCGATTCCCTTGCCATCAGGGGTAGGAATCTGTTCATACCAAAACAGCCCGTTGGGGTCTTGAGCACCGGGGTCGTGGTCGTGCGCCAGGAACCGCTTGCCCGTCACGATATCCAACTTACCGTCGGCGTTGAGGTCCATCAGCGTTACTGGATGCACCTGGCTCCAGGCGCGGTCGATCTCCCGCTTCTGCCACTTGCCATCGCCCTGGTTCTCAAGCCAGAACAATCCGTAATCGTGGGCATTGCCAAAGATGACATCTGGCTTACCATCGCGATTCACATCGTGGACATGCATGAAGCTCAGATGCTCTTTGAAAGTCCACTCCGCGCGCTCGTTCCAGGTGCCGCCGCGCACATCCGATGGCGCTTCCAGCCAGCCCTGCGGGTGCAGGATATCCACGCGACCATCCCCGTTCAGATCCCCTGCGCCAATGCCGTGGCCGAAGTTCTTAGAACTCACAACATGTTCCACCCATTGGCCGGCCTTGTACTCATACCAGGCGGTGGGGCTCGTTTTCCCTCCATATTGCGGCAACACCTCGCGCGCGACGCCATCGTTGTCCATATCTACCAGGAAGCAGAACTCTGTGTTGAACCCCTGCGAAACGGACGATTCCTTCCACGCCCCGCCTGCCATTCCCGGGTTCTTGAACCACGACATCTTTTTCGAAAACCAGGTGCAGGTGATGATGTCCACCAGCCCATCGCCATCCACATCCAAGGGCAGGTCGCTAAACGCATCGACGTAGTTGTTCTGGAAGTGTACTTCCCGGAAGCGATATTGTTTCCAGGTTGGACCCTGGTACCAATACTCCCCGCTCACGATATCGGGTTTACCGTCTCCATTGACGTCCGCAATGGCAGCGGTTTCGCTGGCGCCGATGTCCAGGGTGAGGATCCGAAAGGGAATATCCGCGGGCCGGGAGGCGGTGAACGCACACACGGCCAGGAACAGTCCACCTAGCAGGGCCAAAGAGGTTCGCATGCGCACATCATATCGCTACAGGGATGGACACTGGCGACCCGAGCATCTTCATCGGACCCACACTTGCATGCGGTCTTGGTAGGGCAGGCGGTGGAAACGCCACGCATTTGGGCGGCGCTTATGCCGGCAAGGTGGCACATCACCTGCTGCAGTGGCGGAAACCGAAAAGGTGGCTAGGGGTACACGTTACTTTTCGGAGAACCGCGATGCCACCGCCAGAACCAGCGAGGCGTTCGTATCAGCCTCCCGCCCCAAAGCACGTTTCCGTTTATTGCAAAACCACTTCGCCTGCACCCGCCGCCGGATGGCAATCGTAAAACGAGGGCACAATGCCGAACTGTTGCTGGTAGGCAGCGCCCACGGCTGCCTTGAAGTCATCCACCGCTTCGGGTGCCACCAGATTTACTGTGCATCCTCCGAAGCCGCCGCCCGTCAAGCGGGCACCATAGCAGCCGTCCAGCGCAATCGCGGTCTCCACCAGGAAGTCGATCTCCACGCAACTGATCTCATAGTCATCGCGCATGCTCTTGTGGCTGGCGTAGAACAAATGCCCCATTTCCGAGCGGTCATGCCGTACGCAGGCTTCCCGGAATGCCAGCACACGCTCATTCTCGCTAATGACATGCCGCGCTCGCTGGCGGGCCGGCTGGGGTACGTATTCGTCGTAATGCTGATATTGCTCTGCGTTCAAATCGCGTAAGCTCTCCACACCCGGAATGCGTTCTGCGTATACAGCCACCGCCTCCGCACATTCGCGCACACGTTGCGGATAGGCGCTCGCCCCCAGGTCGTGTTTCACCATCGAGTTCACGGCAATCACCCGGACGCTAAATGGCAGCGGAACCAACTCATGGCCAAGGCTGCGGCAATCCAATTTCACAGCCCGGTTTTCTTGGCCGTGGACGGAAATGAACTGGTCCATGATGCCGCAAGGCATGCCCACAAAGTTGTTTTCAACGCGCCGGGCCAGCTTAACCAACTCCAGCTTGTCGATGTTGCGCCCGCGCAGGAAAGCAAGTGCGCTCGAAACTTCGATTGCCGCCGACGAGCTGAGGCCCGCACCAATGGGGACACTGCTCTCAATCACCAGGTCCGCGGCTTCTATTGGATAGCCAGCGGCCGCCACTTCCTTTGCGGCTCCAAGAACATAATCGCTCCAATTACCCGCAGGCTTCAGTTCCGTCAACTCATCGACTGCTACTTCCCGGGTATCGTTCATGTTCCGGGAATGGATGCGGAGGATCCCATCGGTCCTGGGCGCGGTGGCCACATAGCAGGCGAGGTCCAGCGCCACGGGCATCACAAAGCCCAAGTTGTAGTCCGTGTGTTCCCCTATCAAATTCACGCGCCCAGGGGCGCGAAACACTCGAGCCTCGTTGCCGGACGCATTGCCCAGGGTGCCCAGACCTTCTAGGACGCGCTTCGTATTCCCATCCATAACATTCCTCCGCCAAACACCAACATGAACAGCCCCACGTAGAGATTCACATTCACCTCGGTAAGGGGTGCAGTGTTCTCGGGGGCAAAAATCCCCACGGCGGTTACAATCAGGCCAAACAGAAGAAAGAGTATTCCGACGGGTGTTCGCAGGTCGTTCATCGTTTCCCTACCAGAAATAGATATTGAAAATCAGGCAGCATACCAACACGATGATGCCCAGCGGCACCGGGCGCCGGTACCACGGCAGGTCGATATCCGGCGGATGCTCCGTAAAGCCCATCACCAGATCCTTCAGTTCGGCGTCAGTCTTTTTCTCGGTGAAGAGACTAATCGCGATTGTCATCACAAAGCACACTGTCCAGGCAACGATGGCGATCCAGAAGTTCTGCGCCATGGACGAAGTGAACTCCCAAAGGTTCACGCCAAGCCATCCGCCCTTGTTTTCCGCCACGGTAAGCCCGTGCGTGGCAGCGGCGCTAAAGGTGCCCAGTAGCAGACCCCAAAAAGCTCCGTTTGCCGTTGTGCGCTTCCAGAACATTCCCAGGAGGAATGTCGCCAGCAATGGCGCATTCACAAAGCTGAATACCAACTGCAGGATGTCGTTGATGTTGTTGTACTGTCGCGCTACGTAAGCAGCCCCGATGGAAAGGACGGTACCCACAATGGTGGTCATTCGTCCCACCCACAGGTAGTGCGAATCCGGTGCATTCTTACGGATGTAGCTCTGGTAGATGTCGTAGGTGAAAACCGTGTTGAAGGCGGTCACATTTCCCGCCATGCCGGACATAAAGGAAGCAAGCAACGCGGTGATGCCAATGCCCAACATGCCACTGGGATAGAACTCAGCCATCATCGTGGTAAGCACCAGGTCGTAGTTTGTTGTTCCATCTTCGCCAACCGGCATCTGATAGCCGGCGGTCATGGATGCCAAGGCCACGGCTGCCATTCCGGGAACGATTACGATGAAGGGCATCACCATCTTCGGGAACGCGGCAATCAGGGGGGTGTTGCGGGCTGCCTCGTAGGAGTTCGCCGCCATTGCTCGCTGCACCACAAGAAAATTGGTACACCAGTAGCCGAAACTCATCACGAAGGCAAGGCCCATCGACAGTCCGATGATTTCCAGACCCATCGGATTCTGCGACGCGCTACCCATATATTTCCAGGAGTGCACCATCGAAGGATCCAGGTTGGCCTTCATGCCCTCCCAGCCCCCTGCCTTTTCCACCGCCAGGATGGCTAGCGGCGCGAAACCGACCACGATCAGGAAGAACTGAAGCACCTCATTGTAAATGGCGCTGGTCAGTCCGCCCAGATAGGTGTAAACCAGTACGATGGCCGCTGAGAGCAAAACCGACTGCTCAAAAGTCCAGCCCAGCACCATCTGGAACAGCAGTCCAAGCGCGTACATCGAAATACCGGACGAAAAAATCGTCATCATCGCAAAGGTGATGGCGTTCAGGCCGCGAGTCTTTTCGTCAAAGCGCAACTTCAGGTACTCAGGCACGCTACGCGCCTTACTGCTCCAGTAGAAGGGCATCATGAAGATGCCCACAAACACCATCGCCGGAATCGCGCCAATCCAATAAAAATGGGATGTCATGATTCCATACTTGGCGCCGGATGCGCACATCCCAATTACTTCCTGAGCACCGAGGTTGGTAGCGATGAACGCCAGGGAAGTAATCCAGACAGGGACCGAGCGGTCGGAAGTAAGGAAGTCTTTTGAGCTGGATACGGTTTTCTTCACCAACCAGCCGATGCCCATGGTGAAGGCAAAGTACAGGATCAGAATGAGGTAGTCGACGGCGTTGAGCTTCACGCGGGTGCTCCGTGAAAATACAATGCTAGACCGAAAGGTCCGAAGCGGGAAGTCTATCGTGAAAGGGCATCTGCGCGCAATCTGGCGAATCCAAGCGGCCAGAAGCCGAGCTGCCACTGGCACCTGGCTTCTAGGGTGAGTGAGCCGCATGCCGCGGAACCTCACGAAGATGGGTAGCGAAGGCTGCCTCCTGTGTCGAAAGCACCAAGCCGTCGCTGGTTTTGGACCAACGAGGAGAATCTCCCGGGTGGAGGCTTAAAGGCCCAAGCCGGGCAACCAGTCTGAGGGTTCGCCGCGCCTTCTCGCTGATCGCCACCGCAGCGCCACCGAAAGGCATCGGGAACCCTGAGTCAAGGTTCGTTGCAGTCCATTTTCGAGCCATTACTTTCCTAACCAATTGCCCCGGGCTCTGCGGTCTGCTATCGTAGGCTGCTATCAGCATCTGATATCAACATGCGTAAACAAGGGTTCGTTGACTTCATTGAGTTACATATCCTCCATCACGCGACCGAGGGATCTCTCTACGGACTTTGGATGATTGAGGAACTAGCACATCATGGCTACGCCGTCGGCGCCAGCCATCTTTATCCCAAGTTTCACCGGTTAGAACGCGAAGGACATCTGAAATGCGAGGAGCAGCTGGTGGACGGGAAACGGCGCAAGTACTACACGGCAACCGCCAAGGGAAGACACTACCTGCAATCCCGCAAGCGCATGGTTCTAGAGCTGGTACGGGAGGCCTTCTCCGCGGAAGAACTACAGGCTTTGGCACAGCTCAAGACGGATCAGCGCCACTCCTCAACGAAGGGATCTCGGAAACATTGAAACGGGAATTGGGTAATCGAGCACCAGAAGTCGTCTTGTTGAATGAACTCCATTCGCGACGCTTTCGAACATACGGACGACACACATCAACGCATTTCATTGTGACGGTAGTCTTCTTGTTGGTCGCCAGCGTAACGGCGTCCACTCAGTCTTCAACCCCACTGTCGCTGCGCCAGGCAATCCAGGAAGCGTGGGCCCGTTATCCGTCGGTGGAGGCCGCCCGCGCGGAAATCAACGCGGCGGAACTTGATGTCCGTGTGGCCAAGGACGCCTATCTGCCGCATGCCAGCCTGCACGCTCAGGTGAATCGGGCTACCCGCAACAACGTGCTTGGCATGCTGATGCCCAACCAAACCATTACGCCCATCACGGGTCTGGCGTTTACCGGCGAAACTGCCGAGAGCGCCTTCGGCACTGCCGTCGGCATGCTGGTGAGATGGGAAGCCTACGACTTTGGCGCGAGGCGCGCGCGGATTGTTGCCGCCGACGCCAAACGCGCGGAGAGTAACGCTCGCCTTGAACTGATTCGCTACGAGCTGGCAGACCGGGTAGCCGACAGTTACTTCCTTGCGATTGCTTCTGCGGAAACGGTGTTAGCAGCTGAGGCCACGGTTGAACGTTGGCGCACCGCACGAACCGCCGTGAACGCACTGGTGCAGGCTGGCTTGCGGCCCGGCGCGGATGAATCGCGCATTCGAGCGGAGCTCGCCCGCGCGGAGGCTGATGTGATTCTCGCGAAACAGCGACGTGCCACCGCAATCGCGGAACTCGGTCGCTATCTTGCCACCCCAACCGCAGACATTGCATTGGATCGCGTTCTTGAGCGAACGCCCTATGCCTTGGCTCTCAGCGAAGAAAACGTGGCTGCTCACCCTCTGGTGCAGCTACGGGTGGCGGAAGTTGGCGCATTGTCCGCGCAGGTGAAGGCTACGGGACGAGAGTGGCTGCCCAAGTTTGAGCTCTTCTCCTCAGCCAATGGCCGCGGCAGCGGTGCTCGCATCCAAGGAACCTTTCGCGGCGGCCTTAACGGACTGTATCCCGATATTGGCAACTGGGGCGTTGGCGGTACGTTTACCATGAACTTCTTTGACCGCAAGCGCACCCGTTCTCGTATGGAAGTACAAAATGCTCGTGTGGAAGCAGCCACTGCGCGCCAGAGCGAATCGGAGCTGAGCCTTCAGGCCTTGGCGCGGCAGGCCCGCATTAATATGGAAGCCGCGCAAGGCGTGGCTGCTCTCATGCCGGAGCTCGTCTCCGCTGCCCGTGAATTGGAGAACCAAAGCCAGGTTCGCTACCGTACGGGCCTGGGCGACATCACGGAGCTTGCGGAAGCGCAGCGCTCTCTACGTCAGGCAGAAATCGACAATGCAGTAGCTCGCATTCAGGTCTGGCGCGCCGCTTTTGGATACGCTGCCGCCAGCGGCAATCTCAATGGCTTCCTGGAGCAATTGCCGTAATGTCCTGCACCAGAGATAAACACTTACTCGCTCAACCCCGCATGTCCATGCAAGGAGTTTTCCAATGTGGCTGATTCACATGGCCATGCGCCGTCCCATCACCATTTTGATGGTGATTGTCGGTGTTGCACTCTGCTCAATCCTCGCCATTCAGCGCATGAAGATGGATATCTTCCCGGACCTGGGAGAACCTGTCATCTACGTGGCGCAGCCTTATGGCGGCATGGACCCTGCCCAGATGGAAGGCTACCTCGTGAATTATTACGAGTATCACTTCCTGTACATTCGCGGCATTGACTACGTGGAGTCCCGTTCCGTGCAGGGCGCGGCGCTCATGAAGCTGCGCTTCCATGAGGGAACCGATATGGCCACAGCCATGTCGGAAACGGTTGCCCAAGTGAACCGCTCCCGCTCCTTCATGCCACCGGGTACAGTGCCGCCCTTCGTGATGCGCTTTGACGCGGGTAGCGTTCCGGTAGGCTACCTTGTCTTCTCGAGCGAAACGCGCACCGTGGATGAAATCAGTGATCTGGCGCTGTTTCGAGTGCGTCCCATGTTTGCGCGTCTTCCTGGCGTCTCCGCCCCTCCGCCCTTCGGCGGTACCGCCCGCTCGTTGGTTGTCCGCGTTGACCCGGAACGGCTGCGAGCCCAGCAGCTTTCCCCTGACGACGTGGTACAGGCAATCGCGCTCACCAATACGATTAGCCCCTCAGGCAATGTGCGCATCGGTGATGTGAATCATATCTCCCCGCTTAATGCCTCTGTGAAGCAGGCGGTCGAACTGAATGATGTTCCGATCCGGCAGGGCGCCGGCCCCACCGTATACCTACGTGACGTTGGCTATGCCGAGGACGCCGCAGACATCCTCACCAGCTACGCTCTTGTGAACGGCCAACGCGCCGTCTACATTGCTGCCACCAAGCGTGCCGATGCCTCCACTCTGGAAACCGTTCGTCGTATTCGTGAGGCTCTCCCAGCTTTCCGATCCGCCGTGCCGGAAGACATTAACGTCTCCTTTGAATTTGACCAGAGCTTCTACGTCACCACCGCCCTCAGTTCCCTAGTGCGTGAAGGCCTGCTTGGCGCCCTACTTACTGGATTGATGATCCTAATCGCCCTGCGCAGCCTCCGCAGCGCCGTCATCGTGGTGATGACCATCCCCATAGCCCTGCTATCCGCGGTTGTCGCGCTTTGGGCCACCGGGCAATCTCTCAACCTGATGACGTTGGGCGGGCTCACCCTCGCTATCGGAATTCTGGTGGACGAATCTGTCATCGCGATCGAGAACATCCATACCCATCTCCGTGGCACCAAGACCGTAGGTCGCGCGGTGCTCGAAGCAAGCCGCGAAGTGGTGATCCCCAGGCTCCTGGCGATGCTCTGCGTGGTAGCGGTTTTTGCCCCCTCGTTTTTCATGGAGGGTGTCGCGCGGGCAATGTTCGTGCCTCTGGCGCTCGCAGTTGGCTTTGCAATGATTGCCTCCTATTTCCTCGCCAGTACGATGGTGCCAATCCTGGAAACGTGGTTGCACAAGCGCGGCGCCTCTCACGCGGAGGTGCGCGAGGACCGTCTGCTTGCAAAGATGCAGTCCGGTTTTGGAGGAATTACCGAAAAGCTTCTGCGTATCCGGTTTCTTGTAGCGCCCGCTTACCTGGTTGCCGCGCTTGCCATCCTTGCACTGGTGGGTGGTAGCCTCGGGACGGAGATTTTCCCGCAGGTCGATACTGGTCTCGTACAGATGCGTGTTCGCGCTCCTTCAGGAACGCGCGTGGAGAAGACGGAACTCATCGTCAGGGATATCCTCCGAACCAGTGAAGAGCTCGCCGGGCAGGGTAATGTGGAAACTTCTATCGCCTTCGTTGGCGTGCAGCCATCGAGCTTTCCGGTGAACCTGATCTTCCTGTGGACCGGTGGCCCGCATGAGGCGGTCATCCGGATGAAGTTCCGCGACGGCGCCGGTGTTCGTAGCGATTCCTTTCAGGAAGCTCTTCGCGAAAAGGTGGCTACCGCTGCTCCTGGCACTTCCGTCAGTTTCGAAGCTGCTGACCTCGTGAGCCAGGTAATGAGCTTTGGCGCACCCACTCCGATCGAAATCGCCGTCAGTGGACCGAGTCTTCCTGACAGCCGCACTTATGCCGAGCAGGTGATGGCGGCTGTGTCTGGCGTGCAAGGCGTGCGAGACGCCCAAATCGGCGAGCTTTTGGAATATCCCACCGTGCAGGTGGAAGTGGATCGAGCCCGCGCAGCCCAACTTGGCGTTACCGTGGATGCCGTGGGAAGGGCCCTCGCACCAGTTACCTGGTCCAGCAGGTTTACAACGCCCGTCTATTGGGCAGATCCAAAGTCTGGCATTGCCTATCAGGTTCAGGTGGAGGTTCCGCAGGCGCAGATTGATTCCCTCGAATCCGTTGAGCGCATACCCGTGAAGGGTTCGTCCGGTAACCTCACCTTGCTGGGTGATGTCGCTACCGTT
>CAZUAX010000072.1:18603-20078 GCA_964618435.1 uncultured Solibacteraceae bacterium
CGTGTTGCGTTTGTCGTCTTGATGGCTGTGCCCGCTGTGCTGTCGGGAGTAGCCATCGCACTGGCTGTCACCGGCGCCACGCTAAATGTACAGTCATTCATGGGCGCCATCATGGCGATCGGGGTTTCCGTGGCGGATTCCATCTTGCTCTGCACCTTTGCGGACCGCTACCGGCGTGAAGGGATGAACGCCACGGAGGCCGCAGCGCGGGGGGCAGTCACGCGAATGCGTCCTATCCTCATGACTACGGTGGTCATGATCGCCGGAATGATTCCGCTTGCCATGGGCAGTGCGCAAACCGCACCGCTGGGCATCGCCGTCATTGGGGGACTTGCCGCGTCTACTCTTGCGGCGCTACTCATGATCCCTTCCGTCTTTGCGATCACGCTGGCCGGTGCTTCGCGCGCAGCCACCACCATTGACCCAGATGACCCGCAAAGTGCTTACTACGATGGCGCCAAGGCGGAGAACTTCTAGTGTACGGAGAGAATTCCCATGGTTAATCCGAAGCTCAAACGGAATCAAAAACTCGATCGGATTTTGAAGGTGCTGGCCAGCCTTTCCTTTGCTGCGTTGGCCTCCTTGGGCTGCGGAATACCAGCTGCGATTGCACAGGAGATTACCGCCGATCTCGTTGCCGTAGAGAGACGTGCTCCAACCCGGAAGAACATACTGCCCGGGGAACTCCGTGCCTTTCAGCAGGTACAACTCTACGCCCGTGTCAGCGGGTTCGTGGAGGAGGTGCTGGTCGACCGGGGCTCCATGGTAAGCAAAGGCCAGGTGCTGGCGCGGATGAGTGCTCCTGAACTCATCGCGCGTCGTCTGGAGGCAGAGGCACGCATCCCTGGCGCAGAAGCCCAACGGGTGGAAGCGGTGGCCCGCCTCAGCGCGGCGGAGAGTACGTTCTCCCGTCTCAAGGACGCAGCGAAAACGCCAGGCGTGGTGGCAGAAAACGATGTCATCCTGGCCGAAAAGGCCGTTGACTCCGCGCGCGCCCAAATGGAGGCGATGGCCAAGACCATCGAAGCTCTGCGGGCTTCGGTAGATGCCATTCGTGTCCTGGAAGACTTCCTTGTCGTAAAGGCGCCATTCTCCGGCGTCATCACCGAACGCCTTGCGCATGCGGGTGCATTAGCCGGCCCCGAAGGCGTAGCGGGTTTGCCCCTCTTCCATCTTCGCGAGATCAACCGACTACGGCTTGTCGCCGCCGTTCCAGAGGCAATGATGTCCAGCGTTCGACCCGGAGCAAAGCTTACGTTCACCGTTGCTTCCCACCCCGGCCATCGATTCACGGGCACGGTCTCCCGGCCCGCTTACGCAGTGGATTCGGCCACCCGCACCATGCCTGTGGAGCTCGATGTGGCAAACCCTTCGCGGCAGCTTGCCCCAGGCATGTACGCCGAGATTGAGTGGCCGGTGAGCGGTGGCGGAAACAACCTCTTCCTTCCACCCAGCGCCGTAAAGAGCACAACGCA
>CAZUAX010000073.1:0-19957 GCA_964618435.1 uncultured Solibacteraceae bacterium
AAAGCCAAACATCATTTACATCATGGCGGATGACCTTGGGTTTGACCTCGGCTGCTACGGGGGAAGGCAGGTGGCAACTCCCCGGCTGGACCGCATGGCGCGCGAGGGTATGCAGTTCACTGAAGCCTATTCAGGGTGCACGGTGGGCGCCCCCGCGCGCAGCACGTTGCTAACCGGGACGCACGCGGGCCACACGGCAGTTCGTCGGAACAGCGGGGGTGTGAGTCTGCAGGACGACACCTACACCGTGGCGGAGATGCTGAGCAAGGCAGGGTACACGTGCGGGGGCTTCGGCAAGTGGGGACTGGGTGACCTGGATACGCCGGGCGTCCCGGAAAAGCATGGCTTTAGCCGCTTCTTTGGCTACTATCACCAGGAGCATGCCTACTACTTTTATCCCCAATACCTCATTGACACCGGCAAGAAAGTGGCACTAAAGGGCAACGAGGGAGCGTATGGCAAACCGGGCAAGCCAGCCCGACAGATCCCGTTTCCGGCCAAGGATCCAGAAACCGGGCTCAATCGCCAGTTCAGCCATTACCTGGTGATGGAAGAGATGACGCGCTTTCTGCGCGAGCACAAAGATCAGCCCTTCTTTTGCTATGCCCCGTGGACCATTCCGCATGGGCGTTTTGAGGTTCCAGAAGACGATGCCGCCTGGGCTTTATACAATGACAAGCCGTGGAGCATGGAGGCACGCATCTATGCCTCATATGTATCCATGCTGGACCGCAACGTGGGCGAAGTGCTGGACCTGCTGGAAGAACTTGGCATCGCGGAAAATACGCTGGTGCTATTCAGCTCCGATAATGGGGCAGCCTCGCTATATCCAGCGGAACTGGACTCCACCGGAATCTACCGAGGCAAAAAGAGATCGATGTACGAGGGGGGACTGCGGGTGCCGTTGCTGGCTTGGTGGCCCGAACATATCGCACCGGGAAGCCGCAGCGATGCTCCTGTCTATTTCCCTGATTTTCTACCTACGGCGGCCGATGTTGCGGGTATTCCGCCAGAGACACCGCAGCAACTGGATGGGTATTCGATTTTGCCGGAATTGCTGGGACTCGCGAAGCTGCCTCGTGAGCGGGATATGTACTGGGAATGGAACCGTGGGTACTCCGATGATTTCGAAGGACTCACACAGGCCTACCGTAGCGGCAAATGGAAACTGCTGCGCAACGACACTGCGCAGCCATGGGAACTGTATGACCTCGCAGCGGACCAAGAGGAAGCGAACAATCTGGCGGAGATACACCCCGAGCGTGTGAAGGAAATGGTCGCCTGGATCGCGGCGAACCGGGTGGACCCGCCACCGCAGATTGAGCCGAATAAGGGCGCATTGATGCGCTGGCGATAAACGCGGACGCGTTCCGCCGTTGGGCCGCTAGAATAGGGGAATATGCATCCATTCATGTTGCATGGCGATGCCATTTTGCCGCATACCGAACGTAGCCTGAGCGCGGGACAGGTGGGTTTAATGAACGGGTGGGGCGTATTCAGCACGCTGCGCGCCCGTTCCGGCGTGTTGTTTGAGTTTCACCGGCACTGGCTACGCATGTCCAAGGACGCGGAAGCGATGCACGTGCCCATGCCCTGTACGGAAGAGGAAATGGAGCACCGGCTGCACCAGTTGCTGGATGCGAATGGAGCCGCCGACGCCACCGTTCGGGTGGTTGCCCTGCGCAACCATGGGGGCATGTGGGAAGGCAGCGGGCCGATGCCGGCAAGTGAACTGATTGCGTTTTCCGCTCCGCTGAAGGAATGGGGGACCAGCGTGGCATTGGGTGTGCAACCGAATGCCCGTTTTGCGGCGTGTGAGTTTGTGGGTGCGAAGATCCTTGCCTGGAGCATGAATTTGGTGTGGCTGGAACGCGCCCTGGCCCGAGGCTTTGACGAGGTGCTTCTGCTGAACGAACACGGTGAGCTGGCTGAGTGTACTTCTGCCAATGTGTTTGCCAAGTTCGGCAGGGAAGTGATTACCCCTCCGCTTAGCGCGGGCTGCCTGCCCGGGGTTACGCGGCAGTTGTTGGTGGACACGATCGAGGTAGACGGCTACCACGTGGTGGAAGCTCCGATGACGATTGCGGACCTGCGCCGCGCTGACGGGGTGTTCATTACTTCAACCACTCGCGATGTGCTGGCGGTGCGCAGCATTGAAGGGAAAGCCCTGAAACAAGACCCCGGATTTGTCGCCGCGTGGCATGAAGCCTTCGCGCAATATCTTGAACGCTACGTGGAAGCCCACCCTCGTGGAGTTTCAACGGCCACCCAGCCGTAGACCGGTAATAAAGGAACAAGGCATGAGCGAAGCTATCCTGAACACGCGGACTGGCCGCATCCAGCGCCTGGTGCTGAACGCTCCGGAATCGCGTAATCAGCTTACCTTCGCTATGTGTCGCGAACTGGTAGCTGCGTTGCAGGATGCGGACAGAGATGCAGCTGTGGGAGTGATCTTGATTTCCGCTAGCGGTCCCATCTTCTGCACAGGGATGAACCCTCGCGAGCTTTGCCGTCCGGAGGCCCTGGAACTGGGCTGGATTCACGAGGAGTTGTTCACGGTGGGAAGCAAGATTACCACCCCAATCGTGTGTCAGGTGCAGGGCGCTGCCACCGGTGCTGGCATCGGTTTACTGTGCAACGCGCATGTGGTGATCGCGGCGCAGGGGACTACATTTGGATTGACGGAAGTGCGCCACGCAAACTGGCCGTTCATGATCTTTCGGTCACTCACGCTGGCGATGGGAGAGCGGCGAGCGATGGAACTGGCGCTGACGGGGCGGATGTTCGGGACCAACGAGGCGCTCCAGTACAATCTGGTGCATGCAGTGTCGCCGCCAATCGAACTGGAAGATCGGGTGGAGGCGACGCTGCAACTGCTTGCAGGGGCCAGTCCGGAATTGGTGCGACGTGGGATGGACTTCGTGAATCAGGCGCGGGAAAAGAACTGGACGGAGGCGGGTTTACTGGCGCAACAGATCCGCACCGCATGGTTTGCTCACGAAGATTTTCTGGAAGGCCAGGCGGCCGCCGCGGAAGGGCGCAAACCGGCATGGCCCTCGCTCAAGAACGACCGGTAGACCAGGTACCAAAACGGGCCAGTGCTGTGGCTAAGCGGAAGCCCTGGCTACACTCCATGCGCTGGCCAAACGCCGGCCTCCCGCGCTGGTTTCTTTGAACAGATCCATGGATAGTTCGCCCTTTGGGTCACTTAGCTGAAGGCCGTCCATAAGCAGCCGTTCTTCAAACCGGAGGCTGCCAACGGACTCGTGGGGCAGTTCCTGAATCACCATTCCCCAGGGACGCCGCGCCATCAGCACAAAACGATCGGGCAGCACGCAAAGATAGCCCACCCGGTTACGCAGCTTGCCGGCACCTTTGCGGAAGACGCCATGCAGCGCGAACGCGGCATCCCGCCCAAACTTTTCGCGCAATTTCCGCACATAGGCCTCCGGCAATTCCACTGCGGATTCGCGCTGCAAATCCGCCAGGGATACCGGCACCGCACTCTGCTTTGGTGCATCGCCCAGCCACACTCCCAGACAGGACCGAATGGCGATGAGGTGGACGCGAAGGATCCGGTAGACCCGCGGTGCAATGAGGGCCATGACCAGCAGGAAAAGTGCGGCAACGCCACCCACCAGCAGCGGTTGTTCCATCAGCAGCCAGAGGCTCACCGGGACGGCTACGTCGCCAGCGAGGCTAAGGGCAAGATTTGAGAAAGGCTCCGGGCTGTGGTTTACGGCCATGCGGGTTGCGGCCTTTGCGGAGTGGCTGGTGAGGGCAGCGCCGCCTGTGAGCAGCACCAGGATGGTTCGCATGCCGGGGTCAATACTCTCAAAAGCGGCAACACTCAGCAGCGCGGCGCCAACGGGCCGGATGAACGTGTGGACACTGTCCCATGCTGAATCGAGCCAGGGTACTTTATCCGCGAAGAATTCCAGCAATACGGCCACCGCGGCAACGCCAATCACGCGCCAATCTCCAAGAACCTGCAGTTGGGAAAAGGACTGGCTCAACTCCAGCCAACCGAAGCGCACCGCCAGACCCAGGCAAAGTACCGTGAGGTAGAGCCGAACGCCGGCCAGCACACCCAAGCCCGTTGCGGATGCAATCAGTTGCAGCGTGTCCATCGACCCTCCGTTCGTTTCCCAGGCACAACCGGGCGCTTGCGCACGCGCAATGCCTCACTGCTAATACGTTACACGCTTCGAATTCTTTGCAGGAAACTACGCGGATCCGCGCTGGGTGTATGCTCGCCCCAGGGCGCGGCATGACAGATAATGACGGCATGCCAACTACATCTACCCGCCGCGATTCCATAAGCCGCCGAAGCATGCTGAGCCGGACGGTGGCTGCTACGACGATTGCCGGCCCCGCCACCGCGCTGTTATCGAGCCTTTCCTGCGGAGGGCCGTCGCAGTCTGCAGCGCAGGAGTGGGTCTATGTTGGACCGTATACCCGAGGCGAAAGCAAGGGCATTTACCGTTTGACGTTTAGCCCTGAGTCTGGCGTGCTTGGGGAACCCGCGCTTGCGGCGCAGACGCCCAGCCCCTCATTTTTGGCGATGCATCCCAATAAGCGGAACCTCTACGCAGTGAATGAACTGCCGGAGTTCAAGGGGGAGAAGGGTGGCGCGGTAACGGCATTCGCCGTGAACCCGGAAACGGGAGAATTGCGGGAACTGAACGCGGTTTCTTCAAAGGGTGGTGGGCCGTGCCATGTGGTGGTGACGCCGAGTGGAAAGTTTGTGCTGGTGGCCAACTACGGTGGGGGAAGCACGGCATGTTATCGGGCTGCCACGGACGGGGAATTGTCAGAGGCCGCCGGATTCGTACAGCACACAGGGAGCGGCCCCAACGAGCGAAGGCAAAAGGGTCCGCATGCGCATGGGGTGGCCATTCGCAATGTGGGGGCGGAATTGTTAGCGCATGTGGCGGATCTTGGCATCGACCGCATTCTGCACTTCCGCATTGAAGCGGATGGAAGCATGAATCCCTGGGAAACGCAGGCCTACGCGGAGGTGGCGCCAGGAGCAGGACCAAGGCATGTGATTACGCACCCCAGCCGTCCGCTGGCCTTTGTGATTAACGAACTGGATTCTACAATCACGTCGTTTCAGATTCACCCTGAAACTGGCGTCTGGACGCAGGCGGATACGGTTTCCACTTTGCCCGCGGGTTTCGATGGCGAAAATACAACGGCGGAAATCGCGATGCATCCGAATGGGCGGGTAGTTTATGGATCGAACCGCGGACACGATTCTATTGCCGCGTTCGCGGTGGACCTTGACAGTGGCAAGATGAGCCTTACGGGACATGCGTCCACTGAGGGCAAGAACCCGCGCAACTTCGCGATTCATCCGGGTGGCGAATGGCTGATTGCTGCGAACCAGACATCAGGGAACCTCGCCGTTTTTCGAGTCGACCCTGCAAATGGGATGCCTACCTACACCGGACAATCGGTTGCCCTGGATGCGCCGGTCTGTGTCCTATTTGCGGGGTAAGCCGGTCTGCAGGAGAGCGGGAATCCGAATTCAGTTGTCTGAGGCTCAGAACGGGTTGAGGTGCGCAACGTGTGCTGGTTTTCAGGCTGGGTGGTTCCCGGGATATTGCTTTTGCGCGAGGCGGCCGTGATTGCTGCTGAGCGCGCGTTAAAATGAGGAACAGCATCGGCTTTACTATGAGCGAACCGAATCCTCTCGAACCAACACAGCAGCCCTCAGAGGCCTCTGCGGAAATGCCGCAGGAATTCCCGGTCCCCCCGGCAGACTTCAGTTTTCTGGTGTATTCACTTACCACGCAGGCGCAATTGCAAATGGGTTTGCTGCGCCTGGATGAAGAAAACGCGCCGCAGCCGAACCTGCCTATCGCCCGGCACACCATCGACCTGCTGGCGATGTTGCAGCAGAAGACGCAGGGAAACCTGAGCCTTCAGGAAAAGTTGTTGCTGGAGAACTCGCTGACCGATCTGCGTTTTCGGTTTGTGCAGATTTCCCAGACGGCTGGAGCGAAGCCAGAAGAGGCCAGCTAGGCTATGTGCGCGATGCGCGAGACTTGTATCGAAGTGGAAGTGCTGGGTTCGGGAACCAGTACTGGCGTCCCGATGATTGGCTGCACCTGCCCGGTGTGTCGATCCACTGACCCGCGCGACCAGCGGCTGCGGCCCAGTCTGCTGGTGCGCTACAACGGATATTCGGTGCTGATCGATACCGGCCCAGACCTGCGCCAGCAGGCACTGCGCGCCAAGATGGGACGGCTGGACGCGGTGCTGTACACGCATAGCCATGCCGACCACATCCTGGGTCTCGACGATGTGCGTCCGTTTAATTTTCATTCCGGGGGCAGTGTGCCCATTTACGCGAGTGCGGAGACGCTGGAAACCATCCGCCATACGTTTGCCTACGCGTTCAATGGGCAGAAATCGCTTTCCTCGCGGCCCAAAATTGAAACCCACAAGATTAACGGTGAGGCTATTCATATCCACGGCATCCATTTTCATCCGATACCGGTTATCCATGGAAACCTGCCCTGCGTTGGCTTTCGCTTTGGGAACGTAGCGTATCTGACGGACTTCAACGCGATACCAGAAAGTTCGCTGTGCATGCTGCGCAATCTGGACATCCTGTTTCTGGATGCCTTGAGGCATCGACCACATCCGATGCACTCCACGGTGGAAGAGAGCTTGCGCCTGGCAGAGATGCTGCGCCCAAAGCGTGCGTTCTTCACCCACATTTCTCACGACTTGCCGCACGCCCAGACGGAGGAGACGCTACCTCCGTACGTGAGGCTGGCTTATGACGGTCTGCAACTGCAATCCGCCTGGGAAGTGTCGGCAGAAGAACCGGCGGCATGATGGAGCGGCTGCAGGTGTTGGGGATTGAGGACCTCGCGCAGCTTCCGAGGGTGCCGCGCGCGGTGGCCATTGGTAACTTCGATGGGGTCCACAAGGGGCATCAACTGCTGCTGGCCGCCCTGGATGCGCCCGCACGACGATATCAGGCGCTTCGCTGCGCGCTAACGTTCCACCCCCATCCATCCAGCATTGTTGCTCCGGAACGGACGCCCTCAGCAATCCTGACGCTGGAAGAACGCATTCGCCTGCTTCGTCTGAATGGTGCGGACGAGGTGGTGGTGTTGCGGTTTGACAGCGCGCTAAGCCGCCTGAGTCCGCTGGAGTTTGCGGCGCAGGTGCTGGTGCAAGGGTTGTCTGCAAGACATGTAGCCGTGGGGGCAAACTTCCGCTTTGCGCATCGTCAGGAGGGGAACGTTGGTTCGCTTTCTGAACTGGGCAAGAGCCTGGGGTTTGCCGTTACCGGGGTTCCCTTGCTGGCCGAGCGCGGCCTGCCACTTAGCAGTTCCCAGATTCGGAGGTTGGTAGCCAGCGGTGCCGTGGCGCGTGCGGCGAGAATGCTGGGGCGCCCCTTTTCCGTGGCCGGCCCGATCGTGAAAGGCCGCGGGGTGGGCGGCAAGCAAACCGTACCCACGCTAAACCTGGCATTGCCGGACACGTTGCTGCCTGCCGACGGCGTTTATGTGACGCAGGTGCATAACCTTGAGCGTGGCGGTACGTTGCCTGGCATCACCAACATCGGGCTACGCCCCACGTTTGATGACGGGCATCCGGAGCGCAGCATCGAGACTTTCGTTCTTGGAACTCTCGAAACGGCACCGGCTGCCATTCAGCTCGATTTCCTGGCGTGGCTAAGGGGAGAACAACGATTCGAGAATCCTTATGCGCTGAAGTCACAGATCCTGCATGATGTGGCACGCGCAAAGGCATTCCATCGAAGGGTGAGCCGCTGGCGACCGACGGCACTGCGCACCCTCCAATAGACCTTCACCACTGAGGATGCCCGGCGAAGATGGGTATCCTGGGATAGATAAACCTCATGGCAGACCCTCTCTATTTCTCCGTTTGGATCAAGGGCCTTCATCCGTCCAACATGATGCAGCAGTTTGAAGCACTGCTGAGCGTGTTTCCCATATCCGCGCTGCGTCCTGGTGTGGAGGTGCTCACTGTCCGCGCCATCAGCGACGCGGAACCGGAACTGCTGGACGAAGCTTTCGAAGAACCCTTAAGCGTGGCCGACGCCATGAAACATGCGGGGCAGTTCCTGCATGACGACTGTGCCTATGAAGTCACCACCCATTGGGATCTCTGGCGGAAAGAGGGCAATGATTGGCGTCTGCTGCCGCAGGAGGTTCGTATCTCATGTTTCGCTCCGGAGTATGAGAACGACCAGGGAGACCACATGCGATTTGCCCTTGGTTGGGACGACCAGTTCCTGCCGGATCCGGATGATCCGTCGAGCGTTACACCGGTAGCGTCCAACCTGCGCAGTGTGGCCCGCCTTGCGGAAAGCCTGCAAGCATCCACAGCCGTGGAACGGCGCATGTTGTGGTCGAGTGCGGATGAGGGCTTTCTAGCGCAGCTGCAAGCGAAGGTTTTCGGCTTGGGTGCCAACTAACGGTTGAGGTTGGGTTGGTGGCGATTGCGATGCGTGGAAAGATGTCCTCGGAAGGTCCCTCGCCGGGCCCATGATATGCTAAAGGATGTGAGCGAAAAGCCGATGGCGTTGTGGAAACGCCTCTTCATGTGGGATTATCCGCGCGGGAGCGTCGCTTACGACCTTATGGTGGGCGCGATTCTAGCGTTCATCTTTCTGACACCTTCCTCTGTATTTCGCGATAAACCGTTGCTGAATAAGGCGAATGGCCAGATCGTCATGCTGCCTGAGGTGGCGGGCGAAACTCGATTCTGGCTTGAGGAGTCCCTTATAGAGACGATGCCTGAAGCTGGCCGGATGGATCGCCTCAGTGAATTGCTGACGGATCGCACCGGGGCAGCGAGGCAGGTAGTTTCGCTGGACGCGCTACGGCACGCCGACGGGGCAGTGCAAGGCTACGTGGTTGTCACGCGGCCCTAAGCGGTTTGCCAGCGGGGGATATGAGGGAGGCTCACCATGCGAGTTTATTGCAGAGTTAACGGGATTCTGGCGGCAAGCCTGCTACTGGCGGGTATCCTGTTTGTGGCCCCCCTCGCTGCACACGCTGCGTCCACCGCGAAAGAGATTCTGGCGCGCATGGACAAGGAAGCGGCTGGTTTTCGCTCAGTTAGCGCTGATATCACCCGGGTGAAATACACCGCGATTCTGGATGACCGCAGCGAGGAACAGGGCTCGATGGTAATCCGCCGGACGGGCAAAAATCTGGAATCAAAGATCCAGATTGAGAAGCCCAATCCCCGTGCAGTGGCCTTCAGCGGAAACAAGGTTGAGATCTACTATCCCAAGATCAACACCGTTCAAGAGTTTGACGTGGGCAAGAATCGCGGGCTGGTGGACCAGTTCCTTCTGTTGGGCTTTGGCGGTTCTGGGAAGGACCTGGCCAAGGCCTATCAGGTGACGGTGAAGGGCGCGGAAACGGTGGCGGGGGTGGCTACCACACGGCTGTTGCTGAGCCCCAAGTCGCCGAAAGTGCGGGAACTCCTGAAGTCAGTGGAAATCTGGGTTCCCGATGGCGCGGCGCATCCCATTCGCCAGAAATTCGTTGAGCCGTCTGACGACTACATGGAAGTTACCTACCGTGAAGTGAAGTTGAATCCGGCACTCAGCAATCAGGATGTCCGCCTGGATCTTCCTGCTGATGTGAAGAGGGAATATCCGCAGCGATAGCCAAACTTGATGATTCAAAGCACGGCGATCCTTCCCCAGGGCAGCAGCGACCGGCTCCAGTTTCTTGACTGGACGCGTGGAGTTGCCGCGCTCATCATGCTGCAAGGGCATACACTCCACTCGTTCGTTCGGAGCGAGGAGCGGCAGGGCGATATCTACACGCTTTCTCAGTTTGTGGGCGGCATGCCAGCGCCCATTTTTCTTTTCCTTACCGGGGTCACCATGGCCTTCCTGCTGGACGGTAGAGAGCGGAGAGGCGTGGACGGCATGGGGCGCTTCGCTGCCGCGTTGCGGCGGGCAGGCTATCTGCTCTTGCTGGCTTTCGCAGTGCGCCTGCAGGCGTATTTGTTCTCAGTGCCTTGGAGCAAATGGGAAGATCTGCTGCGGGTGGACATCCTGAATTGTATGGGCGTCTCCCTGGCCATGCTGTCGGTTTCCGCCTTCTTCTCCACGCAGGAACGAGTGAAGTGGGGGCTGGTGTGCGGATTTGCGTTGTCGCTAATGGCCCCCGTGATCGGTGGACTTTCCTGGCACGGGAGTCCGCAGCTTCTGCGCGCCTATATCGAACCGAACTCGGAAGTATTCGGATTGTTTCCCTGGGCGTCATTTACTGCCTTCGGCATTGCGTTTGGCAGCATGATTCGCTTAGTCCCGAAAGAAAGCCTCAACCGGTTTCTGCAATGGACGGCACTGGTGGCGTTTGGGATGATCCTTACCGCGGGATATTTTTCGTACATTCCTTTCTCTGTTTATCGACAGTCCAATTTCTGGGTAGATAGCCCGGGCCTGGTGTTCATCAAGCTGGGATTGATTTTGCTGCTGGTCACGTTTGGGTACCTATGGCTTACGTATCTGCCGGGACGACGACCGAGTTTCGTAACCCTGTTAGGCACCTCGTCTTTGCTGGTGTACTGGCTCCACCTGGAAATTGTCTACGGTCGCTGGTTTTGGTTTTGGAAACAGAAGCTGAGCGTTTCCGAAGCAATGGTATTCAGTCTGGCTCTGCTGCTGGCGATGTGCGCCGTAGCGTGGTGCTGGAAGCGAAGGCGGGCGGCGTGGGAAACATTGGGACGCTGGAGAATGTCCATGCGTCAAAGCGAAGGTGTGACGGAGCCGGAGGGCTGAAAAGCCCGCCAGTGTGTCTTTGCAATTCATATTCGATTGAAGGTAACCACAGTCGCATCTATTGCGCCTGTCCAAAGTGAAGGACCGTTAGCTTTCGACGCAGGAAGACGAACGGTTAACTTGCTTTAGGAAGTTTATGATGCGAGTCTTAATCGTTGACGGTGAAACGGCGATCGCCGAGTTTCTGGCTCACTCCTTGGCAGGGGTGGGCTATCAGGTGGCTTGCGTTCCTCATGGAGGCGAAGCGCTAAGCAGACTGTCATCGGAGCAATTCGACCTGTTGCTTGTCGAGGCGCATCTGGCTGACATGCCTGGGCTGACATTGGTAGAGAAGATTCGCCAGCGCAAGGGCGACCTGCCGATTGTCATGGCGGGTAACGGCAGTTCCGTGGAAGATCGAGTGCGCGGCTTGGACGCCGGGGCAGACGATTTCATCACGAAGCCCTTTGCCCTGGTGGAGTTGCAGGCTCGCATGAAGGCGGTATTGCGGCGCTCGAAGCCGGCGCAGGAACGATTGCAGGTGGGTGACCTGATCCTGGATTGCGCAAGGCGCAAGGCGAGCCGTAACGGACGTCATGTAGACCTGGCTCCGCGCGAGTATGACATCCTCGAATACCTGATGCGTAATTGCGGGCAGAACCTGTCCCGCACGATGATTGTGCAGCATGTGTGGGAAAAGGACTACGACGGCCTCACCAATATCGTTGACGTGTACATCCGACACCTGAGGACAAAGCTGGATGAGGGCTACGACGTGAAGCTCATCCAGACGGTTCGCGGAGTGGGTTACTCCATTCGCTGCGTGGAATCGGGCCAGGAAGCGCAGGCCGTGTAGGTTGCCGCACTGTCAATGACCGACACACATGGGGTATGCTGCGAGTAGGTTGCCCGCGACTTGATGTAGCGCTAGCAGCCAGAGTTTCCCCGACCAAACATGCAATTTTCTCATAAGACAATTGATGGCGTGTCCATTCTTACGCTTGACGGCAAGCTGGTAGTGGGTGATGCCACGGCTAAGTTAAAGGACCAGATCAAGGCGCTTTCCGATGCCGGAGTCAAGCAGGTGGTGCTGGACTTGAAGGACGTGGACTATATCGATAGCTCCGGCCTTGGCACGCTAGTGTATTGTTTTTCAACCTATCGCAAGCATGGCGGCACCTTGAAGCTGCTTAACCTCTCCCGGAGGAACATTGAGCTGATGCTGTTGACCAAGCTGGAGACGGTGTTTGAAGTCTACGACGATGAGCGAAGCGCAGTGAACAGTTTTTTCCCAGACCGCAAATCCAAGCGATTCGACATCCTGGAATTTCTTCGCGAACAGAATCAGGTGGATTGAGACCCATGAGGGACAGCATACCCGCGGGACGGCATCTGGTGGTAATTGGCGGAGTAGCTGCCGGGCTGAGTGCGGCCTCCCGCGCGCGCAAACTTGACCGCGACTTGCGGATTACAGTGCTTGAGCGCGGACCGGTGATCTCCTATGGCGCATGTGGCTTGCCTTACTGGATTGAAGGACAGGTGGCTGAGCGGGAGGAACTGCTGGTGCATTCACCCGAGATGTTCCGGAACGAGCGGAACATCCAGGTTGAATTGAATACCGCCGCGACGGAGATTGCCCATGCACGGCGGCGGGTGATGCTTTCCGATGGACGAGAACTGCCGTACGACCGACTGGTGCTTGCAATGGGCGCGGTGGCAAGGGTGCCGGAAATCAAGGGCATCGATGCGCCGCATTGCTTCCACGCGCATACCTGGCGGGACTTCGGCGAAATGCAGAAGTTTCTGGAAACGCGGAAACCAGCGTCGGCGGTGGTGATTGGTGCTGGTTTTGTAGGGCTGGAGATGGCAGAAGCGCTGCGCACGCGCGGCCTTAAGGTTACGGTGGTGGAAGCGGGTCCGCACCCACTCCGCTGGCACGAGGAGTGGCTTTCAGAGCGCATCCGCGAAAGGCTGGCGTCTTTTCAAATTGCTCTGCACACGAACTACCGGGCGCAGGCGATACACGATACCGGGTTGGACGAAATTGCAGGAGATCTGGTGGTGGTGGCGGCGGGCATTCGGCCGGCATCGGAACTGGCGCAACGCGCGGGAGTTCAGGTGTCGCGCAATGGCGCCATTGTGGTGGATGAGTATTTGGAGACGAACCTTGCCGGAGTGTTTGCCGCAGGTGATTGCGCGGAGACATTTCATCGCGTAAAGGAAGCACCAGATTGGATTCCGCTCGGAACCAATGCGAACAAAATGGGCTTGATTGCAGGCGCCAACGTGGCTGGAGCGCGTGAGCGCTTCCCCGGTGTTGTAGGGACCTCCATCGTGAGGGTATGCGGCATGGCGGTGGCCACCACTGGGTTGTCACCAGGAGTTGCCCGCCAGCAAGGCTACGATGTGGTGACGGCCAAGGTAGTTGCCAGATCGAGGCCGAAGTACTTCGACGGCGAGCAACTGGAAGTGGAATTGGTGGCGGAACGACGGAG
Organism: uncultured Solibacteraceae bacterium; assembly: GCA_964618435.1. Taxonomy (GTDB): domain Bacteria; phylum Acidobacteriota; class Terriglobia; order Bryobacterales; family Bryobacteraceae; genus JACTMJ01. The sequence continues at coordinate 13,273 of CAZUAX010000073.1, forward strand.
CGGACGGCTGCTGGGCGCCGCCGTGGTGGGAGACAGCGACGTGGAAGGTCGCATCAACGTAATGGCCACCGCGTTGGGCGCCGGGATGAAATTAGAGGAATTCCAGTTCACTGACCTTTGTTACGCGCCGCCTTATGCCACCGCCTGGGACCCCCTGTTGATTGCCTCCAGACAACTGCGGAATGCGATGGAGAAGGGCTGAGCAGGGTTTTGCTGTCATCCATTCGGGTGCAGAAGTGACACGAAGTCAGAATCCGGCGCCTTTGTTCGCTACTCTATAAAGACACAGCTATGGCTACCAACATCACTGATTTGTTCGATCACGCGGCCGCCATTGCCAAGGGCATGGGAGTAACCTTCAAGGAAATGATGGCTCCCACGGTGACGGAAGATTATCCCGATGGCCCGGCGATCTTCCAGGAGCGCTTTCGCGGCAAGCACGAGTTGCAGCGCGACGAAAACGGCATGGAAAAGTGCGTGGCCTGCTTCCTTTGCGCGGCGGCGTGTCCAGCCAACTGCATTTATATCGAGGCGGAAGAGAACACCGACCTGGAGCGAATCAGTGGTGGTGAACGCTATGCGAAGGTCTACAACATCGACTACAGCCGTTGTATCTTCTGTGGCTATTGCGTAGAAGCCTGCCCCACGGATGCAATCACGCATGGGCATGGATTTGAACTGGCAAGCTACAACACCAGCAGCCTGGTGATGCGCAAGGAAGATATGCTTGTGTCGTTTCCTGCGAGCAAGTAAAGGCTCACGCTCAATAGGATGTCCAATTAGGAAGCCAGCACTTTGGCGGCGCGGCGCGCGACCACAATCTCTTCATTGGCCTGAATCACCATTACCTTTACCGCGCTGCCGGGAGCGCTAATGATGCGGTCGCCTCCTCCGGAAACATTCAATTCCTCGCTAAGCTCGATTCCCAGGAAGCCCAACCCAAGACATACGGCGGAACGGAGCCGGAAGCGGTTCTCCCCGATGCCGCCGGTAAACACCACTACATCCAGGCCTTCCATTGCGGCAGCGTAGGCGCCAATGTACTTCTTGATTTGGTAGGAGAATACCTCGAAAGCGTGGGTGGCATTGGTGTTCCCACTTTCGAGGGCAGCCACGATATCCCGCATATCTCCGCCAGCGACACCGGAGAGCCCAGCAAGCCCGCCGTCCCGAGTGAGGGAGTCCAGGACCTCTTCGTAGCTAACGCCCAACTTTTTCGCCAGATGAAGCACTGCGTAGACGTCAAGGTCACCAGGCCTGGTGGCATTTTCAAGGCCGGATTGAGGCGAGAAACCCATGGTGCAGTCCACGGATTGTCCAAAGCGAATGGCGCAAATGGAGGAACTTCCTCCAAGGTGGCAACTTACAATGCGGAGCGAATCTGGGGAACTGCCGACGAGTTCCGGCGTGCGCTGCGCAATGTACTGGTGGGATGCGCCGTGGAAGCCGTACTTAATGACGCCATGGCGCTCGCGCCAGGCGGTAGGAATGCCATAGTAAGAGGCCTGTGGCGGGCGGGTACGATGGAATTCCGTCTCAAAAGCAGCCACAAGGGGCACTCCGGGCAATGCTTCCTGAAATGCACGCATGCCGTCGAGGTAAATACGGTTGTGCAAGGGGGCGGCGGGAAGAAAATCTTCCATCGCGGCAAGTACATCCTCGTTCACAAGGTAGGTGCCACGGTAATCTGGCCCGCCGTGGACTGCCTTAAAGGCAATTGCATCCACAGGTACGCTTAGTGCGGAAAATTCCTTCTCAATCGCTGCCCTGTACTCAGAAACCCGTTCCATCTTGCCGCTGGCGAGCAAGGCTTCCGAAGGCATTTCCAGGATTTGATACTTAATGGATGTGGACCCTAAGTTCGCCACCAGGATGTTCATCGCAGGCTCCTACAGTTTCCAAACGCAACCGATTCGCTGGGCGCACTTGGCCGTGCAGAATCCTCAGCATTATCTCAGATTCGAAGGGCAAGGAGGAAAAAAGTTTGTATGGGGCGTAACTTTGTGGCGGAAAAGAACGCCACCGACATGAAGCTTAGGGCTTGATCTCAACAAACGCCGCCGAGCCACAGTCGCGCGATAATAGGAAGCGAATGCCAGATCCTGATTGCCAGCGCTGCGGCGGCAGCGGATGGATTTTCGAAGAACGAGACGGCCTGAGTGGCGTGCGCGAGTGTGGATGCCAAGCTCCGGTAGAGCCAGGTGAACTCTTCCGCAAAGCGTCGATTCCGCCTCTTTATGAGCGTGCATCGTTTGAGAATTTTGTTCGCCACCAGAACAACCCCGATTTGCAGCGGGAATTGAGCCAGGTATTCCTGGCAGTGCGCTCGTATGCAAAGGAGTTTCCCAACACCCCCAAGCCCGGACTTTTACTGGTGGGGCCGCCGGGTACCGGAAAAACGCATCTTGCGGTAGCTGCCCTGAAGATATTGATTGACCGGGGCTTCGAGTGCACCTTCTTCGACTATCAACGACTGCTTGATATGATTCGAAAGAGTTGGGATCCGATGGCTGGGGCATCCAGCCGCGAGGCCTATTCGCTTGCCCTGGAAAGCGGGATTCTGCTGCTTGACGATTTGGGCTCGCACCGGGTGACTGACTGGGTGGAAGACACCGTCACCAGCATCATAACCACCCGCTGCAACGAACAGCGTGCGCTGATTGCGACTACAAACTTGACCGACGCGGAGGTGGGCGACGGGTTACGTGGCCGCGATTCCGCGATGCCCGGCCAGGTGGTGTATCGTACGTCGCTTGGTGAACGAATTGGCGCGAGAGCGCGCTCGCGTCTGTTTGAGATGTGTAAGGTGGTGGCCATGCCGAGGGTGCCGGACTACCGTATTCAGACGGCGCGCTGATTTTCGTTTCAGAATTATTGCTGCGATTCCCGATGTGGATGAAACAGTTGCTAATCGTGCGGGAATGGTTCAGCATGAAGCTGATGTCCGCACGAGGGATTTTTTCGTCTCTTGGCCGGCTTTGTGGTTGTTTGGCTTGAGGAGTCTTCTGAATGAGACGGTGCGGCCGGAGCTGGCTGAAGGTTTTTCTGTTGCTGGCCCTTGGAGTTCTTGGCGTTCTTGCACAGAACGCCGCAACCCCTGCCGCAGCGGAAGCTGCACCCGCGGGAAGTCGTGCCGCAACGATTGAGGCAGCTCGCGATGCAAAAGCCGCTGAACTGAAGCCTGAAGAGCCAAACAAGTGGGAAAACGCTCTCATCCGGGTCCGCGACGAAAAGCTGCTGGAGCGATTGAGCGAAGGCATAGCGGGGATACGCCTGAAGTTCGGCGGACTGGCAGCTGGCGCGGGATTTGCTTTGGGCCCTGAGTATTACCGGGAGGACTTCGCCAAAGGCCAGATTTTGATGCGGGGTGCAGCCCAAGCGTCGTTCACGGGCGCGCAGAAGATTGACCTGGAATTCGCAGCCCCTCGGCTGGCAGCGGAGCGCGTGGAGTGGCGCGTGCAGGCGGTTCGCCACAACTACCCCCGGCTGAATTACTATGGACCGGGACCGGATTCCGACAAGACCGGCCGCAGCAACTTCCGTTTGGAAGACAACGCCTTTGATACCACCCTGGTGCTTAAGCCCGTGAAGGTATTGCGTCTGGGCGTGTCTACGGGGTACCTGATGGTGAACACAGGGCCGGGAACCAACGAGCGCTTGATCTCAGCTGAGCAACAGTTTTCGCCACAGGGAACGGCTGGTATCGATGAGCAAGGGAACTCCTTTCGGTATGGAGCCTTCGCGCAGGTGGACTATCGGGATAACCCTGGTGGACCAAGGGCTGGAGGCAGCTACAGCGTGCAGTACAACCTCTACGACGACCGTAACCTGGGGCGCTTCGATTTTCAGCGGCTGAGCGTGGACCTTCAACAGTATTTCCCGTTCTTCAACAAGCGTCGGGTAATTGCACTGCGGGCGCGCACCCATCATTCCTTCACCCGCGATGGGCAGCAGGTGCCGTTCTACTTGCAACCGGTATTGGGGGGCAACCATGATCTGCGGGGCTATCGCCCTTTTCGCTTCTACGGCGACAACAGCATGGTGATGAATGCAGAGTGGCGCTGGGAAGTGTTCAGCGGCATGGACATGGCTTTGTTCGCGGATGCGGGGAAGGTCTACATGCAGCATAGCCAATTGAATTTTCGTGACCTGGAGTCGGCGGCGGGTTTTGGTATGCGCTTCAACGCCCGCAACAACACCTTCATCCGGTTGGATGTGGGGTTCAGCCACGAGGGCTACCAGATATGGTTTGCGTTTGGTGATGCGTTTGCCCCGGCCATCCAGACGACGTCCAGCAACTTTGTGCATCAGTAGGCAGCCATGGCAGAGAGACAACAGCAACGGAATCGGGTTCGGGTGACCACGCGACGCGCGGCCAGCCTGCTCGGGTTGGCTATGGTGCTGCTAGCGATGGGCGTGTCGAGCGGTGTGGCGAAGAAGTTCTATGCGGACGACCCCTTGTGGCGCGAGCCCGCACCCCGGTATGTGGAGTCCGTGAAATTCCGGCAGCTCAGTGACTACTATGAGTTTCTGGTTTACCCGTTTGTGCCTCCCGGGGAGTTGAACGGTCGCAAACCGGAGGGCGGCAAGGAAGTGCTGTACTACCGGGCGCAAGGGGTGAACACGCTGGGCGAAGTGCCAGACGGATCGTGGTATGAGAACCGCAATTACTACCGGCGGATGTCAAAGGAAGAGATTCAGGCGGGCCCTGGAAACACGGGTCCGCCAACGGCTGGCGCCCCATGGCGCGTGATCTCCGCGAAGAATGAAGGGGTGACGCCGGGTTTCACGATTGAAGATGTGAATAAACGCCGTTATCTGCTGAAGTTCGATCCGCTTGAACACAAGGAAATGGCAACGGCGGCGGATACGCTGGTGGCTAAGCTGTTTCATGCGCTTGGATACCATGTGCCAGAAAATCACGTGGTCTACTTCACCCGCGACCAACTGTTGATTGACCCTAAGACCAAGTTCAAAGGTCTGGACGGAAAATCGCGGGCGATGACGGAGCGCGACGTTACCGAGATCCTGCTGAAGGTGCCTCGCGACAGCGATGGGCGCTACCGTGGCAGCGTGAGCCTTTACCTTCCTGGAACCCCACTGGGGCCACACCGTTATTTCGGCACGCGCCAGGATGATCCGAATGATGTGGTGCCGCACGAGCATCGGCGCGACCAGCGTGGGCTTTGGGTACACTCCGCGTGGCTTGGCCATGACGATTCGCGCGCCATTAACAGCCTGGACATCCTGCAGGAGGATGGGAAGTTGCAGTATGTGAAGCACTATCTGATCGACTTCGGTTCCACGCTCGGAAGCGCCAGTGTTCGCCCGAACAGTCCGCGCAGTGGGAACTATCTGTTCAGTTGGAACGAGGTGGCAGGACAGGTGTTCACGTTAGGGCTAAAAGTGCCGAAATGGGCACGTGCCGAGTACCCGGATTTCCCATCCGTGGGCCGCTTTGAATGGAAGACCTTTGACCCTATAAGCTGGCGCCCGGAGTATGCGAATCCGGCATTTGAAAACGCATTGCCGGACGACGCATTTTGGGCGGCCAAGCAGGTGATGGCGTTGAGCGATGAGCAGATCCGCTGGGCAGTGGAAACCGGCAAGTATAGCGATGCTGCCGCTGAGGCCTGGGTGGTGGAGTGTCTGATCAAGCGCCGCGACAAAGTAGGGAGGACATTTTTCTCGCAGGTGCTGCCTCTGGACCGATTCCAGGTTGACGGGGAAACATTGCGCTTTGATGACCTGGGCGCCCAAAATGGAATGTATCCGGCACGCCAATATCGCGTCGAATGGGCCCGTTTTGATAACGACGCAGAGCGGGAAATCCCGATTACCGGGGCCAGCAGCTTAGGCATTCCAGCGGAGGTCGCGAACTCTCGATTGGGCGAGTACGTGGTGGCCCGGTTATTTGGGGACGATGCGGAAAAAGATATTCGTGTGTACCTGCGGCGCGAGGCGAAGGGCTGGCAGGTGGTGGGCATTGAGCGTGGATGGACGGGCAAGAGCAAGCTACGCTTTGCCGAGGACACAGATCCTTACGTTGTCCAATGGAAAGCGGCGCCAATCCACGCAGAGGCTGAGTAATCCCGCCGGTGGGTTTCGTATAGCTGCCTAAATCATGGCTACAGGGCGGGGCAGCACTGGAGGGGCAGCACTGGATGCGTGCGGCTGCCAAGCATCTGATGGGCAGTGCTTAGCCGAAATCAAAGCCCCCGATGGCGTAGACCAGGGAATTGTCTCCCGCGAACGGCGCGGGCTGGTCGCGTCCGGCCAGCGCCATCCGTGCCAGTACGCGTTGGGGGGTGAATCCGTTACTTTGGGCCAGCCGCAGTGCGTTTGCATTGTCGGTATTCAAGTCCCATTGCAGCGGACTGCCAGCACTGGAGGCCAGCGCCCAACGCAGTAGGGACTCAGCCCCTTCTGCAGTGCGACAAACCATGGGGCCTAATTGCAGCGCTCGCGCTCCGGGGCGCAGGATTGCATAGCCTTCCTCACCCGGTAACACTGCCAGCCGAAGCCCCTTGATCTGGATCAGCAGGTCCAGCAGGCGTACGCGGTCTGCGCCAAAACCGGCCCGGTCCAGTTCCAGAGGCAGGCGGTCCACCTTCATCTCAACATTTCGGGGCCGTGGAGCATCGGCAGGCAGCAAGTGCCGTTCCATGCGACTTTCCGTGTGAAA
>CAZUAX010000074.1:0-12752 GCA_964618435.1 uncultured Solibacteraceae bacterium
AACTGTGGACGCCCGGGTTCCGGCCAGTCCAGATGGAAGAACTTGCCGCGCGGAAAGTCCACGCGCTCATAGGTATGGGCGCCAAAGAAATCCCGCTGTCCCTGGAGGAGATTGGCGGGGAGCCGCTCTGCGCGATAGCTGTCGTAATATGCAAGCGCGGAATAGAAGGTTGGCGCCGGGATACCGTATTGTGCAGCTGCGGCCACCACCTTACGCCAGTTGTCCTGGGTACGATCGATCTCGCCCTTGAAGTAGGGGTCCAACAGCAGGTTCTTCAGGCGCGCATCCAGTGTGTACGCTTCGGTGATCTTCTGCAGGAAACGGGCCCGAATGATGCACCCACCGCGCCAGATCTTGGCGATCTCGCCGAAGTTGAGCGTCCAGTTGTACTCCGCTTCAGCGGCGCTCATGAGCTGGAAGCCCTGGGCGTAGCTGCAGATCTTCGAGCAGTAGAGGGCATCGTGGACAGCGGAAATGAATTCGTCCTTATTGCCCTCAAACTTCGCAGCAGGTCCGGCGAGAATCTTTGAGGCGGCAACGCGCTCTTCCTTCACGGCACTGATGAAGCGAGCAAAGACGGCTTCGGCAACCGTGGGGGCGGGGACGCCCAGATCAAGGGCGCTAACCGAGGTCCATTTGCCTGTGCCCTTCTGTCCCGCGGTATCCAGCACGATGTCTACGAAGGGCTTGCCGGACATCGGGTCCTTCTGCTTCAGGATGTCGGCCGTTATTTCGATTAGGAAGCTATCGAGGACGCCCTGGTTCCAATCGGCGAAGATTTCACCGCACTCACCTGGAGTAAGCCCCAACAATCCCGTGAGCAAGGCGTAGGCTTCGCAGATCATCTGCATATCGCCATACTCGATACCGTTGTGGACCATCTTGACGTAGTGGCCTGCACCGTTGGCACCAATATAGGTAGCGCAGGGAACGCCGCCTTCAATGGGTTTGCCCGGCGTGGCGCCGGTAAGCGGCTTGCCGGTTTCCGCGTCCACCTTGGCGGCAATTGCAGTCCAAACCGGCTCAATCTCCTCGTAGGCACTAAGCGCTCCACCCGGCATCAGCGAAGGCCCGAATCGTGCGCCCTCTTCCCCGCCCGAAACGCCACTACCCACGAAGCGGATGCCCTTCTCGGCCAGGTCCTTCTCGCGCCGGATGGTATCGAGCCAGTGTGCGTTGCCACCATCAATGATGATGTCGCCCTCTTCGAGGAGGGGCAACAGGCCATCAATCACCGCGTCCGTAGGCTTGCCCGCCTTCACCAGAATCACCATTTTGCGTGGTCTGGAGAGACTCTCTACAAAGTCTTCTAGCTTGGCATGACCCACCAGACCGCCCGGTGTATCGGGATTTGCGGCCACGAACTTTTCCATGGTTTCCGTGGTCCGGTTGTAAACGGAAATCTGGAAGCCATGGTCGGCGATATTCAGTGCCAAATTCTGGCCCATCACGGCCAAGCCAATGAGGCCGATGTCGGAATGTTTCTTGCTCATGGTTCTCGTTTCTCGCGTAGTCGGCGGCTGCCTTGCGGCGGTCCGCACGGGCGGCAGCTACCGCATCGCAGCGCTGCTTTGTCGTTACTGCGTCACAGGGTTATCGGCAGCCAGCGCCCTTCGTCATTACTTTGGCGCGCCAACTCCAGAATCTTCATCAGCTTCACCACTTGCTCCGGCTTCACAACCAGAGCCTCGATGCCTCGAATGGCGGCAGCCACGTTACGGTAGTAACCCCGGTAGTCGCCAACCTTTGTCTCCACCTTGCCGCGGAAGGTTACCCCATTCAAATCAGTATGGAGGGTACCCCAATCGGCTTCTTCGTCCACGCCTTGCAGCGGGTGCCACCGTGGCACGGGCATACTGATGAGCGCGGCCTCCTGAGGATCCATGCCGTACTTCATAAATGCACCCTGGTCGCCCAGGACATGAAAGCGAGGAGGTTTCTCGCGGACCAGTGTGCCACATCGCAGGTTCGCTTTCATGCGGTCATAATCCAAAATCACGTCGAAGTGGTCGTCGATGCGGCTTCCCGGACGCTGCGTACGCAGGTCAGCAAAAATCCGCTGCGGCAACCCGAACAAATGGATGGCCTGGTCAATCAGGTGCGACCCCAAGTCAAAAAGCATCCCGGTTCCTGGCCCGGGCTCCTCTTTCCATGAGCCTTGCTTCAATTGAGGCTTGAAGCGATCAAAGTGAGAATTGAATTCGTGGACGTTGCCAAGAAGTCCCTGCCGCACCACTTCGCACACGGTGAGATAGTCGCCATCCCATCGCCTGTTGTGGAACACGGAAAACAACTTGCCACTGGCCCTGGCCACCTGCAGCAGTTCCTCCGCCTCGGCTGCGGTTTCGCACATTGGCTTGTCCACCACCACGTGCTTCCCTGCCCGCAGAGCCTGCTTCGCCAAAGGGAAATGCGTGGAGTTCGGGGTGGTAATCACCAAAAGTTCCACGCTGTCATCCTGCAGCAACTCATCCATCGAACGCACGATCTGCGCCTCGGGATAAGCCACCAGTGCGGTGTCACTGGAGCGCTGCACGATGTGGGTGAGGGTAATCTCCGGCAGAGCCGCCAGAAATGGCGCATGGAAGACACGGCCCCCAAATCCAAAGCCCACCAGTCCGGTGCGTACAGGTTCGATGGGATTGCTGTTGTGGTTCATGAAGATGCTCTGCGTGGCTGAGTAACCATGTGGCGACAGGCAGCCGGTTGGGTGTGGACGACTGCACCAAGCCACAATCCTCTTGATTGTTCCAGCACAGCAGGGGAAAGCGCAAGATCGGGGAAAACGAGGCCACTCAGCAAGCACCCGGCAATACACTTCCGGGGGAGGAAGGGGCTGGTTAGCGCACCACGCGCATTTCACCAAGAGGCCAGTAAGTGAAAACGGCTTTACCGTAAATATGCTGGCGCGGAACCGGCCCCCAGGACCTGCTGTCGTTGGAGGAATTGCGATGGTCGCCCATCACAAAATACTCGTCATCAAGCAGCCGGACTTCGGGCATTTCTGCCTCGTCGCGGAATGACTCCGGCACGTAGGGCTCCTCCACCGCGGATCCGTTCAGCAAAACCCTTCCATGGCGAATGGCCACAGTGTCACCGGGTACGCCAATCACTCGCTTGATGTAGGAAATCCGTTGGTCCCGAGGAAACCAGAACACCACCACATCGCCTCGGTGGATTTCGCTGATTCCTGCCTGGAAGAAAAACTTGTCCACAAAGATCCGCTGCTGGTCGCCAATGGACGGCATCATGCTGGTGCCCTCCACTTTGACAGGCTGGAATAAGAACACCACGATGAGAATCGCAATCAGCACTGAGAGCCCAAGATCGCGCGCCACCGCCAGCGTAAGACTGCGCGCGCGCCGCAGAAATCCTGGCGCTGCCTCAGCAGATTCCAGTCCAGGCGAAAACTCCGGCGGCAGGGATGGCTGGTTCTCTGTCATGATTGGGCATGGCGGCCTGAATGCCGCTCGTATCTGTACATGATACTATCGGCGCACTCGAATCTGGATTTGCATGCCGCGTTGATCATTCCGGCACTCAACGAAGCACAGAGCCTTCCTCAGCTACTGCGCTCTCTCCCTCCTTCGTTATTCCGTCTGGTGATTGTCGCCGATAACGGCTCCACCGACGAAACACGCGAGGTTGCCCGACGTGGCGGCGCAATGGTAGTTTCCCAGCGCCAGCGGGGCTACGGGAATGCTTGCCTTGCCGCGATCCAGGCACTTCCACCAGAAATCGACACCCTCGTCTTCATGCAGGCCGATTGCAGCGAAGATCCCGCGGACGCTCACCAGTTGCTGTTGCCCATTGCCCGCAATGAAGCCGATCTGGTGATTGGGTCACGTGTGCTTGGCCAGCCCGATGAGGGTGCGCTTGAGCCACACCAGGTGTTTGGCAATCGTCTGGCCACCAGCATGATCCGATGGCTCTGGGGCCACTCGTATTCCGATCTCGGACCCTTTCGCGCGATCCGCCGGGATGCGCTGGATTTGCTTGAGATGCGTGACCGCACCTACGGTTGGACGGTGGAGATGCAGGTGAAGGCGCTGCAGCGCGGATTACGCATCAAGGAAGTGCCGGTGAATTACCACCGCCGTGTCGGCACAAGCAAGATCTCCGGCAACTGGAAAGCTAGCATCCGCGCTGGATGGAAGATCATCACCACCATCCTGCTGCTCTGGCTGCGGCCCCCGCAGGGCCGATAGACGGTTCAGGCTCTCACCTGAGGGCGGCTATCAATCGCCGATTAAGCCAGTGCAACAATGGAGATTATGGTGGTTTCCAACGCCCTTGGGCACGCAAAGTTTCGGCCTGAAAAGATGGGTAAGGCAGATTTGGCTCGCGGTGAGTGGCTGTCGGCGGGGCTCAACTGTTTTGAGCCTGGCCAGCAACATTCCGCCCACGTCCACGAAGGCCAGGATAAGCTGTATTACGTTCTGGAGGGCGAAGCAGAACTTAGCATCGGCGACCAGACCTGCGCCTTCCATGTTGGCGACCTGGCGATAGCCCCTGCGGGCGTCGAGCACGCGTTGCGCAATCAAGGAGCGGGAAGACTTGTGGTGCTGGTGGTATTCGCGCCCCCTCCACCAGAGAGGTAAGCGTTGACCCGGCATACCGCGCTCATTCGTGAGCCTGGCGCTGCGAGCGTGGAGGAGTTGAACGTGTCAAGGAACCAACCATCCGTAGAATTCTCTTTCGCGCCGGGTCGCTATGCCGCGCTGGCCTTCGTCGCCCTTCTCGCGATGGCATGCTCGGTTTCGCTGCTAAGCCAGGAACTGCGTGCTGCCTCGTCGCGTCGTGTCATTACCCCGGACCTCAGCCAGTTCGCACCTGTCTACCTGGCGGGTTTCGGTAACAACCGCGTGGCCACGGAAGTTCATGATGACCTCTTTGTGCGATGCCTTGCCCTTCAGGTGCAGGCTGCGCCCACGGTGATTTGCTCAGTGGACGTGATTGGGCTCTTCTATGACGATGTGCTGGAGATTCGGGAGCTTGCCCGGACAAAAGCAGAGATGCCCGCGATGGATCTGATCGTCGCAGTGACCCACAACCATGAAGGCCCGGACACCATGGGATTGTGGGGACCGCAAATGGGCGTCTCCGGCCTGAACAGCAGCTACATGGAATTTCTTCGCGCTCAGATTGCCGAAGCTGCCTCAGATGCGGTCTCGCGCCTGCAGCCAGCGAAGGCAACCATCGGAGAGGCCAGTGACCAGGTGCTGACCGCTTCCTACGACGACACCCGCCCGCCGGTGGTACACGACGATGTGGTGACCGTGCTGCATGTCACCACCGCCGACGGCAAAGCCCTGGGAACGCTGGTGAATTGGAATAGCCATCCCGAAGCACTTGGAGCGAAGAACACGAAAATCACAGCCGACTTCCTGGCCAGTTTCTACCGGCGGCTTGACCAACAGGACGCATGGGTGATTTTCCTCAATGGCGCGTTGGGGGGAATGCAGTCCCCACTGGGTGGGAGCATTCCAGACCCCAGCACCCGAGAGATGCTGCGCGAGCCCACCTTCCGGTTTGCGGAAGTATTGGGAGAGCGCTTGGCAATGGTGGCGCAGCAGGCCATAGGCCGCGGACGGCAGGAAGCTGTGGACGAAATCCAATACACCGAACGCCTGGTCCGGATACCCATAAGCAATCAGAACTTTGCAGCCGCCGCGCAGGCTGGCGTATTTGGAGACCGCAAACGATTCATAAACCTGCGTAATCTGGAAACCCCAGTGGGCTTGCTGCAATTGCGGGCCGCGGGAGGGCCAGTGCTGGATGCAGCGATGATCCCTGGCGAAGCGTATCCCGAGCTCAGCGTGGGTGGAATTGAGCAGATGCCTGGTGCGGATTTTCCGTTAGCCCGCCGGGAAAAGCCCTACCGGGAGATGATGAAAGCGCGCCACCAGATGGTGGTGGGACTAGCCAACGATGAGATTGGCTACATCATCCCCAAGCTCCAATGGGACGAGAAGCCGCCCTATCTGCAGAACGCGGATAAGCCGTGGTACGGAGAGATCAACTCCCCCGGACCGGAGACCGCCCCACGCATCGCTGACGCGCTCGAGAAGTTGATCGAGCAAAGGCCCTGAGGCAATCGGTTTCCCCTAAGCCCGAAACAATTCTGAAGAAGCGCGGTTTCGGAGACGACGCAAGCGAAGACCTTACGGACCTTTGTTACTTTCTCCCACATGTAACGCCTACATGGGTTAACAAGTTCCGCCGATATGCCCAAGCATGAGCAGTAACGGCAGTGGTTCGCGCGACTTCTACCAATCCCTGATCGAAAGCGTCAGCGATGGGGTGTACTTTGTGGACACAGAGCGGCGAATCAGCTACTGGAACCCCGCTGCGGAGCGAATTAGTGGCTACAGCGCGCAAGAGATGCTGGGCCACCGCTGTCCCGAAGGAAGACTGCTGCATTGCGACGCAAGCGGCAAGGTGCTTTGCCATGATGGCTGCCCGCTGGAAGCCGTGCTTACGGGTCATGAACCGGAGACCTGCCAAGTGTTCATGCGTTGCAAAGACGGATCGAGGATCCCCGTGATTGTAAGTGCCGCGCCAGTGCTGAACGAGGAGGGGTTAGCGGTGGGAGTGGCCGAGGTTTTCCGCGACAACTCGTCCACCCATACAACGATAGATGAAATGCTGCGGAGCCGCGAGGATGCCTATGTTGACCCGCTTACGGAGGTTGGGAACCGGCGGTATGCGGAGCTGCGAATTCGACAGATGTTGGAGATGGCTGGCAGTTCCAAGCGGCCAGGCGCGCTCATCTTCCTGGATGTGGACCACTTCAAAGAAGTAAACGACACCTACGGTCACAACGCCGGAGACCTCGTATTGAAGACTGTGGCCCGCACCCTGCGAAAGACCCTTCGCAGCGTGGACCTTGTCTGCCGCTGGGGAGGCGAGGAGTTTCTGATTTACCTTGCCAGCGTCAGCGCTTCGCACATGTTGGAGGTGGCAGAACGGTGCCGCGCGCTGGTGGCCAACTCCTCAGTCAATTTCGGAGATGCCCGCATTGCGGTGACCTGCTCCCTGGGTGCAGCAGTTGTCGAAGAGGGGGATACCCTTGAATCGTTGGTGGAACGCGCGGACAGGTGCATGTACCAGGCAAAACGACAAGGACGAAACAGAGTGTACGTCTGGCGGGCGGACCTGGACCGCAGAGCGGAATTTCAACCGGTGGGACAGTCCAACGGTCATAAGCCTGCACTGTAAACAAACTGTAGACAATCGCTGAAATCCTGGCAGACTCCGGGATCCTCGCGAATGGATGTCAGGTTCACCCTTTCCCCTGCAGCCAGTGCGGTGTCTCGAAAGCCAGGCGAACTGCAAGGGCTCCATTGGACGGATGCTACCTTGAATAGGAGGTAGAAGGTCACCCGATGATCAGTCCCGAGCAACTCAAGGTTACCGAACTGGGCGCCCGCGAGATCCCTTCCCCCATTGAACTTTCGACGGCAAAGGGAGATGGAATCGCCGATTATATCCATGACGGCGCGCGGGTACTTGCCCATATCGAGTATGACGACGACGATCAACTCTCCCCTGATCTGGCGTTTGAGAAGGCAGGACCGCGAAAATTCCTGCACTTTCGGCCTCAGTATTGCCGTGCCGCCATCGTAACCTGCGGCGGACTCAGCCCCGGCATCAACAACGTGATCCGCTCGGTTCACAATGAGCTGTACTACCACTACGGGGTAAAGGACATCCTGGGAATCCGGAATGGCTACCAGGGACTGAATCCAGAGTTCGGATTGCAACCAGTGGACCTGGATCCGGAAATGGTGTCAAACATCCATAAGCTGGGCGGCACCATGCTGAGCAGTTCGCGCGGCCCCCAGGACCCGGTGGTGATGGTCAACTATCTCTGCTCGCTTGGTGTGAATATGCTCTTCTGCGTGGGTGGGGACGGCACTCAGAGGGGTGCGCATGCCATCGCACAGGAGGCCCTGCGCCAGAAGGCGCCACTGGCAGTGGTTGGCATCCCGAAGACGATCGATAACGATATTCACTTTGTGCAGCGTTCCTTTGGTTACGCTACCGCCCTCGAGAAAGCCCGTGAGGTGCTGGACGGGGCACATGTGGAAGCGAAGGGCGCTCCCAACGGATTGGCGATTGTGAAGCTGATGGGCCGCCATGCCGGCTTCATCGCCGCCGGGGCAACCATCGCCAGCCAGGAAGTGAACTGTACTCTGATCCCTGAAATCGCATTCAAGCTGGAAGGCGAGGACGGTTTGCTCCGTTTCCTTCGTCACCGCATCCTCCGTAAGAAGCACGCGGTGCTGGTGGTGGCGGAAGGCGCGGGTCAGCATCTGTTCAATGAGGAACCAAAGGACAGCGACGCCTCGGGAAATCAGAAGATGCGGGACATTGGTATCTACCTGCGAGACCGCATTGGCGAGTACTTCAAGGCCGAGGGCATTCCCATCGCGATTAAGTATTTCGACCCCAGCTACATCATCCGCAGTGTTCCTGCAAACTCAGCCGATTCTATCCTTTGCGACCAAATGGCGCGCATGGCCGTACACGCGGCGGTAGCAGGAAAAACGGACCTGCTGATTGGCTACATCCACAACTACTTTGTGCACGTGCCCATCGCTCTGGCAGTAAACGGCAAGAAGTACCTGAATCCTGAGGGCGACCTCTGGATGGCCGTGGTGGCCAGCACCGGCCAACCTGAGCGGCTGGGCGGCATTGTTCCCGCCCGCGTAATCTCTACCGCTCAGGAAGACGAGGCCAAAGTTGCCGGCAGTGAGTTTTGACCCTCTGGGACACGCAGGAGCAGTGGCCAGCCCCCTACTGCCTGTGCTATCCTGTACAAAGTACAAGGGCAAATACGCACTGACAAAGGAGTAGTGACCACCGGATGGCACTCGGAACCGTAGAAAAACAGGAGATTATCTCCAACTACCGCCAGCACGACACTGATACAGGCTCTACAGAGGTGCAGGTGGCGATTCTCAGCCGCCGCATTCTGGAACTCACTGAGCATTTCAAGGAGCATAAGAAGGACCATCACTCCCGCCGCGGTCTTTTGACCCTGGTGGCGCAGCGGCGTCGTCTTCTCATCTACCTGAAGCGCAAGAGCCCGCAGCGTTACGCGGAAGTGATTCAGCGCCTGGGCATTCGCCGCTAAGGGCGGCCCGATACGCAGGGCGCCGGCTGCCCGCGACCGCACTGGATCTCTCCACCTCTCGCCGCATTCACGCCCTTCGTGTATCCGCCGCCAACGCTCCGTAACCCGGGGCGTTGGCCTTTTGTGTTTATGCTTCCGTTTGGGAAGCCTCACCCCCGGAACCTCTGCTCCCTAGTCAAGAAAAAGGACATCACGATGCACCATTCCGTAACTGTAGATCTCGGCAGTCGCCAGATCACTCTGGAAACCGGCAAATTGGCCAAGCAGGCGAACGGCTCGGTAGTTGTTCGCTGCGACGACACACTCATTCTGGCAACGGCTTGCGCCAGCACCTCTCCCCGGGTTGGAATTGATTTCTTCCCCCTTACCGTGGATTACCGCGAGTATTACTATGCGATGGGGAAAATCCCTGGGGGCTTCATTAAGCGAGAAGGACGCCCTTCCGAAAAAGAAGTGCTCACCTCGCGCCAAATCGACCGCCCGATCCGGCCTCTCTTTCCGCCTACCTTCCGCAACGAGACGCAGGTGATGGCGATGGTGATGAGCGCAGACCCCGACCACGACCCGGACACGCTTGCGATGGTAGGTGCGGCGGCGGCCTTGGCAATCTCTGATATCCCATTCTTTGAAGTGCTTAGCGCAGTACGCGTGGGCTACATCAATGATGAGTTTGTGATCAACCCTGGCTTTGACGATCTCCGCGAATCGTCTTTGAACATCACCGTGGCGGGCACTGACCAAGGCATCGTGATGGTGGAATCCGGCGCCAGGGTGGTATCGGAAGACCTGATTGTGGATGCCATCGACTTCGGCCACGAAGCCTGCAAGAAGCTGAATGCGGCCATCCGTGAACTGGTGGCCAAGGCAGGCAAGCCGAAGCAGGAAGTGCCTCCGGCCGTTACCGATGAGGCGCTGGCCAAGCAGATTGATGACCTTATCCACGACGAACTGAAGGACGCCCTGAACACCGAGAAGTACCCCAAGCTGGAAAGCTACGCCAGAGTAGCTGCAGCGAAGGAAAAGGTGATTGCCAGCATTCCGGAAGAAGAGACGGAAAAGCGTTCCCTCGCCGGCAAGCTGTTCAACGAACTGAAGGAAAAGATCTTCCGCGAGCAGATTCTGGATGACAAGCGCCGTCCCGATGGCCGTGGTTTTGACCAACTGCGCAACGTGGAAGCGGAGGTGGGGATCCTGCCGCGCGTCCATGGCTCTGGCCTGTTCACCCGCGGTGAAACCCAAGCCCTGGTTTCCGCCACTCTGGGTTCCAAAGAGGACGAACAGAGAATGGAAACCCTCGACGCTGCGGTCACCTCAAAGCGCTTCATGCTGCACTACAACTTCCCGCCTTTCAGCGTGGGAGAGGTAGGTTTCTTGCGAGGTCCGGGACGCCGGGAAATTGGACATGGCGCCCTTGCCGAGCGTGCCGTTCTGAATGTGCTGCCGGCCGAAGAGGAATTCCCGTACACCATGCGTGTGGTGAGCGACATTCTGGAGTCTAATGGTTCCAGCAGCATGGCCTCTGTATGTGGGGCAAGCCTGGCGCTGATGGATGCCGGTTGTCCGCTGAAGGCTCCGGTGGCCGGTATCGCGATGGGCCTCGTCAATGATGGTGACCGGTACGCGGTGCTCACTGATATTGCGGGCGCCGAAGACCACTATGGAGACATGGACTTCAAGGTGGCGGGAACCGCAGAGGGCATCACTGCCCTGCAGATGGACATCAAGGTTCCCAATGTCACCACTGCCGTGATGCGCGAGGCACTACAGCAGGCGCGCAAAGCCCGTCTGGAAATTCTGGAAGTCATGAACAAGACCATCCAGAGCCCCCGTACGGAGATCAGTGACTACGCGCCAAGGATCTACACCACCACCATCCCCACCGATAAGATCCGCGAACTCATTGGGCCTGGCGGTAAGGTGATCCGCGGCATTGTGGACGCCACAGGTGTAAAGATCGACGTGAACGACGACGGTATCGTGAACGTGTTCGCGAGCGATGGCGAACGTGCACGGCAGGCTCTGGCCATGATCGCCGACATCATGGCGGTTGCGGAAGTGGGCAAGACCTACCTGGGCAAAGTAGTGCGCATTGCCGACTTCGGAGCGTTCGTGGAAATCTTCCCGGGCACGGACGGATTGCTGCACATCAGCGAAATCGCCGAGACCCGCATTAAGAATGTACGCGATGAATTGAACGAAGGCGACCAGATTCTGGTGAAGGTGCTCGCGCTGGAAGGCAATCGCATCAAACTCAGCCGCAAGGCTGTACTTAAGGAACAGCGAGAGAAGCTTGCAGCTGCAGAAGAATAAGCTGCAGCGACCATCACCCTCGCAGATGTAGAAAAGGCCCGGCTGAACGCCGGGCCTTTTCTCGTTTGGAAGGATAGACATCGGCCTGAGACACGCCCAGGCCCGTTTGCTAGGGCTTCACGTTGATGAAGACTCCTGTCCGGGTTGCTGCGCCCCCGATGTATGCCACGATCTCGTGGTCGCCTGCAGCAAGTGCAGGAATCGTGACATTGAACTGGTTCAGCCCCGTACCGGAAAGCCCAGCAAAGCCGACGCTGGCAACCTGTCCACCAATGCGGATTTCCAGGTCACCAAAGTCAATCAGTGCCGCAGGAGTTGTCAGCAGCCGCGAGGGATCCGCCGGAGGATTGGTGAGGCCGAAGCCCGAGCCAAATACCTGAATGATCTCGCCCGGCTTGGCGGGACGGGCTGGAGTGCCGGAGGCGAACAGATCTACAGGACCCACCGGAGCGCTATCCAGGTGCAGCGCAGCCGCATACTTGCCGTTCATCGGCCCAAACGTGAAGAACGCAGGAAGCACCTCAGTGAAGTAAGCCACGGCACTTTCCGAAGGAACGCCATCCACGCTCACCACGATTTCCTTCCGACCCATCGCGCTGGCCGCGGGGGCAAGGATGTTCAGTTGCGACGGGCTCACAAAGGAAATCGCCGCCTTTACGCCTCCGACGGCAACTTCCACGCCATCAAGATTCTGCGGAAGCGCGCCACCCACGAAATCCGCTGCTGTCCAGGTGCGCGTGGATTTTGCCAGGTCCGTTCCAAAGATGCTGATCCATGTGTTCGTGGCCATGCCCTCCTCAAAACTGGCTGCATGCACGATGCCCCCGGAACTGATGGAGGGTTTGCCCATCGGCGCCATCTGCACCCGGTAGGAAACCGGAATACGGAAGGTGGCAAAGCGGTTGCTAGGGCTGGACGCCACAATCTCAGTCTCATAGAGGCCTGGAAGCATATTGACGCTCTTGATCACCGCAATCACCCGAGTGCCACTGAGGTCACTCGTGGAAGCGATCTGCAGCCAAGGAACGGGAATGCTGGTGGTGAGCGTGAGGCCCAGGCTTTCGCCCTCCGAACCCACCTGGACCGAACGAGATTCAGGGACCGGCTGCCCGACCACGCGAGAGAAGAATAGGCCAGCAGGCCGCAATGCAGGTGGCATAGGCGTGCCCGGCGGGGGATTAACCAGCAACCTGGCAGGCAGTTCCACAACGGCTGCGTTTGAAGTGGAACGCAGACGGATGGTTCCAAAGTATCGCCCAGCGTCCAAACCCGTTGGATTCGCCGTAAAGATGATGTTGTC
>CAZUAX010000074.1:12852-19933 GCA_964618435.1 uncultured Solibacteraceae bacterium
TCCCTGGCGGATGTCACCCAGAGGGTTAGCATCCACGGTGTAACCTACTACTCCCGCTCCAGTGAATTGGTTGGCACTGACGCGAATCCAGGGGCTCAGCGAAAAAGCGCCCCAGAGGGCATCTTCCGGTTGAGTGGTGACGGTGATTTCACCAGCGCCTCCTCCAAACGGAACGTTGGCAGCAGAGGGTGAAACCGTGAAACTCGCCAATGTTCCCACCTGGGTAACGGTAAGGGCTCTGCCGACTACCTCAATCTGCCCTACGCGGGTGACATCGGTTGGATTCGCCGCGACGACGAAATTCACCTGTCCGGAACCCACGTCTCTGCCGGTAATCACGGTGACCCAATCGACATTCGAAGTCGCCTGCCAGGCAAGATTGGGAGGTTCCACAACTACGGTGATGGAGCGTTGTGCCCCGCTGGCCGGGATAGTAACGGCATCGGGCAAAAAGCGCACTACCGCAAAGAGGGGGTCCTGAGCCAGGAAGATGGTAAACCCGCCTACAGTCACCTTTGCGGTGCGACTTAAGTTGGTTTCGTTCGTCTCCGCAGAAAGCCGAATCGCGCCAGGACCGGTGCCACTGGCACCCGCCACAACGGTAAGCCAGGGCGCATCAGAAGTTGCGGTCCAAGCGCTACCTACGGGCGCATTCACCGTGAAATCCAAAACGCCCCCAACTCCGGAGAAGCTTCCGTTGGGGGGGGATACAGTCAACTGCGCCTGGCAGTAGAGCACAGGCAGAGCGATAAATAACAAAAGGCCGAACGCCAAGCGAAGAAGTCCGCCGGCAAGGTAGGAGGAAGAACGTCCCTGGGACAAGATCGGATCAATCAATTGATTTCGGCACATCGCAAACCACCTTTTCGAGGATCTGAGCGAGGTGGACATCGGCGATGCGGCCGATGGCGAACACCCGCAATCTCGACCCTTCCCCTATCGTAGTGCAAGTAGGACACATAAGTGGAAACAAAATTTTGTAAATTGTTCCAAAAGTTAATGGAGAGCGCATTCACGTCTGGGCAGAACCCCTCACCGGCCAAAGATGAGGGCGCTGGAACGAGTGGATGCCCGCGCCAGCGCCCCGAATGAAAAACCGCTTCCATTATGATCGTCTGATGGAGGGAACTAAGGCTGAGGCCTCCGCACCACCAGTTCAAGGCCAGGCTGTGTAGTGAGTTCGCCAACCACAGCGTTCAGGAAATAGTCACCGTCCTGATAGCTCGGGACGGCAATGTTGATCTGATAAAGACCTGGGGCCACCAGGCCAGCAAAGGTAACGCGCGCAGTGGACGGACCTAGACCAATGCTAAGGTCGCCCAAGTCCAGCAGTTCGGAAGCGCCTTGGAAGAAAGTAGCCGGGTCCAACCCAAGCACTGTCTCTCCGAACCCGGTACCGTAGAGAACCACGGCACTCACTGGGGCCGCGGGCCGCGAAGGTGGTCCGCCTTGGAACAAGCCGACAGGCCCCACAGCCACGGCATCGGCGTGTTGCGCCGCCGGGAAACGTCCGTTCTGCGGAGCATACACGAAGAACGCCGGGTCGGCATCGCGCACGAAAAGGTAGCCGATCTGGGTGGGTTGGTTATTCACGCGGACCTGCACCTCCACCCATCCACGAGTGGCGATGCCGGGAACAAGCGCATTCACCTGTCCCGGGCTAACGAACGAGATAGGTGCCCGCACCCCATCAATGAACACCTCCGTTCCAGCCAGACTGGTGGGCAGGAGTGAGCCCTGGATGGTGGAGGGGTTCCATCCCGCGGTGGTGGTTGCCAACCCGGTGCCGAAAATGCTGATCCAGGTGTTCGGAGCGCCGCCTG
Organism: uncultured Solibacteraceae bacterium; assembly: GCA_964618435.1. GTDB lineage: Bacteria > Acidobacteriota > Terriglobia > Bryobacterales > Bryobacteraceae > JACTMJ01. The sequence goes on from CAZUAX010000074.1 coordinate 14,676, forward strand.
CACGGAAGCTGGCCGCGTTCACAATGCCCCCCGACGAAATGGTGGGAGCGCCTGCACTGGCAAACTGCACCGTGTACCGAATGGGAATCTCCATATCAAGGAAGGATCCTTCGCTGCTGCGCACCTCGATCTTTGCGTCATAGACTCCCGGTAGTAGATTCACGTTGCGAATCACCACCTGGATGCCCGGACCGTTTTCATCGCGGTTCACAGTAGCCGCAAGCCAGTTTGTTGCAGTTACCTGAATACTGGCCTGGATGATTTCATCAGGGTTACCCAACCGTATCCGCTGAGGTGCGGGCACCGGACCACCTGAGGCGCGGCTAAAGAACAGTGATCGCGGCGAAGCGTTCAAGGGCCTACGCGTGAAATTGGTGTTCCGGACTTCCAGTGATACGCCGATAGTGACAGAGGGGCTGTCCGGAGAGGACACCACCACGGTTCCCTGATACACGCCGGGCGACAGCCCGGCTGGGTTCGCCAGGAAGTTCAAGGTTGTAGGCGTCACTCCCGCCATCGGTGTCACAGTAAGCCAGGATGCGCCGTTCACCTGCACCGTGAAGGAAAGCGCATCCCCCGTGCTGCTAATCACAGCGGAGCGCTCCAGCGTGGATTCACCCAACGGGAACGACACAAAGTTCAGTTGATTTACGGAACTGGACAATTCGCCTTCTGGCGTACCAGGGTTCGCGTCCTGAGTGACGGTGAAGGTTTCGCCGGCAATCGTAATGGTCCCCTGTCGCGCAGTGTCGTTCGGATTGCTGGCAACACTATAGGTCACTGTTCCCGTGCCGGTATAGGACCCGCCATTGGTAATCACGATAAACGAATTATTGGAGGTAGCCTGCCAGGGGGCACCAGTCGGCGTCACGGTTACGGGAACGGATCCGTTGCCGCCACCAAAGGGGAAGTTGGCCGAAGACGAGCCAAGTGTGAAGGTAGCCTCAGCAAAATCCTGATTGACGGTTACCGTGGCGGGACCCACGCTTACCGTGCCTACTCTGGCTTGGCCTGTGAAGTTTGGCAGGATACGAATCAGCAGATCACCGGGACCCGTCGAGGGTCCAGTAAGAATCTGAATCCAGGAACTGGCGGTGGACGCTGTCCACGGGGTCTGCGGGCCGAGGGCTACGTCAATGGTACGGTCGCCACCGAAGCCGTCGATGTCGATTGAGCTAGGGGTAAGGATGACCGTCGCATCGGTGGGTTCCTGCACAAAGCGATGCTCGGCCACAATCGTGTCGTCCCCCTGCACGCGGATGAAAAACCTCGCCGTGCGGGGAAAGAGTTCGGGATTCTCAGTGTAGTTAAACGAGATGGTTCCAGAACCAGTCTGCGTCGTCGGGCTGGTGTAACTTACCCAGGAGATATCAGGAGAATCTACGCCTACAAGATCGACGCCACGGATCACTTCCACATTCCACGTGGTGCCTCCCGGAGCGTTCACAGCGAAACTGGAGCTACCGGAAGTGAACAGAACCTGTTTGCCAATAGGGGAAACGGTGATCTGGGCCATTGCCGTGGAGGCAACAAGAAAGAGCGCCAGGCACAAAAATGATAGGGCTCGCGACAAGGACAATACCTGAACAGCGGAGCCTAAACGAACCATGAAACTAGAGTGAGATTGCGAGGAAGATCGATGCATGGACACAGGAACCTACCATAGATGGGATTTCATACCTTGCAGTCTGAGTATAACGAACACAGCCGTTCCCGGCAAGATTGCGCAGGGGCCACGGGAGAAACCACGCGACCCTCAGTAATTCCATGCCAGTCATTCGATGTGATAGGGGGAAACGCCCATCAGCCAAGACCCTGCGCCACCCTTCGTTCAGCCAGTATGCTGCGCAAACGCGCGGCCAACTGCTGCTGGATAACTGAGTGCGGCCCCTGCTCTCGGGTGAGGTTCCGCATCTCGCGGGGGTCGGTGGCATAGTCGTAGAACTCCTCGCCTTCCTTGCCGTCGTCCCACATCGAGTAGCGGTAGCGCTCGTTGCGAATCGAGTGGCCATGCACCCAACGCTGTTGGTTGCCGCGACGAACCTGTGTGATGGCCGGGCGGTCCCATGACACCCGCGGGTCGCGCAGCAGAGGCTCTAGCGACTTCCCATGTAAGTGGGGCGGCAAGCTCAGGCCACAGAGAGACGCCAAGGTAGGATAGAGATCCAGTGCCTCCACCGTACGCGCACACCCCTTGCCCTTGCTGGGTACCCCGGCACCTCCTATGATCATGGGATGACGGGCGGATGGCTCCCAAAGAGACTGCTTCATCCACTGGCCATGCTCTCCAAGATTGTAGCCATGGTCGCTCCAGAAAACGATGGTGGTCCGTTCCGTGAGCCCAAGGCGGTCAAGCGCGGTAAGGAGGCGACCGACGTTGGCATCGGTAAAGGCAATGGAGGCATAGTAAGCACGTCGCGCTTCACGCATCTGATGGTCATTCAGCCCCCAGTTCGGAGGATTCGTCCAATAAGCCCACTTGGGCGCAATCTCGAGTTCCACAGGATGGAACGGAACGGTACCCACACTTTCCAGCGGGAACATATCGAAGTACTTCGACGGCGCAATGTATGGGCAGTGCGGTCGATAGAAGCCAGCCCCAAGGAAAAATGGCTCATTGCGATGCTTCTCCATGAGAGCTATGGTTTCCTGGGCCACCATGCCATCCGTGTGCTCTTCGTCCTTAGCGGGCGAAGCGTAAAAGCTGAGGGAGGAACCGATGCCGCGCTGCGGGGTGTAGTTGGTCAGCAGGTGCTCTTCCTGCTTGTCAATGCCCTTTGGATTGACGACTTGGTTCCAGCTTGCCTTGTCGTCGAGACCGTCCGTACCAATTTCACCGGGGTTGCCGTAATGGTAGATCTTGCCCACGCGAGCAGCAAAATATCCATTCTGGTGGAAGTGCTGCGACATGGTGACCACGTTTGGCACGGTGGTGCGGAAATGGGTCTGCAATTCATAAATGCGAGTAGCGTCCGGGGCAAGACCCGTCATCATGGAGGTGCGCGATGGGCTGCAGAGCGGAAGTTGGCAATAAGCGCGATCAAAGCGGACGCCGCTGGAGGCCAGGCGATCGATATTGGGCGTCTTCACTAGCGGGTGACCGTAGCAGCCAAGATCGTTGTTGAGATCATCCGTGGAAATGAAGAGCACGTTTCGGCGCTGGGCACGCTGCGCCTGAATAAAAGGCGCAGCGGCAAACAGGCCCAAGGCAGATCGACGGGAAAGCAAGGACATGGAAACTCCTCTCGCGCGAACGCAACTTACACGCCTAAGAGTGATATCAGACAACGAATGACATGCGCAATGGCTACGGACAGACGCGCCAAAACAGGAGCGCCACCTGCAGAGGAGCGACACCATGCGCGAAACTGGTTACCAGTCATGCGGCGCACCCGAGGCAGTCTTTACTACGTAGCTGGATACCTTTACTTTGGTGGAGCGGGATTTCTGCTAGTGCCTTCGGTGATGCTTGCTGTGTTCTTCGCGGAAGGTATTTACAGCATGACCACACTCCGTTTGCTGGGCGGCGCAATGCTGGGGCTGGCGATTCTGGTGTCTGCCATCATTGAACAGGCGATTGTGGAACTGTACCGGCAGACTCTCTACGCGCGAATTCCGGTGCTGGCTGCGCTAGCCTACGTATACTACGATTCGCTTGACCGCATGTGGGCAATCCTCCTTGGGTTGGTGATGGCAGGATGGCTGGCAACGCTCATGTGCTATTGGCTTGACCGCCGCGAGGATTCAAAGGCGAACTGAAAAGCACTTCCGAGAAACCAAACAGTATGATACCTGGCAGCAACATCTGGCTAAACCTGGCATCCCTGGTAGTGATTCTGGCGGGGCTACGAGCAGCGGAGACGGTTGTAGTGCCGATTCTGATTGCAGTGTTTCTGGCCGTAATCAGTTTCCCGCTGCTGGACTGGCTCTGTTCACGGCGGATTCCGCTAGCGATTTCTATCACAATCGTACTGCTGCTGGCGGTATTGATGTTGGGTGGACTCGGCTTGGCTGTTAGCCAAAGCGTACAAAGCTTCACCGAAAACCTGCCCGGCTACGAGGTCAAACTGAACGCCCAGGTCAGCGAGCTGAGGAACTGGCTGCGCGAGACTGGATTTGATGGTCCCCTCCCCTCGGCCAACGAAATTGTCGATACCTCATCCGTACTGAATGTTACGGGCAGACTTGTGGCAGGCCTTGGGCTTTTGCTGACAAACACGGTTCTTATCCTGCTGTATTACGTTTTCCTGCTGTTCGAGGTAAATAGCCTTCCCATGCGTCTGCGCAGGGCTTTCGGCGAAGGAAGCAGCACGATCGCGGACCTTAGCCTGATGGCTTCGAAAATGAAGCGCTATCTGGCGCTCAAGGCGCTGCTCAGCATTGGAACCGGGGTCCCCATTTGGCTGTTCCTGTGGGCGATGGGCGTGGACTACCCCGTGCTTTGGGGACTCTTGGCTTTTGTACTGAACTTCATTCCGAACCTGGGGTCAGTAGTTGCAGCCGTCCCTCCCTCTATGGTCGCTCTGGTGCAATTTGGACTTGTGACTGCACTGGTAGTGGCGGGGTTCTTCGTTTTGGTGAACATGGTGATGGGCAATTTTGTGGAGCCGAGAGTGCTGGGCCAAGGGCTTGGGCTTTCCACATTTATTGTCCTCGTCGCATTGGTGTTCTGGGGATGGGCACTGGGAACGGTAGGCATGTTTTTGGCAGTACCTCTCACGATCATGGTGCAGATTGTGCTTGCCAGCGACCCGCAAACGCGTCGGCTAGCCATCTTGCTTGGAGGCAATATCGATAAGGATCCGGACCTCGCGGAATTGGAGTCTGCCCGGGAGTAGGAGCTTTCGAAGAAGCGTTCTATCGAGACGAAGCCTGCCGACGCATGAGCAGCCAGACTCCCAGAGCCATCAGGATCAACGCGGTCCATTGCGCCGTGGAAAGCACCCAGCCGAATGGGCTGGCTGCATCATGAGCACGAAAGAATTCCACAACAAAGCGGCCAGCAGAGGAAAGCAGCAGGAAGAGCCCGAGGATGCGTCCGGGTTGGGTAAGTCTCCCGAACATCGCCCATAGAACCACGAAGACGGCCAGTTCCGTGGCTGCCTCGTAGAGCTGTGTGGGATGCAGCGGCACGCCGAGCGGCACATTGGAAAAGTCGCGCACCGCGGTGTTGGTATAGGTGACGGCCCAGGGACGTTCACAGGCCTCGCCAAAGCAGCAGCCGCCGAAAAAGCAACCCATACGCCCAAGGGCGTGGC
>CAZUAX010000075.1:0-2196 GCA_964618435.1 uncultured Solibacteraceae bacterium
GGAAACCGGTGGATTTTGCCTGGGAGAGGTAAGGGCTATCGTGATGGGGTTCGTTTGGATGAGACCTGAGTCGGGGGTTCTGGCGGCGTTGCGGGTAGCCTGCCTGGCGGGACTCGCGGTGCTTGTGGCTGTGCTTGCCAGCGCCCAGCCGGCATCACTGGCGGCGAGCGACGCAGAAGCTGTGGTCACCACCAGCTTGGGTGAGTTCCGTTTCGAGTTTGCGCCGGATAAGGCACCAGAGCATGTACGGCAGTTCATGCAGCGCGCGGGCGAAGGCTACTACGATGGCAGCGCGTTCTTTCGCGTGGTCCTGAATGGCATTATTCAGGGCGGGGATCCTCTGCTGAAGGATGGCAAAACGCCGCGCAAGCTGTGGGGCACGGGCGGGCTGAAGCTGCTGAAGAGTGCATTCAGTGACCTGAAACACGAGCGCGGCACTGTTTCCACCGTGCGCATCCCAGACCAGGTGGATTCCGATGGCGCGCAGTTCTTTGTGTGCGTCTCTCCGCAGCCGCCGCTCGACGGACAATTCAGCGCATTTGGACGGGTAACCGAAGGCATGGAGGTGGTGGAAGCCATCTCGCAGGTGCCTCAGGCGGAGGATGGGTTCACGGAAAAGCCGGTGTTGATTGAGCGGATTCGCATTGAGAAGCGCCGCACGGCGCCGTTCGCGGAGGCTGGCGTGGAAGAACTCCGCCGCACGGTTACCATGGAGACCACCGTGGGGACGGTGCGCATCCAGGCAGAGCCAGATTGGGCGCCGGAGCATGTTCGACAGTTCCTGAACTTGGCTGCTGAAGGATGGTACGACGGGGTGGGTTTCCACCGGATTGTGCCCGGCTTTGTGGTGCAAGGCGGAATGGGCTATTACCGTGAGCCTTCAAAGACCCATCGCGGCGATCGTTGGGTGCGAAACCTGCCGGGCGAGTTCCGCGAAGACGTGAAGCACGAGCGAGGCATCGTATCGATGGCGCGCGACGACGACCCCAACTCCGCCACCACATCCTTCTTCCTGATGCTGGGCGAGGCCTCGTACCTGGATGGCAAGTATTCCGCCTTCGGACGGATTGTGGAGGGCTTGGAAACCCTGGAAGCCTTTGAGCGCGAGGAGGTGGACGGAGAAACTCCCAAACGCCGTCTGGAGATCCTGCGCGCTGTGGTGGATCCCCGGTAGGGACCCCGCGGGAATTCCGTCGCGAGTTAACCATTCCGTAGCCAAACTGTTTCGGAGTAGACTCAAAGAAACCCGTCGCGGGGCCGCCACCTTCGCGGGCAATCCAACTTTTTGGCGGTCCCAGCGCGTCTATTTCCAAGGAGCCAGGCAAATTGATTCCTCGCGTCGCCGAAGACAGTGATCTGGTTCTTGCTGCGCAACGCGGAGATGTGGAAGCGTTTAACCGGCTGATCAACCGCTGGGAAAAACGTATCTTCAACTACCTGCTGCGCATCCTGGGCGACCGTGAGGACGCGATGGATGTAAGCCAGGAAGTCTTCCTGAAGGCCTACCAGAAGCTGGGTAGCCTGCAGGAGGCGAACCGTTTTTCCTATTGGCTGTTCCGGATCGCGCACAATGAGGCATTTTCTCTGGTGCGCAAGGGTCGGCCCGAGGAAGAGTGGACCGGGCAGGGGGACGGCCCGGAATGGAGCCGTCGCATGGCGCCTGTGGAAGTGTCTCTGGCCGTGGAGGCAGCCCTGGCAAGGCTAAGTCCGGAACAGCGCGAGGCGGTGGTGTTGAAGGTGTATCAAGGGTTTAAGTTCGAGGAGATCGGCGAAATCCTGGGGACGCCTGTATCCACCATCAAGAGCCGCCTGTATACGGGGCTGGATCTGCTGCGGCAGGTGCTGGAGCCCCTGGCTGAAAAACCTCCCGCGGAGTAGTTTCGCGTGGAAGGCAGACAGCGGCAGGCAGAGAGTGAGACGGGTGATGGATAAGCAGGAACGGGATTTGCGGGAACTGGTATTCGGCGACGCATTGAGCGCCACGCCCGATGCCGAACTGCAGGCGATCAGCAACAACCCGGCGCGCCGGGACGAACTCAGTCGCCTTTTGCAGTTACGGGAAACGTTGCTTAGCCTTGGGGAGGAAGATCCTCCGCGGCGTACGGTTCTGGTGGCACCTGTGCCGCCGGCGCGCGCGTCCTGGTGGAGCGCATGGTTTGGAGCCCCCGGCTGGGGCTTTGCCGGCGCCTGTGCCTT
>CAZUAX010000075.1:2296-13761 GCA_964618435.1 uncultured Solibacteraceae bacterium
CGCGAGGCCATGTACTTCATGAAGAAGCAGTTCGGTCGCCAACTGGTGGCCAATGCGGCGCTGGTGAGCGAGGTCCAATGAATAGCTCTGGATATGGCGTATGGGCATCGCTGGCCGTGATGTTGCTGGCGTTTGTTTGCCTTAGCCCGGCGCAGGCGGTTGCGGTGGACAACGCGCCCATGGACCTGCTGGTGCTTCGTACCACGGAGCGTGAAGTGGACGGTCGTATTGAGCGTTACGACACAGAAGCGCCGCTCTATGTGATTGGAGCCACCCGGGGCATGTATGTTGCGGGCACCGGCGCGGTGTATTCCGTGGAGGTTAGTCTGGCGCCCGCAGTAGGCATTACGCCCTTCTTTCACAAACCCTCGGACGAACAGATTGACAAGATTCACCGCGCTAAGAGCGCACGCGTGCCGGTGATTCGCGACCTTATGCTAAGCATGCTGCCCGAGTTGGCGGTGGCCTTGCGTGGCTTGCCTGATGAGGAGGAAGTGGTGGTGGCGGTTACGATGTTCTACTTCCGTTACGAGAAACTGGACGGGCTGCCGAAACAGATGGTGGTTCGCGGCAAGGCTGGTGTGTTGCGCCAGCTACACGCCTCGCAGAAGACCACGGGCGTGGCGGAAGTAAGCAAAATCAGCCGCGTGGTAATGTACTAGCCGCTTAGTGATGTATTGGAAGACGCGTTAGGATCCATCAGGGAACGGGGCAGCGAACGTAAGATGCGCATCGGGGAACGGCTAATCGCCAAAGGACTTATCTCGCAAGAGGATCTCGATCGCGCGCTCGAGATCCAGAAGGGCCGGGGCGATAAACTGGGCCGGATTCTGGTGGACCTTGGCTTTGTGGCGGTGCGCGATGTGTTGGTGACTCTGTCTGAGCAATTGCAGGTTGAGTTGGTTGCCATCCAGTCCGAACCCCCGGGCGCGCCGGAGTTGGAAGGGCTGAGCGCAAGGTTCCTGCGGCAGGCTCGGGCCATTCCCCACGCGATTGACGATTCCACCCTCGTGCTGGCAATGGCGGATCCGCTGGACTTTGAAACCATCACCACCGTCCATCGCTTTACGGGCCTGCGAACCCGCGCGGTGCTGGCCGCGGAGGGCGAAATCCTGGAAGCGATTGAGCGTCATTACGGCGAGACGCGGGAAGACGCTGCGACCGCGCTGGGGGGCGAGGATGCAGAGGCCCTTGCCGACCTTGAGCAATTGAGGGACATGGCCAGCGAAGCGCCGGTGATTCGACTGGTGAACAACATGGTGGCGCAGGCGGTGGAGAAGCGCGCCAGCGACATTCATATCGAGCCTTTTGAGAAAGAATTTCGTGTACGCTTCCGCATTGACGGCGTGTTGTACAGCCAGGAAAGCCCGCCCCGTGAACTGAAGGCTGCGATTGTCTCTCGCTTGAAGCTGATGGCGAGGCTGAACATTGCGGAGCGCCGTTTGCCCCAGGACGGGCGTATCAAGATTAAGGTGCTGGGCCGCGAAGTGGATCTCCGCGTATCTACCCTGCCTACCCTCTATGGCGAGAGCCTGGTAATGCGCTTGCTGGACCGCTCAGCCGGCGATTTTTACGACCTGCAGCGGCTGGGCTTCAGCGAGTTCATGCTGGAGCGCATGCACCACTTCACGTCACTTCCACATGGGATTTTTCTGGTGACGGGGCCCACTGGCAGCGGCAAGTCCACCACGCTCTATTCCGCCCTCAAGCGCATTAACCAGACAGACAAGAAAATCATCACCATCGAAGATCCTGTGGAATACCAGATGGACGGGATCAACCAGATCTTCGTGAACCCGCAGATTGGCCTCGACTTCGCCACCGGGCTCCGGCATATCGTTCGGCAGGATCCCGACGTGATTATGGTGGGCGAAGTGCGAGACCGCGAAACCGCGGATATCGCCATCCGTGCCGCCCTCACCGGACACTTTGTGTATTCCACGCTGCACACCAACGACGCCCCCAGCGCCATTACGCGTTTGCACGACATGGGCGTGGAAAACTATCTGATGAGTTCCACCATTGTTGCCGTGCTGGCGCAGCGCCTGGTGCGTATCGTCTGCAAGCATTGCAGACAGCCCGCGGGCATGATCCGTGTGGACGGTGCGCGGGAGATCCAGCACTTCAAGGGCGCCGGATGCGACCGCTGCTTTGGCTTGGGCTACAGCGGGCGAATGGGGATCTTCGAGTTGATGGAACTCAACGACGAAGTGCGCGAGTTGATTATGGCTAACGCCAATGCGGTTCAATTGGCCTCGGCCGCTCGCAAGTACGGCATGAAGACCCTTCGCGAGGATGGCTGGCACAAGGTGGAATTAGGGATGACTTCCGCGGAGGAAGTGATCCGCGTAACGCAGGATTTATAGCCGGGAATGCGCATGCAACCGGTTGAGAAGCAAGAGGCAAGGTAAGGCGCATGGCGACCTTCTATTTCCGGGCGGTGGCGGCTGATGGACGCACGCGGGCGGGTACCCTGCACGGGGAATCTGAGCGCGAAGTTGCGCGTGAACTGTTGCGCCAGGGCCTTACACCGGTCTACGTCGGCACCCGCAAGACGCAGTCCGTGCCCCTGAAGATGCCGTCTTTTGGCACCCCTGGCCGTAAGGATGTCCTCTTCTTCACGCAGGAGCTTTCCACGCTGTTGAATGCCGGGGTTCCCTTAGACCGCGCGCTTGCCATTACCTCCGAACTCACGGAAAAGAGCCAGTTCCGGTTCCTGGTGAACGACGTGCTGCGATTGGTGAAGGGCGGCAAGTCCCTTGCCGATGCGCTTTCCACGCACCCCGCGCAGTTTTCTGAGTTGTACGTGAATATGGTGCGCGCGGGCGAGGCTAGCGGGTCGCTGGCCCAAATCTTCGAGCGTCTCTCCTCCTTTGAGGAAAGCCGTGATGAGTTGCGCAACTACATCATCTCCTCCATGGTGTATCCGGTGCTTCTCTCCCTGGTTGGCATCGCCTCCGTGTTTGTCCTGATGAATTTCGTGGTGCCCAAGTTCGCCAAGGTCTTCGCCGACGCACGGATTCAGATTCCTACCCCCACGCTGGTGATGATTGAGGCCTCAAAGTTTTTCCAGGCCTATAGCTGGCTGGTGCTGATTGTGGTGGTGGCGGCGGTTGTGGGGCACTACTACTACGTGCGCACAGTGGATGGCCGATTGTGGTGGGATACCCTAAAGCTCCGCATTCCCGTGCTGGGCGATGCGCTGCGCAAGGCCGAGACGGCGCGTTTTGCACGGGCCATGGCTACGCTCATCGCAAACAGCGTACCCCTCGTGCAGTCCATCCAAATCGCGCGCAATATTCTGGAAAACAAGTTGATGGCAGGTTCGCTCGAGAGCGTGGCCACCGGCATCAAGCGCGGTGAAGGCATTGCCGGACCCATCCGGCGCACCAACCAGTTCCCGGCGCTGGCCGGGCATCTGTTGTTGGTAGGAGAGGAAACCGGCGCACTCGACGCCATGTTTTTGCGCATGGCAGAGATCTACGAGACCGAAACCAAGGCGGCCATCCGGCGGTTTACAGCCCTGTTTGAGCCGCTTGTTATTCTGATCATGGGCGTGGTGGTGGGGGCGCTGATCCTCACCATGCTGCTCGGAATCACCAGCATCAACGAGGTGGCATTATGACGTACGAATCCACACACATCAGGCAATCGCGCCGTGCTCGCGCGGCAGGCCAGGCCGGTATCACTCTCATCGAAATGTTGGTGGTGATGACAATCATCGCCCTCTTCGCCACGCTGGTGGGCCCGCGGTTGCTGAACCAGGGCGATAAGGCGCGCGTCACCAAGGCCCGTGCCGATATCGCGGGTCTGAAGACCGCTCTCAACATGTACAAGCTCGATACGGGCGTCTTCCCCACCACGGAGCAGGGCCTGAAGGCTCTGGAAGTGGCGCCGCAGGGCACTAAGAACTGGCAGGGGCCATACCTGTCTGAAGAACTGGTGATGGACCCCTGGGGTAACCCCTACGATTACCGGTTTCCCGGCCAGCGCGGCAATGAGCCTGACATCATCTCCTACGGAGCGGATGGCACACCCGGCGGGGATGATCTGAATGCGGATATTGTGAGTTGGAAATCCAACTGACCAACGTAGCGCCAATCCGGCGGAAACGGGATGCCGTTTTCAGCTGCGCCATGGCAATCAACATGCGGATGCGAACTGGATCTCGCCGTCACCCCAGGGCGGGTGTCACCTTGATAGAAATGCTGGTGGTGGTGGTGCTGATTTCACTGATGGTGGGCATCGCCGTGCCTTCGTTCCAGGCTGGGTTACCTTCCATCCGTCTTCGCAGCGCGTCTTCCTCCGTTGCCCGGTTCTTGAGTTCCGCGCGCAATCAGGTGGAACGCGTGCAGCGCCCTGTGGTGCTTCGCGTTGCTCCGGAGCAGGGGCGCCTCTCCTACCAGAGTGTCGATATTGCCGGACGCCGCGATCTGATAGCCGAAGAGGTGGAAATGCCCGATGGGGTAAGCGTCCGCGCGGTGCTTCCCGCGCCTCCGGGCATGGAGCGCAACACTCGGGAGTTCGTCCTGTTTCCGGGAGGGGGCTTGCCCGCGTTTGCGGTGCTGTTGGTTAACCAGCGAGGCGGGCAGCGATGGGTGTCGTTAGACCCGATTACTTACGTTCCCCTGGTGGCGGACGCCGCCCCGCAAGGCGCGCTCCAGGCGGGCCAGATGGAGGGAAGCACCCGATGACTGCGCGCTCCTTCCACGGCAGACCGAATACGCAACGCCCTTCCCAGCAAGGCTTCACGCTGCTGGAGGCCATGGTGGCCACGCTCATTATGGCCATTGCGGTGGTTGGTTTGCTCAGCAACATCTCTACTTCGCTGAATACAGCTTCACGGCTTGCGGATTATGACCAGGCGGCCTTGCTTGCAAAACGGCAAATGGAACAGTTGCTGGCAACGCCGTTGATGCCCGGACAGTCCTACAGCGGAACCTTTCCGCGGCCTGACCCTTTCTCGCCGGAAAGCGGCTGGAACGCACGGGTAGAACCGTTTGAAGCGGGGCCAATGGGTGGGGGCGCCGTGCTGGATCGCATTGTCCTGGAGATCTGGTGGACCCGTAATGGCCAGAGGCGCACCATGCAACTGGAAACGCTACGGGCCGTGATTCCCTCCAGCCCGGACATGCTGAGCAGGTACCCAAATGGATGAGCGCCGCCAGATCCGACGCCGGCGGCAGCGCGGCCTTACTCTGATTGAGGTGCTGATTGCCGTCACCCTGGTGGGCCTGCTAATGGTGGGGATCACCACTGCGTTAAGCATTGGCCTGCGCGCGATGGAGCGCAGCAACAACCGGCTTGAGATGAACCGCCGTGTGGTGCGCACGCAACAGGTTCTGGAGCAGCAAATCCTCCATATCACTCCATCGGTGGCGTCGTGTGTGATGGATGATCCAAACCTGCCGCAACAGATGCCATTCTTCCAAGGGGAAGCGCTGGCCATGCGATTCGTCTCCAGCTACTCCATGCGCGAAGGGGATCGCGGATTCCCCCGCATCATCGAACTGACGGTGATTCCAGGCGACGCACGGAAGCAGCCCCCTGGCGTGCGTCTCATCGTAAACGAACTTCCCTACCTGGGCCCGCTAAGCACTGGACTCTTGTGCGGCGGACTGCAGCCGGACCCCTCCACCGGGCTAGCTGCTCCGCGTTTTGCGCCCGTCCAACCGCGCCCCACTTCGTTTGTGCTGGCTGACCGGCTTCTGCGGGTGAGCTTCCGGTACCTGGCCCTGCGTCCTGCCCCCCAGCCTCCCGAATGGGTGGAACGGTGGTTATTTCCCGAACTCCCTGAAGCAATCGGCATCGAACTGCTTCCTCTGCCTGGGGAGAATGCCGGTGTCCAGCCTCTTTCGCTCGTGCTGCCCTTGCGGGTAGATCGGCTTCCAGGAAAGAAATATGCCGACTGAGCCACAGAACACCGCATCCGTGCGTCGCTCCCGCTGTTCCACCCGTGGCGGCGCGCTGCTGGCGGTTCTCTGGCTGGTGGCCGCTCTTTCTGCCATCGCGCTTACCATTGCGGCTACGGTCCGCTCGGAAGTGGAGTTAAGTACCATCCACGCGGAGGGTGTCCGGGCCTACTTTCTGGCGCGTGCCGGGATAGAACGTGCCGCCCTTTGGGTGCAGTGGGGCGGCGGCAATGTAGCCACGCCCGCGCCGGGCGCCGGCTACTACCAGCGCGGAATGCGGTCACTGGCCTTTGTCTTTCCCTCCGGCGATGTGGTGGTTGACGTGATTCCCGAGTCGTCCAAGCTGGATATCAACCGTGTTCCCGCGCAGGAGCTCGCCCTGCTGTTTGAAGCCCTTGGGGCCGATCCCCCCCAGGCTGAGCAGTTGGCGCTGGCGGTGGAGCACTGGCGCAGTCCCGCCACGGGATTCTCCGCATTTGACTCGTTTTACGTCGCACGCAAACCGTCTTTTCCGGCACGTCAAGCGTCTCTGGAAAATGTGGAAGAGTTGCTGCTGGTGCGGGGCATGACTCCCGAGATGTTCTACGGCTCTTATGTTCCTGTAGGGACGGTGGGTACCTTTGCGCCCGCGCAACCCAGCGCAAGTGATGCGGACGGGGGGACACCCCCCAGCGTGGAGGCCGACTGGGTACTATCCCAGAGGCCGCTGGTTTGGCGCGGCGGATTACGGGACTGTGTGTCGGTATTTGGCTCAGTGACGGCGGTTGACGTAAATTGGGCTGAACCTGCAGTGCTACTTGCGATGGGGATTCCTCCGCAGCTTGTGGGCGCGCTGCTTACCCGCCGCCAGGTAACTCCATTTGTGGATGAGGCAGACATCCAACGCCTCGGCTTCGGCAGCGTTCCAGGGCTAGCGCGGCTGCGGGTGGGCGGACGTACGCAGTTCACGCTTCGCGCCACGGCTCGTCTGCGAAGTGCCGATGGTCGCTCCTCGGATCTGCGCCGGAGTGTGGCTGCCATCGTAGATTTGAATGAAGTTTCAGGAGACCGGCCGTTTACGACGTTGCGCTGGTACGACACTGCATGGAAACAGTAGCCACTCCTTTGCCTGAGAGCTCCCCTTCGTCGGCTGCCCTTCCGGGTGACCTGTCCCGCAGTGTCCCCACCCTGCCCTGGTGGCGGCGCATCCTGCAGAGCGGTACCGGCCTGGCCATTGCCATCCAGAACGGACAGTTGGATGTGATGGTTGCCCGTGTCCGGCCATCGGGCATCCGCCTGGTTGGCTGGAAGCGCTTTGAGTCTGTGATGGAGCGCCCGGCTGCCACGGTGGGTGGTGAGATCCTTCAGTTTCTGCGCGAACTAGGTGCAGCCCATTTGGCCGCCCACGTTCTGCTGCCGCGTGACGCCACCATCGTACGCACAGTGCAACTGCCCGGCGTTCCCGACAAGGACCTCAACTCGGCGCTCGATCTTCAGATGGAATCGCTGCACCCCTATTGCGACAAGCCAGTAAGTTATGGCGCAACGCGGCTGGGAAAAAGCAGCAGCGTTCTGGTGGGGATTTGTCCGGAAGACCTGGTCGAGAAGTGGGTGGCCTTTTTCACGGAGGCTGGCATCAAGCTGAGCGCGCTGCGAATTACCGCGGATGTGTTTCACCACGCTGTGCGCGTATTGCGGACTCCGCCCGAGGGTTTCCTCAGCCGCATGCCTCTGGATGGCGAGGCCGTGGAGCTTTATGGGGAAAGCCCTGCCCGTCCTGTCTACAGCGCTCTGCTCTATGCGCCGCCCGCACATGCCATTGAGCGTGCCTATTCGGAGCTGAGGCTGGATGCGGGAGACGTCCCCGGCGCGGTGCTCGACACCGAGTTAGAGTCCTTGCTGGCCGGCCCTGATACGCAAGAACAAGCAGAAATTGCCCGGCAGCATTTGCCGCTTTACGCGATGGCCATTGGCGCCGCGGGGCATTTTCCACTGCCCTCTGTGAATCTGCTAGCGCCGGAACTCCGCAAGGGCAGCAACTGGGGGCTGGTGCTGCCGTCGCTGGTGTTGGCTGTCGTTCTATCTCTGATGGTCCTGGGGGTGTGGCTACAGCAGAGCTGGCTAGCACGGGAATACGCCCAGCGATTGCAATCAGAAATTTCCTTGTTGGAGCGGCAGGTGGCTGCCGGCCTGCGCATGGATGAGGAAGGCGAGCGGCTGCAGTTACGGATGCAGCATCTCAAGGAGTTCCGCCAGCGCACGCCGCGAGACCTGCAGGCGCTGTTGGAACTGACGACCGCCATTCCAGAGTCGGCATGGGTGACGCAACTGGAATTGACGCCCGAGCAGGTGACATTGGCCGGTGAGGCCAGCCAGGCCGGGGAACTGCTGCGCCTGCTGGATGGCAGCCAGGTGTTTTCGGGGTCCAGCTTTAGCATGCCGCTGCAGCGTACCGGCGAAGTGGAACTCTTCCGGATCCAATCCAACCGGGAGCAACAGCCATGAGCGGGCTTACCACTCGCGACCGCCGGGCGCTATTGCTGCTGGTGCTGGTGCTTGTGCCAACGCTCGCCTGGTACTTCCTGAGCGAAGAGCCAGGAGCAGCGCCCGCCACCAGCGTGGTTTCCACCTTACCCTTGCCGCTGATGGAGAAACGTCTTGTTTCCCTTCGCCAGCAGGCCGCCATGAATCCGGCGAAGGAGGATGTGCGCGCGGCCCTGCAATCCGCGCTGGAGGAGCGAGAGCAACTGCTGTTGACCGCGGATACCGCGCAGCAGGTGCAGGCCCAGTTGCTTACCAAAGTGCGTGACATTCTGGAGGCCCAGGATCCGCCACTGCGTGCTACGCAATCGGAACTTGGCCGCATTTCCCGCCTCGGTGACGAATACGGTGAGGTGGCCGTCACCGTGGGCTTTGGCTGCACCATTGAGCAAATGGTGAACGTGCTTGCCGACCTTGCGGCAAGCGAGCAGATGATTGCCACCCGGCAGTTGAACGTGGCCGCCACGGACCGCGCGAAGAAACGGCTGAATGTCCGGCTTACTGTTACCGCTTTGATGCCCGTAAGCCTTGCCCCTGAACCCACTGGAGGATTACGTCCATGAAAACCCGACTTCGTATCCTGAATCTCCTGCTGGTATGCGCCTGTGCCCTTGTTGGCTGGCAAATGCGGGCAAATCACATCGACCACCAGAATCGTTTGGACCGCACGTTCTCCGCGAAGGTGGAGCCCGCTGCCGCCAAGGAACTCGCCATCGAGCCGCTGCCCTCCGCGCCCTCGGCGGCCCAGTATAGCCAGGTGGCGATGCGGATGCTCTTTGCCCAGGACCGGAACCCCTCCATCGTGGAAGAGAAGAAGCCGGAGCCGCCTCCAAAGAAGATGCCCGAGCTCCCGGTGCTGCACGGCGTGATGGATCTTGGGGATGGCGCGATCGCCATGATGAGCCCCAAGGATGGTGATGCCCAAGGTACCTACAAGGTGGGCGATACCATCGGTGAGTTTGAGATCGTCAAGATCGCCACAGACCGGATCACATTCCGATGGGATGGCAAGGAAGTCACTAAGCTCTCCGGGGAACTGCGCAGTACCGGTCGACGCCCCGCGGCAAAGGCGGCTAGGCCGGCGGCTGCTGCTTCAGCGGCTGCCCCTCCCCCTCCGCCCGCGCCATCCAAGCCGGGGCCGGGCAAGGACTTGGGCGGAATTGCCCGGGCCTGTCAGCCGGGAGACACTTCTCCCGACGGAACCGTTGTGGACGGCTACATCAAACGCACCGCGCGCACACCCATGGGCTCCGTCTGTAATTGGGTGCCGGTAGACGACAAGTAGTTTGTTCCTTTCGCCGTGCCGCGGCGGGCCATGCCCGCCGACAGCCGGCTCCGTCGGGATCACCCGATGTCTTTTGAACCCTGGAATTCCAGGATTGACCGGAGTCAAGCGTGTTTTCTCGAATGTTGCGAATCTCGAAATTGGTTCTGAATGCTGCCGGCCGGCCATTGGCTGTGTGCTGGTTTGTGTTGTTGCTGGCGGCAATGCCGGCGCTGCATGCCCAGGACGCCCAGCCGCAGCCGGCCCAGCCTCAGCCAGCCCAGCCGCAAACGGCACCTGCAGTGCCAACCCCCGCGGAACCAGTGCCCGCGCAGGCCCAACCGGCTTCCGGCGATGCTGATGAAGCTAGCGGGCCGGGGCTTGTGTTGAATCTCGATGGCGCTTCATTGCGCCAGTTGATCGATCTGCTGGCCCAGCGTCTGAAGATCAATTACATCCTCGACCCCCGGGTAGATGGTGAGGTGATCATCCGTACCTATGGCGAGATTCGTGCATTGGAGGTGCGGTCCGTACTGGAAACCGTTCTGCGCATCAATGGCGCCACCATGGTGCAAGTGGGAGATCTTTACCGCATCGTCCCTGCCGCGGACGCCGTGCAACTGCCCATCAGCCCCACGCTGAACGCCAGCGCCCAGGATTTGCCCTCGGGCGAGCGCCAGATCCTGAATCTGCTGTTCCTGAAGTTTGCCACGGCCAAAGAGATTGAAGGCCTCATTACGCCCTTCCTTGGGCAGGGTGGCAAGATCGTTAGCTACGAGCCGGCCAATCTGTTGATTATGCTGGACAACGCCCGCAGCATGCGGCGCACCATGGAACTGATCTCGCTGTTCGACAGCAACGTGCTGGCCAGCCAGCGCGTGCGCCAGTTTGAAATTCGCAACGGCAAGCCTTCGGATGTGGCCAAGGAACTTGAAACCATCTTTAAGGGCATCGCTTTCAGCAAAGAGGCGGCCACCGTTAGCTTCCTTCCGATCGATCGCGTAAATATCCTCATCGCCGTGGCGCCCAATCCTGGTGTATTCGATGAAGTGCGCAATTGGATTGAAAAGATTGACGTGAAAGTGGCTGTCACGGCCGGTTCCCTGAACAACTACGTCTACCGCGTGAAGTACGGCGATGCCTTCATGCTGTCGTCCGCCATCACCCAGTTGTATACGGGAATGCCCATGGGCTTTGGCGGTTTTGGTGGCATGGGTGGCTTCGGCGGGATGAACCGTATGGGAGGTGCTGGCGGCTTCGGCG
This sequence comes from uncultured Solibacteraceae bacterium, assembly GCA_964618435.1. Lineage (GTDB taxonomy): Bacteria > Acidobacteriota > Terriglobia > Bryobacterales > Bryobacteraceae > JACTMJ01. The sequence continues at coordinate 13,256 of CAZUAX010000075.1, forward strand.
GCATGGGTGGCTTCGGCGGTGCCGGCGGATTTGGCGGCATGGGTGGTGTTGGCGGCGTAGGCGGCATGGGTGGCTTCGGCGGTGCCGGCGGCCTCACCAACCAGGGCTTTAACCTGGGCGCGCAGGGTGCTGCCCGTATGGGCGGTGGCGGGATTGCTGGGGGTGCAGGCGCGATGGGCGGGGCTGGCGCCATGGGTGCCATGGGTGGTTTCGGCGGTATGGGCGCTTACGGCGGCATGGGCGGCTTTGGAGGAATGGGCGGTTTCGGCGGAGTGGGCAACTTCTTGGGCATGGGACCCATGCTGAGCCCTACCGGCGAGCGCATTCCCCATGTCATCCCCAACATGATGGATAATTCGCTGCTTATCCAATCCACGCCCCAGGATTACGACAAAATTGTCAATCTGCTGGAGCAAATCGACATTCCTCCGCGGCAGGTGCTGATTGAGGCGAAGATTTACGAAGTCACCCTTACCGGGGCCTTTTCCATGGGCGTGCAGGCATTC
>CAZUAX010000075.1:13861-19612 GCA_964618435.1 uncultured Solibacteraceae bacterium
GGCAACGAGGTGCCTATCCTCACCTCGCAGGCGGCAAGCGCCGTGCAGCAAGGGGGCACCTCCCAGTTTGCACAAACGATCTCGAACCGTCAGGCGGGCATTACTTTGAGCATCGTTGCCCGTGTTACCCCGGGGGGCATCGTTACCATGGTGATCAACCAGGACTTCAGTACGCCACTTCCTCCCAGCGGTGGTATTGGGTCGCCTTCCTTCAACAACCGCACGGTGAGTACGCAGATCACCGTGGAAGATGGAGACACCGTTGCGATCGGGGGCATCATCGACGAACGGGAAATCGAGGGAACCTCTGGCGTACCCTTCCTGCACCGTATCCCGGTGGTGGGTGCCGCCTTTGGCCAGAAAACCCGTTCCACCACACGCACGGAACTCGTCGTCTTCCTCACGCCCAAGGTGATCTACGACACCAACCAGATCATCGACGCCAGCGAAGAACTTAAGTCCCGGATGGACCGGGTGCTGCGGCTCATTCGGAATAGCTCAGATCGGTTCTAATTCCGGGAAGGATAGACGAGTTTCGGAAAAGAACGGTACCAGCCCTGTCTACCCCACCCCATGGGTAGGCGGGGCTCTGGTTTGCAGGCAAAAAACAGAAACCACCGAAAATGGATTGTTACAACTTAGCTCATATCCTTATCTATAAATCTATTTTTCACGCAAATTCAATAAGTTGTAAGGATTTCTCAGCTGGACCGTTGACTTCGTTTCCTAAACCGTGATTAAATTCCATCTGTTGGGTTTCGTCCTTATGCAGCGAATTAGCTGTGTTTGAAGAATTGACTTGGCGTCTACAGTTTGTATCGTCCGTAAGCCTCAGGGCTGAAGGAATGAACCGGGCCGAAATCCCGCAAGCAAAGACAGAGAGTTAAGCGTAATGACTAGTTTTTGATCGTGAACACACGGCAAAAGCACCAAAAATAGCCACTGCGCAGAAAAGCTCCGGCTTTCACTCGAGTTTGAGGCTCAGGTTGAAAGAACACTTCATCAATTCAAGCTTGAATTCCCCATACCACAAGGAGAAGGAAATGTTCGATTTCCGCAAGATCGTGCTTGCCCTTATCGTGCTCGCACTCGCGATCCCGATGGTAAGCGCACAAGAAGCAATTGACAATCAGCCGTTCAATTGCCGCGCGACCTCTACGCCGCCTCTGGTCCGCATTGAGGGCGTTGCTGAACTCGCTGGCGATATTCTTATCGTCTGCAGCGGCATCGTTCCCGACCAGGGCGTCGAAACGCAGGGTGCTTATGCCGGCCTGCTGCGCGACCTCCGTGCTAATGTCACCATCAACGTGGATGTTCCCGTAACCAGCCGCGCCGTCCTCGGACCCTCCGCGGACACCAACGGCCGCATCACCACTGAATCTTTGATCATCAACTCCGGCGATCAGGGACGTTGCGGCGCCACCCAGGGTCTCAAGCCCAGCGCTGCTCCGTGCGTTCCGGTAGCCCCCACCTCGCTCACCGCTGTGGGCACCATCGGCCAGGGCGCGCCCTACGTCGGCGGTTCCACCGTATTTGACGAGAACATGTACCTCAATGGCCGTAACACTTTTAGTGGCCGCTACGAGAACATCACTGTCAACAACCATGGCAAGTACGCCGTGGAAGGCAGCCTCGGTGGCGTGTTCAGCAACGGTACCCTGGAGTGGGACAACGTCCTGCTCGCCCCCGGTAGCGCTGCTGGCCGTCAGTGGTACATGCAGATGAAGATCACCAACGTGCGCGTGAACGCGGCAACGCTGGCTGGCCAGGGCGAATTTGCCCCGGCAATCAACGCCATCGTTACCCTGAACACCACCACCGGAACGGTGCCGCTTACCCCGGATACCGTGGTGATCGCCCGTCCCCGTCCCAGCTTCCGGGTGACCAGCTCTCCGCGCCTGCGTCGCAATTGCGACTTCCCGCGCACGCTGACCCAGAACCTGGACATCATCGAACTGCTTCCCAACGCCTTCAAGCCCCGGCTTGACGACGAAGTGATCCAGAATTGCGCTAACACACCAAACCGCCAGTGCAACCCCAACACCGCCTACTTCACGGAATCCGGCTTGATGCTGGGCGCGGATTGGCTTGGTTTGAGTGCTGGTGCATCCGGCGTATCCGGGTATGCTACCCAGGGAACCCAGTTCAACATTGCCATCTCTGCGCCGTCCACCCTGGACGCAGACACCTCCAACAATCCCTACGCGATCAGCTTCGGCACCGTTACCGAAGTGGCGAACGGCGAAATGACCGGCACTATCGTGAGCGCCGGCAAGTCGACCCTCGCCAACGGAACCGTGGTTCGCAACTGGCGGTTGACAATCACTGACTTCCTGCTGGGTGCTGATCCGTTCACCATCAACACCGTTCGCGTTCCCGTGAATGCGAGCTACAACGAGCAGATTTATGGTTCCACTGCCTTCCAGGTATGGTACCTGCCTCTGGCTGACCTCGCTGCCGGCGACGGCATCGTGAAGGTTGGCGCTCCCACGCCTCGCTTTGCTCCGGTAATCAAGGACGCTCCGGGCTTCAGCATCGTGCGCTGCCGCACGCTGTTGCTCTTCCCGTACCTGACCAACCGTGACAACTTCAACACTGGTATCGCCATTGCCAACACGTCCAAGGACGATGGCTCTGGACCGTTCGACGAGAACAAGGCTGCTAGCGATCCTCTCCGCGGCGCAAATCCGCAGACTGGTCCTTGCACCCTGTACCTCTACGGCGGTAACAACGGCGCTGCCAACCCTGTCGCGCAGACCCCGCTGGTTTCCACGGTGAATGTGCGTCCGGGCGGCATGTACCTCATGACCCTCCAACAGGGTGGTGTCGTGAAGGGACCTGCCGGCGAAGATGACGGTGTTCTTGAAGGCGCTCCTGGCTTCCAGGGCTACGGTATCGCTTCTTGCGAATTCCAGTATGCTCACGGCTATGCCTTCATCTCCGACGTCAATGCTCAGCAGCTTGCTCAGGGCTACCTGGCTCTGATCATTCCGGATCGCTCCGGCTACTCTGCCATGGACGGTGAAGATCTGCGTGGTAGCGCCAATGGCTACTACTCTTACGAAGAACGTCCGGCCAGCCCCTTCAACCTGCTTCCGGGTGCTGAACTCGGTGGCGAACAGCTGGTTCACTAAACACGAACCTGCGGTTTCGACTGCAATCCAAAAGGGCGGGTCCTTCGGGACCCGCCCTTTTGTCTTTCCTGGCAAGTCCCAGTGCGGTCCGTTGCCGCCCATTTCGTTTCGTATTCAAGTTCCACCTCTCACAAATACCGCGACAGTCAGCAGAGAAGTGTCGGGGAAGTCGGACTTCGCCGATACTCGCGTAGACGGTACCCTTCGGTTGTCTCCCATCTTCGGCATGACGTTCCTCCCTGTGGGACCCCCGCCAGGGGCGTCGTCACCCGCGGAGCAGCCCAGCATAAGGAATCGACCAATCCTGCTCGCGCAGGCCCGCTCCTGCCCTCATCAGGACCTGATAGGATGCAAGCGTGATACGACGTCAATTTCTAAAATCGGGAGCCGTGGCGGCGGCGTGGCTGGCGGGGCGTGACGCTGCCCTCGCTCAGACGGGACATCGCTTCCCGCTAGGCATCAATACGTATTGCCTGCGTGCGCTCAACTGGCCGGATGATCGGTTACTTGTCTACGCCAAGGAGCTTGGCTGCGATGCTGTATTCCTTCAGGATTCTCGCGACCCCAAGGCGCAGGATCCCGCCCACTGGCGCCAAGTGAAGGCCCTTGCCGCGGAACTGAATCTCCGTCTGGAAACCGGGGGCAGTGCCACACTTCCGCGATCCCAGGAGCATCTGGCAGAGAGGGCGACCTATCTGCGAGGCCAAATTCGCAGGGCGGCCGCGATGGGTTCGCCGCTGGTGCGCACTTTGCTGGCGGGAGACCGTTACAGCATGCCCCCTGGCGACACCCAGCAGCACATCGCCATGATGGTGCGCCTGCTGAAGCAGGTGAAGGCGGAGGCTGTCGACGCGGGGGTGAAGATTGCGATTGAGGTGCATAAGGATCTGATGGCATGGGAGTTCCGTGATCTCGTGGAAGAAGCAGGAACGGACTTCGTGGGCATTTATCTGGATACGGGCAATCCCGTGTTTGTAAGGGAGCACCCACTCTCCACCGTGGAGACTCTTGGTAAGTATGCTCTTACGCTCCACCTTCGTGATTCGGTGGTGTACGAGCACCCGCAGGGTGTCGCGGTACAGTGGGTTCCTCTAGGCGAAGGTACGGTGAACTTTAAGGAAATCATCGCGCGTGCCAAGGAACTCTGCCCGGCGGTTGCCATCTATTCGAAGCCCATCACTGGCAGGCCTCCCCAGGTGCTTCCTGTGTATGACGAGCAACACTGGAAGCAGTGGTTTCCTCGTGCGAAATCTGCGGACTTCGCGCGTTTTCTGGCGCTGGCAAAACAGGGGATTCCCTACGCGAAACCGATGGTGGTTGAGGATCTGCAAGGACGGCAGATTCCGCCGCACTTCCTGGAGGCAATCCAGCACCAGCAGCGGGATCACGTGGAAAGAAGCTTCCGCTATGCAAAGGAGGTGCTGGGTTTGGGGATGTAGTCCTAGCCCTGGCCTTCGGTTGCAAGACCTGGGGATGCGCGCCAGAGGCTTGTTATGACAGACTGTTGCGGAGAGGATAACCACCATGACCAACACCAGTCGTCGCTCCTTCCTGGGAGCCTCAGCGGCAGCAGCGTTGATGGGCTGTGCTCCGGCGGTGCAGAAGCCGCGGCGTCCCAACGTGCTGTTTGTCCTGCCCGACCAACTGCGCGCCCAGAGTGTGGGTTGCCTGGGTAACCAGGAGGTTATCACCCCTCATATTGACCGTTTGGCCTCCGACGGTCTGGTATTTGAGAATACGCTGGCGAATACGCCGGTTTGCTGTCCGGCGCGGGCGATTCTGATGACCGGCCAGTATTGCCACAAGAATGGCATGGTTGCGAATGACTTACGGCTGAACGAAGCTCACAACTGTATTGCCAACGTATTTCAGGCAGGTGGTTATCGCACGGGCTTTGTGGGTAAGTGGCATCTCGATGGCGGCCAGCGAATGCCAGGGTTCGTGCCACCCGGTCCAAGGCGCCAGGGATTTGAGTACTGGGCCGCGAACCAGTGCAGCCATCGCCACTTCGACACGCAGTATTTCCGGGACACCCCGGAGCCGATTCCAGCAAACGGCAAGTTTGAAAGCCAGCTTTGGGGCGAATTGGGCCTGGAATTTCTGGAGGCTACGAAATCGGACGATCGACCCTTCTTTCTCTCGGTGTTTTCGGGTCCTCCCCATGACCCCTATAAGGCACCGGAAGTGTACGAGAAGATGTATGACCCGGAGAAGATCACTTTGCGTCCGAATTGGAAGGAAGGCGAGAAGGTGCCCGGCAAACAGGCGATTGCCTCGTACTACGCCATGACTACTTCCATCGACGACCAACTGGGCATGCTGCTGAAGGGTCTGGACGATTTAGGCCTGCGCGATGACACCATCGTGCTGTTCTCCTCTGACCACGGCGACATGCTGGGTTCCCAGGGTATGCCATTAAAACGAAAGCCCTGGGAAGAGTCCATCCGCGTGCCGGGTATTGTGCGCTACCCGCGCGGGGTGAAGGCGGGGGATCGGGAGAAGGCTCCGTTTTCGCTGGTGGACTTCGCCCCCACGCTACTGCGGCTTTGCGATCTGGAACCGCCCAAGGAAATGCAGGGACGAGACTTCTCGCGGCGCATTCTGGGGCAACAGCAGG
>CAZUAX010000076.1:0-19513 GCA_964618435.1 uncultured Solibacteraceae bacterium
CCATTTACTTCGTAGATCCTCGTCTTCTGCTAGCTCGAGTATGGCATCGGCCCAAATACTGGCCGATGCCCCTACCGGTAAGACGCGCCCTGTTTCTCCCTCAAGGACAAGATCCCTTACGCCTCCGATATCACTGGTAATCGATGGCACTCCCGCCATCGATGCCTCGGCAATTACGTGCGAGAATTGATCAAATGTCGACGGATAAAGTAGAAGATCGTGTTCCAGATACTGGGATGCTACCGCTTCTGCAGTATGCAGACCCGCAATCCAGTGTACCCCTTCAGGCAGGGAAAGTTGCGACAGATAGTTGTCATTTGAGACGATCGTCAATGTACAACAGCGCCCCAAGTGCTTGCGAAACGCATCTAGCAGAACAAGACCACCTTTTCTTGCAAAATCGTTGCCCACGAACAACAGGCGCAGTGAATTTCCTGATACTCTCACGGAGCGGCCCTTAGCTGCAGGCTGGGGAGACAAGGTAACTCGGCATACCCCTTTTGCAGCTCCGTAATGCCTCTCCAGTGATTGCTGGCACCACGAGGATCTTGGGAGAAATAATGAAACCTTTGGTACTATCCTGCGTACCTGTCTATCCTGGAATGCTCCAGATATCTTAAGAACAGCGCGACGAAGGTGCGAAGTGGTAGCCCAAAGATGTTGTCCAAGCATCAATTCCGGTGTCGTATCCGTAGCAACGGCGGCGCGAGGATGTCGAATGCGCGGCAAGAGTATCATTGCCAGCCAAAGTCCATTGATGATCACAGCATCGTGGTCAGGGATACCTTCGTGATCGAGCTTCTTGTTGAAGACCGATTCCATCTCCAGAGTATTACTCAATCTTTGAATGCGGTTTGCCGGATATTTATGATAATCAGAAGATGAGAATGTCATCACTTCCAACTCCAGATTAGGTATCGATTGGAGTACAGTAACCAATCTGGAGCTGAAGGTTTTGTTTCCCAAGATTTCTGACAATACACAAAGGATCCTAGGCAAGCTGTCACACTCCTATTAGTCTTAATGAGTTTGGATATCAATGTGAGATGTGTTAGTCAGTCGCAACGAAGCTGCTAACATCTGCAAAGAAGACGAATGCACAAGCAAATTGGACGTCTTGAGCTTAGTATACAGTCTTTCAAGAGCGGGTTCTCCGAGCATGTCAGCATGTGGATTGCACACTCAAAATCACAATGCTCCGTGCGAAGCCAATCGGGCTCTACAAGGCTCCCCATTGTGACTTCAGCATGTGCGACCAGAACTGGTCCAATCCCCAAACCTGTTCGATGTGCGACCGCCACCTTACTCTACATTTAGTACTTTGGGGTCCGGTGTGCTTTGGTCTCGACGAAGGTCTCGCAAGAACTCTATGTATCGGAAGACCCGGCGTCGAAAGAATACCAAGATGAACGACACATAGGCCAGGCCGCCTACACCCACCTGCATCAATAGATTCAACTGCAATGGAAAGTTCGTGCCTTCCATCGAGGTTCGGAGCCAGAACAGTACCAAGGCCATAAAGGCGCAGCTAAGCACAGCTGGCCTCAACGCCTTAAAGAGGTCGGGAAGTTCAAACCCTGCTGCAGACTGCAACCGCAGCCATGAGGGAAGCGCGTTGACGGGTAGGATTAATAGCCATGCAGCGGCAACCGCCCACAATCCCCAACCTGTTGCAGCAAAAAAGGCTGGGGGCAAAATGCAGAGAAGTAACAGCCCCCTCTTCATTACGAAGGAGGTGTGCCAGAGTGCGTTGAGCACCTGATCCATCAGTGTAATCATCACGCGCAGCAACATCAGGAGGCATAACCAACGCATTGGACCCGCGACGTCTCCCCACTGTGCACCCAGCAGAACGCCTACCAGGTCCGTTGCCACGATCGCAGCGCCGCTTGCTATGGGGAGAACCAGCATCGTGAGGGTCTCCACGAAGATGAAGAAGTATCGTCGGATGAGCGGAAGATCGTTTTGTGATCTGGCGAATACCGGCCCCGTGACTCGCATCACCAAGGAGGCCAGTTTTTCCAGCGGGGCCATAGCTAACGCTCCAGCCATCTGATAAGATCCCGCAGCGCCCTGACCCAACTGTCGTCCAATAACCATGGCAGCCGACTGTGAATACGCTCCGGCGGCAAGGTTGCTGGTCGACACATGCCATCCGTACCGAAAGGCAGGCTGCACCATTCCCCATCGGGGGACTTGAAAGCCTATGCCAGCCCGATAAAGCACTACGGCCAACGCCGCGAAATTTCCCGCCAGATAGCCTACAACCAAAGACCAGTAGGCGAGTCCAGCGAAGGCGGCCGTCACTGTCACCCCAGCCTGAACCAAGGCCTGCACAGCCTCGGCGATCGAAAGTACCTTGTAGTTCATGTCCCTTCGAATAATTCCGACGGGAACCACATTGAATCCGGTAATCAGCAACATTAGAGCACTTGACGCGAAGACCCATTGGACCTTCTGCTCGCCGTAGAAGGCAGCGATTGCAGGCGCAAGGAGCACGGCCAGCAGAAACATCCCGCCACTGATCATCACCGCGAGAGCGTTCAACTGCTTCAGGACATCCCTGCCCAAGTCCTGCATTTGAACCACTGCCGACCCCAACCCAAACTCCGCGAGGACGTTAGAAAGTGCCAGAAAAGCGCCAGCCATGCTGACAAGGCCAAAATCACCAGGAGTAAGCAGACGGGCCAGCAAGAATGTGGTGCCCCAGGTCACCAACTGGGTGGACCACTTTGCGCCTGCGCTCCAGGCAACACCGCCCAGAAAGGCGCGGTCCAGGCGGCGCGTGGAATGCTGCGGGGAATCGCTCACGCGGCACCCTGCGTCGCACCATCTGCCACCTTGTGCACCATGGCTGTGAACTCTTGTGCATAACAGGCTTCGGTGAATTCCTGTCTGGCAATCTCACGACCACGTGCGCCCATATTTCTTCGCAGTTCCGGGTCAGACAGCAGGGTACGCATGCGGTCTTCCAGTGCGGCTGCGTCCCCCGCGGGAAAGAGGAAGCCGTTATCACCATCGCGAATCAGGTGTGGAATACCCCCAATCCGGGAGCCAATTACGGGGATTCCTCCGCTCATCGCTTCAATCAGCACGCGTCCCATCCCCTCACACCTGGATGGAAGCACGAGAATTGCAGCCTCAGAAATCAGCTTGAGCGCTTCCGGGTTCGGGAGGGCTTTCAGTATCTCAATCTGTGAGGAGTCTCCAATCAGAGCTTCCAGGGGCGCACGATCTGGGAAATGCCCAAGGAGTTGCAGCCTTACTTCGGGAAAGTCCGGCTCCAGATTCCGAAAAGCGTGGATCAGCAAATCCACGCCCTTGAGATACCACGGCGCCCCCACAAATACGATCACGTTGGATTGATCCGGCTTGCCAGCCGGAATTTGAGATGCCGCCGCGAAGTCGTGAAATACACTTACGGGAATTTGGCGGAGCCTGGGATAGCTATCCAGCAAATCAGGCGCCAGCAGTTGCGTACGGGTTGCTGACAAGAGCGTGAGGTGCAGACAGAAATCTGACCAATAGTGCTTCAGGCGGTCCACCAATGTGGGCTTTGGTCGATCCACAAGGAAGGAATGCTGCGGGGACGTGGCAATCTGAATCACTAGAGGTACCCCCGTAAGCCACTTCAAGAGCACACCGCACAAACCTGTTCCTAAATGAGAATAGGCAACGATACAGTCGAATGGTCTCTCGCGCTGAAGCCGTAATCCGGTTGCGATAAAGAACCAAATCGTTTTCAACCGATTGAGTGTACGATTGCCCTCCCTACTCAGAAACCAGTGAAATCGAAAGCTGCTGATAGTGCGGGATGGATAGCTCCCCGGCCCGAAAGCAGCGGTAACCTCCTCGGAACTTGTCCACCACACCCTTTGCAACACTTCACCCTGAAGCCCGCTCGAGAGCCAACTGAAGGGTTCACGAGCAGGGTCGAGGCTTGGGGGAACCACCGTGGCGTGAATGTACAAAATTCGATACCGGCGTTCGTCGGGATTCGAAGGCGTCATCATCTTAAGCGAGTCTAGCAATGGCACCAAATGAAAAGATAGAGTTCTAACCTGGTCGGACACTGCTGGCGGCTGCACCCAGTCCGTATTGCGACCGGTCTCTCCGATATACTCGGAGGGTAGCAAGTCTATGGCCGCACAGACGAATACCCTGAACTTCCGAAACGTCACATGGTGGGCGGTAATCGTACTTGCCCTCGTGCTGCTTTACAAGGTGATCTCTCCCTATTTTCAGCCGCTCGGCTGGGGTGTGATTCTGGCTATCTTCTTTTATCCCGTGCATGCCCGACTGCGGCAGTGGATGAGCAGCAGAAACCTCGCTGCCACGTGTACGCTTGTGCTGGTGCTGGTAACGCTGGTAGGCCCCACCGTGTGGCTGAGCGTCACACTGGTGAAGGAAGTGAATAGCGTGGTGCAGCAGATACCCGATGGCTTTCTGCAGAAGGCCGCCAAGCGAGTGGAAAGCTTCAGTGCTGAACTCGGCGTTCCCGTGGTGAATGTTGAGGAAGAAGTGAAGGAGCAGATTCGGGAGGGTGCGGCGTTTCTGGCATCCAAGGCGACGAACATCCTGTCCATCGTCATTCATTCGTTTCTGCACCTGCTGATCTTTCTGTTGGCGATTTTCTACCTGCTGCGGGATGGGCCGCGCATCCTGCAGGTGATTAAGGATGTGGCGCCGGTGGGCGAGGAAACCCGCGATCGCATGCTGGGGCAGGCCGCCGACATGATCCAGGCCACAATTCTGAGCAGCGTGGTGGTCTCAGTGGCGCAAGGTCTCATCGGCGGCCTCACCTTTTGGATTCTAGGGCTGCCTTCCCCGCTTATCTGGGGGCTGGTAATTGGCGTACTTGCTTTCTTGCCGGTCATTGGGCCTAGCCTGGTTTGGGCGCCCATCGGCACCTACATGATCTTTAACGGCGAGCCCGGCAGAGGTCTGCTGCTGATAGTGCTAGGGTTTGTGCTGGTTAGCAGTTCCGACAAAGTTTTGCGGCCCATGCTGATTGCAGGCCGGGCGCGACTGAATGAGTTGCTGGTGTTGGTGAGTCTGCTCGGTGGTCTGGAGGCTTTTGGCTTTATCGGAATCATCCTGGGGCCAGTGATTGTGGCCACCTGCGTGGGTATGCTGAAAGGCTATCGTGAGGCGCTGGTGGATGCCCAGGATACCGTGGCGGCACTCCCCATCAATGCCCTTGCCAAAGCCACAGAGCGGGTAACGGTAAGCTCGTAAGGCGTAGCCGGAGGCGGAGTGTTTGCCCGTCCCACGGCTGGGATTTCGCGTATGATGTGGGGGAAGAAGGGCAACTGGATTGAAGGATCTAAAGGGGAAATGCGCCATCGTCACTGGGGCTGGGCGAGGCATCGGGAAGCGCCTCGCGCTTGGGCTTGCGGAAGCTGGTTGCCGGGTAGCTCTGGTGGCCCGCACGGAGTCTCAACTTCATCTCACGCAGTTGGAAATTGAAGCGGGTGGCGGACTTGGGTTAGTCTATGCTGCGGATGTTTGCGACTACCCTGCGATGGCAGCCATGTTCAGCAGGATTCGCGGGGATATGGGGCCTGCCGACATCCTTGTGACCGCTGCGGGCACTCAAGGCCCGATTGGCCCTTTTTGGGAAACCAATCCTGAAGAGTGGCGCCTGACGATTGAAACGAATCTGCTGGGCACGATGCACGCGGCGCGTCTCGTCCTTCCGGATATGGTGGCGCGACGCCGTGGCAAGGTGGTGGTTCTGGGTGGAAGAGGTGTCTCCCATGCGCGTCCGTACTTTACGGCTTACGCGGCATCGAAGGCGGCTTTGGGGCGACTGGTGGAATCGTTGGCCGAAGAGTTGGTGGAGCACAATGTACAGGTGAATTGCCTCGCCCCGGGCAACACTTATACCCATATGACCGACCAGATACTGGCTGCCGGTGAGCGTGCGGGATGGCGCGACCAGGAAACTGCCATGAAGGTGCGGCAGACAGGTGGTGTAGCGCCGAACAAGCAGATTGAACCCGCCCTCTTTTTGGCTTCCTCGCAATCCAATCACATCAGCGGCAAGATTATTCACGTAGACGATGACTGGAAGATCCTGCTGGACAGTTCGGTGTCGGCGGAGCTGTATACCCTAAGGCGAGTGCAACGGGTCTGACGAGACGAACTGGCCTTCACGATGCCAACTGGCCGTCGCAGCGCGCTTCCACCTTTTGGGATGGCCAATTGTCAGGCTTCCCACTCCCAAGGGCGCAAGTCGCATTCGAAGCGTTCCATATCCACGCGCTCTCCAATGAAACGAACTCCTTCCGCTTCCAAAAGGCGGCGCTGCGTGTCGCCATGGTCGAAGCGGGTCTTGATCTCTCCACCTGCTCCAACTACCCGCTGCCAGGGCAGGTCGATGCCATCACGCCGCAGCAGTTGTGCTGCCTGGCGGTGATAACCGGGGTAGCCTGCGGCGGCTGCCACCTTGCCATACGACGAAACGAACCCAACTGGGATGTTGAGAATTACGCGGCGCATGGCGTCGTCACGAGCCTGGCTGGGTTGAGCACGCCGCGTGGCGCGGGAATAGGGATCCAACAGAGATTCTGGGTGGCTGGGCTTCCGTGATTTTCCCCTCATACCCATTGGATATTGCGCTCCCGCTGGTAGTGAGTATCGCAAACGCGGGGTGTGACACGGTACGCAGTCAAAGCCCGCCCTGCGCCATGCATTCCAAGTGCATTCCAAGTGCTACGCTCACGCCATTCCATGTGCTACGCTCACGGGTTATGCCTCAGTTCGACGTCACAGGGGTTGGGCTCAACGCCACCGATACCCTCATCCTGCTTCCAAAGTTTCCTGCCTACGCCGGCAAGATCGCCTTTGACGAGGAAATGTACAGCCCTGGCGGCCAGGTGGCCAGCGCTATGGTGCAATGCGCCAAGCTCGGCCTCCGCACCAAATACATTGGTACCGTCGGCGACGACCTGCGCGGCAAAATCCAGATGGAAAGCCTCCAGGGTTCCGGCATCGACATCAGCCACGTAAAGGTGGTTGCCAACTGCCCCAACCAGACCGCCTACATACTCATCGACAAAACCACGGGCGAACGCACCGTGCTCTGGCAGCGTGCGGACTGCTTGCGCCTGGAAGCCGACGACATCACCGAGGAGATGATTGCCAACACCAGGTTGCTTCACATCGACGGCCACGACACCCCCGCGGTGGCCAAGGCGGCCGAGCTTGCCCGCAAGCACAAGATCCCCGTTACTGTGGACGTCGACACCATCTACCAGGGCTTTGAGCAGGTGCTGCCCAACGTCGATTACCTTATCACCAGCTCCGAATTCCCCACCGCCTGGACCGGCGAAAAAGACCCCTTCCACGCTCTCGAACGCATCCAGCAGCAATATGGCATGCGCGTCGCCGCCATGACCCTTGGCGCTTATGGCGCGCTGGCCCGCATGGATGGCCGCTACTACTATTCCGCTGCTTTCGTGGTGAATTGCGAGGACACCACCGGCGCAGGCGACATTTTCCACGGGGCCTTTTGCTACGCTTTGCTCAAGGACATGTCTCTGCAGGATTCCCTGGAGTTTGCAAACGCCCTTGCCGCGCTCAATTGCACTGCCATTGGGGCCCGCGGTGGGATTGCCTCTGAAGATGCCGCCCGTGCCTTGATTGCCCGCGCGGAGCGCCGTAGCCATAAGGATTTCTCGCGGCGCTCTGTCAGCGGCGGCCATTCCAGTGAAGCCTAATTCCATGGCGTACGCATGATTCCACTCCGCGACACACACCCTAGCCACTCCCGCCCCTGGGTGGTGATCGCCCTCATTGCCATCAATCTGGCTGCTTTCGCCCTGGAGTTGATGACACCGGCCGCGCGCATGCCCGCCCTCTTTGAGTCTTGGGCCATTGTGCCGGACCGCTTCGTCTGGCACACCCTGGGCACCTACATGTTCCTGCACTCCGGCTGGCTGCATCTGATTGGCAACCTATGGTTTCTTTGGATCTTCGGCGATAACGTCGAGGATGCCTTCGGCCCCCGGCGCTTCCTTGCCTTTTATTTGTTGTGTGGCGTGGCCGCAGGCGCCGTACACCTTGCCGCCGAACCAGGCTCCCCGGTTCCTACCGTCGGCGCAAGTGGGGCCATTGCGGGCGTCATGGGCGCCTATCTGGTGAAGTTCCCCCACAGCCGGATCCTCACTCTGGTTCCCATCATTGTCTTCTTCACCACCGTCGAAATTCCGGCCGTGTTCATGCTTCTCTACTGGTTCCTCATCCAGGTGGTAAGCGGTGCTTACGCCACCGGGAAGGCCGCCGGTAGCGGCGGCACGGCATGGTTCGCCCACATCGGCGGATTTCTGGTGGGTGCCGCCTTGGCCTGGGTTCTTAAGACCAGGTCGCGATCAACCGTCATCCAACAGCAGTGGGAGCAACCGTTCCCGCCAGGAGAATAAATGTTCTACCCCACCCTCGACGTTACGGGCATTGAGCCTTTAGACCTGCTGGCCGTTGCCGCCCATCCTGGCGACGCCGAATGGTTCTGCGGCGGCACTCTGGCCTCCTCTTCCAGACAAGGAAAGCGCGCCGGCATTCTCGACCTCAGCACCGGAGATATGAGTGCGCGGGGAATCCCGCAGCAGCGTATGGCGGAGTCGGATGCAGCGGCAAAGTCCCTGGGCCTGGCCTGGCGCGGCAACCTCGGTCTGCCCGACGGTCGCCTGGAGAACAATATCCTCGCCCGCATGACCCTCGCTGGCATCCTCCGCGGCCTCCAGGCAAAGGTGGTCATCGGGCCTCACCCGCACCGGCACTATCCAGACCACCACTACACCTGGGAAATGCTCCGAGACGCATGCCAAGCCGCCGGATGGCCGAAGCTGGACGACGATCTTCCGCCCCATCGCCCCCACTTGCTATTGCGTGGCCTGCCCGACACGCCCCAATCCCCCACGCTGCTGTTGCCCATCACCACCGAAGATATTGGACGCAAGATCGAGGCTCTGCAATGCTACCGCAGCCAAATTCAGCCGGGTGTCGCTGCAGCGGACCCGGTCCCTTTCCCCAGCAACGAAAACGTACGCATGCGAGTAGAAGGTGTCGCTAGCGCATACGGCTTCGCTGCGGGCATCCCTTACGCAGAGCCCTTCTTCGCAGATCAGCCTCTGGTCCTCGAAAGCTTACGGATCTTTTTTTAGCCGGTCTTGATGGCTCCCTCTGGCCTGACTCCGGCAACGCGCCTTCACAACCAGGATCTGAGACCAAGCTGCGCTCCCCGCCGTTTATTTTCCGTTCGGGTTGCTGCTGTTTGCGCCAACGGATCCAGCGGTCACAGTCCATAGCGCCGCAGTCGGGCGCATGGAACGGGAATCCCCCATCGGGCGCAGGGATACTCCGCATTTCTGTTAAGCAATCCCATGCCCACTGTGAACACAGAGATCGATAGTGCACTTTTCGCACTGCTTTGAGGATATTCACCTCTGCAACTATTGGATTGAGCCGATCTTAGGTACTATACTGAACACGACTAGCCGGACGGTACCGGCATAGAACATGGGAGGTAAATCGTGTTTCGTACAGTTTCCGCGCTGGTAGCCCTCGTGCTGCTGAGTGCACTTTCCGCGTCTGCTGGAACTCTGGTTTTTGACTTTGCGGGCGGCAACAATGGGTCCTTTTCCGCGGCGGAACCCCTCGCGACGTCACCATGGACGTTCAGTGGTACAGACTGGCAGGTGGCAGCTGGATACTCCATCAACCGGACCCTGCTCAGCCCCACATTAGTTGCGAACGGCGACCCGGTAGCCGTGACTTTTTCCCATATCACGAACTTTGAAAGCGGCTGGGACGGCGGTATCCTTGCATGGCAGATCAACGGCTCGCCGTCCACGCAGGTTACCAACTTTTCCCAGGGCGGCTACAACGACCCCAGCATCGTAGCCTTTTTCCCTTCCGCTGGCAGTAACGCTCCTGGTTTTTCGGGCAATGCTTCCTTCCAGTCAGTGGCGAACCTTGGCGTGCTTCCTGCGGGGACGCAGTTCGTCCTCCGCTTTGAAGCCGCCTGGGACGGAAGTGTCATTCTTGCCACCCCGAACTGGCGCATTACCAACTTGACGGTGAGTGGTGTGGAAGCTTCAGAAGCACCCATCCCCGAACCCGGCACAGTAGGCATGCTGCTCGTCGGTGGACTGGCGATGCTGGTGGGCTGGAATCGCTCCCGGGGCTGAGCACCGCTCGTCCAGGGATTTCGGGTGTGAAGGGGAAGTCTGGTTTGGACTCTAACCGACAGATCCTATTCCTGGGCGCTGCGGTAATCTCGCCAAGGCGGGGAGCGCCAGAAGCGTTTCGCTTGGTGGCAAACACATGGTGTCCCGCGCGAGACAGTTCCAGTGCGGTGGCGAAGCCAATTCCTCTGCAGCAGCCAGTGATCAGAATATTGCTCATAGAACCGCTGAAGCATCCCGGACCCTTCGGTGCTGTGAAGCGTTGAAACCTCCGATACGTCGTGCGCGACGGGCATGAATCGTCGGAATTCGATTTCGCCACACCCGCTGCGCACGTTCGCGGACAGGGTGTGTCTTCGCAGCGGGATCACCGTAGAAGCGGCAATTCGATCCATCCCATGGAGGCGCCAGCGTCCACGAGGACGCTCCCGTTCAACGTCTGGGTTCGGATTCGGGGCAGGGTGCGCGTGAGCATCCCGCTGCTGGGCACGACGGGTCGCGTTGACGGGCGTCTAGAGTGGTTTTGTGTTGCCCGATGTGGATTCCTTGATGGAACTTTCCGCGTGGTCAGACGGTGCCTCCACTGCCTGGCGGCGGTTTACCCCCCTTTGCCCGCTGATTGCCCAACCGCATTTTCTTCCAGTCATAAGGAAGCGTGCGCCCGCAGTCCAGACAAACCACATACATTTCTCCGGTAGCGCCGCGCTGCGTGTCCGCGGTCGCGCCCACCCAGCGGGTCATCGGCAAGGTTGTCTTGCGGTGCGAGCACACGGAGAATCGGTCGACGAGGGCAATCAGCAGCGCACGCAGCCGATCCCCCACTGTTTGTGTTTGCTTCATGGCTCAATTCCTTCCGCTAGCTGGCGAGGTGCTTACCGCGTTCATCCTCTGCGAAGCGCCCGCCGAGCAGGGCGGCGCTAGTCATGGCATGTCTCGACCCACCACTCCTCATCCCGTCCTTGTTGCACGATGCCGGTAGTTTTTACCTACATCACCCCAGTCGCCGCCGCGGATTCCGCAACTGCCTGTTGGAAGTTGCCCGGATTCCCTCACGCCGCACGCATCCCCTCAAGCAGGTCTCAGTGGTCGCATAGGCCTTCCCGATAGCCCGCCTGCCACCGGTTCACGGCAATCGTAGTTTGTCAGCTAAATCCCGGAGTGGCATTTCGTTGCCAGCCAACCCACGAAGCCCCACGAACGCTCGGTTATTGCTGCACTTCAGTGGCCATAATGCCAGGCCCTGGCCCAAACACACGAGAGCAGCCTTCAGCCTTACTGGACAAGTGTCCCGATTTTCTGTGTCTCAAGCTTGGGGTCCATCCCACTGCAGCCTCTGGGCGTTTCGTTTACATTCCCGCCACATCTGCCAGCGAAGCCATGCCACCACCCCGCCGTTAACTTACTAGAATCATTTGGGACAATTTTCGCCAACGCTACCAAGCTTGTAACAGCACTTGCCTAAAATTTCACAGGATCGCTAACGCTCTGTTTTTCAAATGCTTGCCTGGTAGTCAGCGTCTCTACGGGCGATTCAAGACCCCCATAGAGCAGCAGGCCTTGAGACATAATTCGTATGCGCGGCGCGGAATGGTCCCGCGCAGAGAAAGGCAATCCACCGGAGGCATAGGCCATGGCAAACGAAAATGGGCGCAATTTAGAGCAGATGAAGGAAAACACACCCCAGGACGAACGGCAAACCGGGCGCGTACTACAGTTCCCTCGGCCGAAGGATTCCAGCACGAGCATCATGCCCGTGGTTCGGGCAAAGTGGACCATTGTGGAGGCAGTCCGTCAGGGTGCCACGCTCTCAATCGCGGCAAGGCAGGCCGGAGTGGACCGCCAAACCATTCACGCGTGGGCTGAGCAGGATCACCTATTTGCCAGCCAACTGCGGAGTGCTGAACAGGACCGCATTGCTGGCATTGAAGCCGAGTGGGAGGAAATGCGTCGCGCCGCCGTTGCAACCCTTACCGAAGCGCTACGAACGCCTTATCCCAAAGTTTCTCCGTCCATGAAGCTACGCATCGCGAATACGCTTCTACGCCTGGAGACCAAACGCAGCATGGACTCAGCGATCTATGGCCGCAGAAATCTGCGAAATGCACCACCGGAACACCCCGACGCCGCCTAGCCCGCTGCCTCCTGATGGGAAAACGAGTTCAGCCAGGCAGCAGCGAGTGCTTCGCCGTCAGCCTCCAGGTCAACGGCTTCCCGGCGTCGCTCTTCGCCGCCTTCGGAATACACCGCAACCACGCCTTCCCCCGTGGGCGTGAGTTGCAGGCGATGCTCCCGTACTTCAAGGCGCAATGCCTCGTCCACCCAAGTCACCTGCACATAAACTCCCTTTGCAGGACCCAGCTTGCGGCAGCCGCCCAGCAGTTGCCCCGTAAAGGCGCTGGTCTTCAGCGCCCGCACAAAGGGGGCGCGGGCCGCGGCGGAAGTCCTCGCATCTTCGCGGGCCTGCATTTCCCTCTGCACCTGCGCGGGGTCTCGTTCTTCCCGCGATTCCAGTGCCTTGAGACTATTCTCCAGATTGTCCAGGTAGCTCATTAATCCAGGATAACCAACCTTCGCCTGCCTGCCGCCGCCCCGCGTTTGCGCGAATCTTTGCAAAGAGCCATACCCGGAAGGCCCGCGAGTTCTAGTCTGGGTCTGCCCCTCTAATCCTCGTTTGCAGACGAGGGCCAAACAACACGGGGAATAGTCCGAGTCTGAGGGCGGCCAGCCCCACTTGCACACCCGGCTTCGGGCGGAAGGAATGCCGCAGGGAGCGGGCTCCCTCTCCAAACTGGCCGGATGCGATGGCTTGCTTTCCACGGATCAACTCAATTTCGGCGAGGATCTGGCCGATGACGTGGTCATAAAGATTGCAGTCTGCGGCAGGCAGTTCCGGCAACAGCAGGTACTTAAAATGCACCTGCTGCAGGTTCTGAAATTTGGGAATACGGGGGCCGGCAGTACAGGAATCTGATCGTACGCGGATTCGATACGTGAAGGTGCTCGAATAGTCGATGGCGGCGCCGGAGAGAAGGAGACGAGGAGCAAATTCTCCGGGGAGTGCGAAGGCACGCTGGGCTCGGTGGACATAGGAACTCTGAGTGGGGTTCAATCCGCACAGCGGTACTCCGGCGCTGCGGCGGAAATCCAACGGGAAAGGAGTACTACTGTGTCATAACCATCACGAGCAACAAAATGGGCATCTTCGCAGATACGGAACAACAGAGTGGGCCAGGACTCTTCGTCACCTGATGATGGAATGCAGCGATGGAATGCAGTGATGGAATAGATGCCGCCCTCGCCTATCACATCGGCCGCCACGTCCCATCCCCATGTCCGTGCAGTTTTCGCCAGAAAATATCCCATTCCTACAGACAGCCCCGAAAACACCGGAGCGGTTCGGCCTCCTTCAATAGAGCCTTCCCTTCGACATCACCGGCAGATCCCGGTACGGTCACATTCCCCCATAGTTTAGGCGAAAGGCCTGCTATGAGTTGGTGCGAATGAAGCTGCGGATCTGATCCTGAAGGGGGCTTTGGCGAAGGCTGGCCAAGGCGATGATGGAACTATGGTCTTCGCCAGGGTAGACTTCCTTTTCCACAAGCACACGCTGCGCGGTGAGGGCTTGGGCGATGGCCTCAGTTTGCTGGACAATCCCAGGTGCGTCCTCCGTTCCCGCCGCCAGCAGGAAAGGGGGTGTGGAGGAGCGCGGAAATTCGCGGGCGTAATAGAGAGGGGAAGCTTCGGCCCAGTATTGCGGGTCCTGCCCAAACGCATACTCGAAGCCCTTACCGATGGCGTAGATGCCGCTGATGGCCACAACACCGCGCAACAGGCTGGGTTCCTTGAAGTGGAAGTTGAGATAGCGCGGGTCAAGGGCAAGCAGCGCGGCAATCTGTGCACCGCTGGAGTGGCCGCCGATGAAGATTTTGTCCGGATTCCCGCCCAGACTATGGATGTTGTCATGTACCCAGGTGACGGCGGCCGCCGCATCCTTCAGCGGTTCCGGGAAGGGGTATTTGGGTGCCTGGGAGAAACTGGGCACCACGCAGGTGATGCCGCCCAGCGCGAGGCTGACCCCAAACGGGAGGTACTGCCGGCGGTGGCCGCCGCGCCAGGCGCCTCCATGAAAAAACACGAGCACGGGGTCCTTCCCGTGATTGAGGTTGCGATAGATGTCCAGACGGCGGGAATCCGCGTCCTCACGAGTTGCCAGCCGGTAGGAAATGCTGTGTGCCACCTTGATGGGGGGCGGGACATCCAAACGCAGGGAAGCGATGTGCTGGGCCGCCCGGGGGGATGCGCCGGGGGGGGCAACGGGAGCGGGAGGCGGCTCTTGCTGCGTCTGCTCAAAAGGGTTGCCCCGCGCTTGCGCTCCTAAACATCCCGTAAGGATGGCCGCCAGCATGCGCCTACGAGAAGTGACGGAAGGCCATCCCGCCAGGAAGCTGTGTTGGGGCGGAAACAAGGGCATTGTCCGAGGTTGCCGAGGCCGCGGGGCCGGAAAAGGAACTAGCGCCGCGTGCCTACCTTGTAGACATAGATGGAATGCGGTCTCTGGAAGACCTTGATGGTTTCCACTGTAGAAGGCTTCCATCCGTCAATCTCAAAATCGTGCGAAACCACGCAGGCACCCGGCCGCAGTTCCTTTTCGAGTTTGGGACGCAAAATTGCGTTTGCTTCGGAAATCAGGTAGAGCGTCACAATGTCGGCCTCGGCAAGGTTGGCCTCCATCATATCCAGTTGCAGGACGCGCACGCGGCCTTGCACTCCGGCTTCCACCACGTTGTCGGTGGCTACCTGCGCCCACTTCGGGGAAATTTCTATTCCCACGGCGCGAGCGCGATAGTTTTTGGCGGCCGTCACCAGAATGCGGCCATCACCGCAGCCGAGATCGTAGACAATTTTCTTTTCGTTGACGCCACAAAGCTCAAGCATCCGCTCCACCACACTTTGGGGGCTGGACACATACGGAGCAAGGCTCTTTTTCATTTCGGCCTTAGAGGGTTTGTCCGGCCGATTCTGCCCGGACAGGTCCGGGTTGGCGGAGAACAACAACACCAATGCAGCGGTATATACGAAAACCTTCATTGCACGCCCAGGTTGGCTGACAGTTTCTTTGACTTGTAGTCTTCGATTTGGTTGAACATTTTGCGCACCGCGGGGAAGAGATCCTGTGGTCGGTAGACCGTGAATTCCTGCCCCCGGAAGAACCGTACGGCATGACCGATGGCATCGCGAAAGGGATTCTCACGCGGGTTGAGGTTGTAGTTCACATAAAACAACGGGAACTCCACATTACCCACTTCGCCCAGGAGCTCCTTGGGCGGGTTTTCTTCAAGCATCACCTTGGGGCCGACGAAGATCACTCCATCCACGTCGCTATCCCTGGAAACCTCCGAGGTGATTAGCTCCGTAAGGAAGCGCGTATCGCTGTTCTTGTCGGCCAGCAGACTATAACGAATGGTTCCCTGGTTGAGGGTGTCAATCGCATCGCCGATGGCCGGGTAGTCCACTTCGCTGCTGGAGTCCTGCCTGTAGAGCACACGCTGCTCTCGCACATTGAATACCACCACCGACACTTTGCTTACGCGCTCGTCCTGAGAAATGCTCTGCAGGATGGAGGCTAGCGCAGCAAGGTCCACCGGTTGTAGTGCTGCCGAACGAATGTTCAGGGGAGCAAAGTGAACCAGCACCTTCACATGGAGGGACGCAGTATTTTCCGCTTTCGGTACATCCAATTCGGGCGCGTTGCGGAAGGGATGAACGGGGGCCTGGCGGACGGTGCCCGGGGCCAGGGTGACGGGCAGCACTCCATCGGTTTCGCCCACTTCAAATGTCCAGGAATTGGCACAGACCCGCTCCCGGCGGTCCCGCATCAGCCAGTCGAGTTTGTACTTTCCTGTGCCTGCTAGCACGGTTCCTTGCAGCATGACGCTGCCCTGGGGCGGATCGTCATCTTCGCTTCTCTGGATATCCGGGACGCGGAAGCGCTGGATGAAGTAGCGCTTCTGTTTGGGCTGGTCCACCGGGTAGATACGGAACAGAACGCTGAGCATATTCTCGCCCTCGAAAAGGTCAGCGAGAGGCAGTTCCGCCTGATAGCCGCTGTGGTAATTCATGTCGAAGCCAAGCACGGTTTGGGTGCTTTCCACTTTGCACCGGAGGTCGTCCCTGGGAATGTCAGCTTCAAAGATTGCGAGGTCCGACAGTGGAATGTTGACACCCGTATATTCGGCTGGAGTGAGCATATCCTGGCCAGGCGCAAGGAGCGAGAACACCAGGCAGGATGAAGCCAGGAAAGCAGAAGAACGGAACCAGCAGTGACAATCCATACAGAAACCAAACATCAGGGGCTCGCCTCAATACGCATCGAAAGCTACCACCCAGCCGTCCGGCGACGCCTCAATCTCCTGCTGGACTAACCGGGTCCTATCCAACCGAGGCCGAGGGCAAGGTAATTTGCTTTTAGTATAGGAGATCCACCAAAAGCAAGGGGCTGCAGAATCTCGTCATAAGAATTTCGCCACAAGAACTTTGCCGTCACGTTCATCCGCGAACCGCGAAAGAACGCCGTGCGCATGCTGCTGCCAGGCAGCGAAGGGCTTGGCTCTGATGCAACTATCCGTCCCTGCGCACGAAAGGCTTGGAGAGGTAACCACGCGATTCTTTCGCCGCTTCACTGGCGGGCGCAAGGGCGATGGCCTTCTGGTAGGCTGCGCGGGCGGCGTCGCGGTTACCCAGCAGGTCATTCACCTGCCCCAGCCGCATGTAGGAAAGCACGCTGGTGTGGAGATCGAGATCCTCCGCCCCTTGGGTGGCGCTGCGCAGGTTCTTGAGCGCCTCCGGGTAGTTACGATACCAGAAGTTAAAATTGCCCTTGGCGTAGTCCAGCCGCGCAGCAGGCATGCGGGGGAAGGCGTCTTTTCCACTGGCTAGCGCGGCGTCCATTGCGGCAAACACGGCCCGCGCTTCCGCTTCCTGCCCCAGATCGCTGTAAAGCTGAATGAGTTCCAGGCGGAAGAGGTGGTTAGCAGGGAACTTGTCCGCCAGTTCCTTCAGCAAGGGGATGGCCCGTGGGGACATTTGCTTGCCCTCCCGCCGGTAGATAGCGGCCAGCAGCACTTTGGCGTCGTAGGGCACGCGGGTGCCATTGCGGGAGACTTCCTCAAGGGTGCGGATACCCTTTTCTTTATCGCCGCGGAAGCCGATAAGGAAGCCCAGCAGCTTGTAAAGTGTGGGCAGGCTACCCACCACGTAATCGTGCGCCCCCTGCACCAGCCGGGCGTCCACGAAGTCTGGCTTCAGCTCGGCCACGCGGTTGTGCAGTTTGCGGGCTTCCGTAGCATCAGAAAGCGCGCTGCGCCAGGACTTCTCCACCAGGAAGTAGTAGTTGGCCCGCAGGCCGAAAGCGATGCCGCGGGAATACATGGCATCGGTATCGTTGGGGTCCTTGGCGAGGGCAGATTGAGTGAGCGACAGAACGGTGTCGATGCAGCGGAAGAACTCCGCCTTTTCAGCGGGCGAGATTTCTGCGCCAGCCCGCCGCAGGAAAGGGTTGTTGCCACTCACCAGTTGAGTTTCCAGGGCGCCAGCGCGGTAGAGCACACGGTACAGATAGGCCTGCGCCAGGTGGTTGTAAGGACGGGCAACGCCAGGCGCCTCCTCCAATTCCTGCTGGAACCAGCGAATGGCTTCGGCGTAGTCGAGGTTATAGAAATGCAGGAACCCCTTTTCGAGATTCGCGGGCATATCCAATCGCGGCTGCGCCAGAGAGCGCACCGGAGTGGCAAGCACAGCGAGCAGCAGGACGAGCAGGAGTGGTTGCATGCGCTTCACAGTGTATACAGATGTTCTGGCGCAAAAACAGGTTGCAGTTCCAGCATGGTTACGTGGCGGGATTGTTACCAAGAATATGCGCAATGGCGTGAGCCGCGTGGGAAGCCACCACCGGGTTGGCGTGGCCGCACAGTTTTTCGAGCACAGGCAGAAAGCGGGTGCTGCCGGAGTTTCCCATGGCGATGGCTACATTGCGCAAATAGCCTGCGTAACGTGTACGGCTGATGGGGGAATCCCGGAAGAGGTCCCGGAATTCCTGCTCCGTGATGGCGGCAAGACGTTCCAGGGGGGGCGCTGGCGGCAGGCGCGGCTCAAACCGGGGGTCGCCGGTGATGGGAGCCCGGCGATTCCAGGGACAAACGTCCTGGCAGATATCGCAACCAAAGACATGGTTGCCATTGCCCGGACGGGCTTCCGGCGGGATCTCCCGCTTCTTTTCGATGGTGTAGTAGGAGATGCAGGCGCGGGCGTCCACGAAGTATTGGCGGCTTTCCGGCAGGGCGCTGGGGACAATGGCATCGGTGGGGCAGGCGTCGATGCAGCGCGTGCAGGATCCGCAGCGGTCTGGGGGCGGGCTGTCCGGTTCCAGCGGTAAGGACAACAGCATGGCGCCCAGAAAATACCAACTGCCCGTCGGTTCGTGGATGAGGCAAGTGTTCTTGCCAATCCAGCCTAACCCGGCCATGCGGGCGTAGCTGCGCTCCAACAAGGGCGCTGTGTCTACGCAAATTTTGGAGGTGAAGGCTACCCCGCACTCATCCTGCAGCCTGTGCTCCACTTCGCGCAGGCCATCGGCGACGATGTGGTGGTAGTCCTCGCCCCATGCGTAGCAGGAGATCCATCCGCACTCTTCGTCGGTAAACGAGGTGGAGAGTGGATGCGCCGTGCGGTAGAGCTTCCCCACGCAAAGGATGCTGAGGGCGTCCGGCAGCAGATGGCGAGGGTCTTCGCGGCGCTGCATGCGATAGTCCGTGAGGTAGCCCATTTCGCCAGCCATCCCCGCGCCGGCCCATTGCTGAAAGCTGTCGAAATCAGCAAGGGGAAGGGCGGGCGCGATGCCGGCAAGCTCAAAGCCGCATTCGCGTGCGATGGTCTTTACGCGTTGGGAGTCCAAAGGGCCTAGTCCCCTTCAGCGAGGCTTGCCAGAGCATCGCCCTGCAAACGGTTCACCGTCCACTCGTCCAGGGCCACCGCATCCAGGCTCTGGTAGAAGCGAATGGCGGGTTCGTTCCAGTCCAGCACTGCCCAATCCAGCCGGCAGTAGCTACGTTCGCGGGCAATCTGCGCCAGACGGCGGAAAAGTGCCTTGCCAATGCCACGTCCGCGCGCTTCCGGAATCACAAATAGGTCTTCGAGATACATGCCTCGTCGTCCGCGAAAGGTGGAGAAGTTCTCAAAGAAGAGTGCAAAGCCCACGGCGAGTTCCCCGTGGAAGGCGAGAATGCACTCGGCCGCGGGGCGAGGGCCAAACAGAGATGCCTGCAGGT
>CAZUAX010000077.1:0-1545 GCA_964618435.1 uncultured Solibacteraceae bacterium
GTGGTGGTGAACAAGTTCGCGGACCAGCCCTGATGCGCCGATGTGGCGAGACTGACGAGTGCAATGGCAACAATGGCTGAAGACGTGAAGGCAGAAAAGGCAGCAACGGGCATACAGAGGGCCATCAGCAGCATCGCAGTCTTGCGTGCCCGGGATGCAGTCATGCCGCGGCGAATGAAATAGCCGGAAAGCCATCCGCCGAAGATACTTCCGAAATCGGCCATGAGGTAAACCACGGGAAGCGTCCAACCGACCTCCGTGATGTTGAACTTTCGCACATCGTAGAGGTAGGGCGGCAACCAGTAGAGATAGAACCACCAGACAGGGTCGCTGAAAAACTTGGCAAGGGCGAAGCCCCAGGTCTCCCTGTGCTTTAGAGTCTCCGACCAGCCGATGGGAGTTTCGTTGAGCACCTTCGATTCCGGGTCGCTCTCGATGTAGTCCAGTTCAGCGGCATTGACACCAGGATGCTCACGGGGCAGGCGATACACGACGAACCAGACAACTAGCCAGATGAGGCCAAATGCACCGGTGATATAGAAGCACTGCCGCCACCCAACATGAATGACCATCCAGGCAAAAATGGGAGGGCCGATCATGGACGCCACGTTTGTGCCGGCATTGAAAATGCCAGTTGCAAAGGCACGGTCCTTCTTCGGGAACCACTCAGCCACAGCCTTGATGGCGGAAGGAAAGTTGCCAGCCTCCCCGAGGCCAAGCATCGCGCGCCAGAAGCCCAATTGGATGGCTGTACCAGCAAAGCCGTGAAGCATGGCCGCAATGCTCCACCACGCGATAGAAACGGCATAGCCGATGCGCGTACCCACTTTGTCGATAAACCAACCGGCAATCAGGAAGCCGATCATGTAAGCAAACTGAAACGCAGAGGTAATGTAGCCGTACTGCAGATCGTTCAGGTGGAGGTCAGCGCGAATTTCCTTGATCAGCACGCCAAGGACGATGCGGTCAAGGTAATTAACGGTGGTGGCTGCAAACAGCAGCGAAAGCATCAGCCAGCGGTATTTGGTCATGGCGCAATGTACGAAGCCAAGCGGTCATTATACAAGGATGAAGTGATTACGCAGCCAGTAGAGCCACAGGGCCAGCGAATCGACAGTGGCAGTAAAACCACAGTGCCAGTAAAACCACAGTGCCAGTAAAACCACAGTGGCAGTAAAACCACAGTGCCAGTGAAACCGGAGCGCCAGAGCGGGGGAGAACCTGTCCGCTACACTGATAGGGAATGAATGCACTCCTGGCCGTCGGGTTGATCCTGCTGGTGGCGATCCTCTTCGGCCACCTGTTCCGTTTCATGCGCCTGCCGGAAATCACGGGATATCTTGCGGCGGGCATCCTGATGGGACCCTCGGCGCTGGGCCTAATTACAAGCGACACCGTAACCACGTTGCATGTAATGAGCGAGATTGCGCTGGGCATCATTCTGTTCTCGATCGGAACGGCATTCAACTTCGCCCACCTGCTTGCGGTGGGCCGTAAGATTGCCATTGTCTCGGTGACAGAGGCAGTGTTTACGGGGTCTCTGGT
>CAZUAX010000077.1:1645-16564 GCA_964618435.1 uncultured Solibacteraceae bacterium
TGGGGTTTCTGGTGGGCATGCTGCTTTCCTATTGGGAACCCTTCATGGATGAGGTAGGCGAACGGCAAATCCTGGTGATCGGGAGCATCCTGCTGATTGTAGGCGCGTCGCAGGCATTGCATGTGTCCCCACTGATTGCCGCGCTGGCGGCAGGGTGCACGCTTACCAACATCACCAACCGGGTGGAATTGTTGGGCGAAGTGATTCGCGGGCTGGACCCGCCCCTCTACGCAATTTTCTTCGTTCTGGCCGGGGCGGCCACCCAACTGGATGTGCTGCGGGAACTGGGAGTTGCTGGAATCCTTTTTGTGATTGCGCGGCTGATTGGAAAGGTGGGTGGGATGGCCATCGGATCTCGCCTTACGGATATGCCACCCACGGTGGTGCGATACCTGGGTGTTTCCATGCTGGCCCTCGCGGATCTCGCCATTGGCCTCTCGCACGAAGTGGGGAGGCGATACCCTGACCTGGACGCGCCGGTAGCCACCATTGTGCTGAGCGCTGTCGCATTTTATGAACTAGCGGGGCCGCTCGCAACCCGCTTCGCCATCTTTAAGGCCGGCGAGGCAAATCCCGAAGCGACACGCAGCGCGCTACCCAAGACTGCGTAAACGGCAGGCTGGCGAGTGAGCCTCCGTGCCAAGACAAACCTGCCTTACGATCATTGCCCAGACTTTATGGTGAATGGCGCGATGCAAAGGCTGCAAGAAGGGGGATCACGGGGGATGTGGCAGACACCACCGGCAGACAGAGCCGCCGTTGGGAGACGCTTCCTGTGCCGGCCGCTGTCTCCCGCGGGGGTCTCCCCGTAATCCGAGAACGGCGGCGGCAGCTTCCCGTCGCCGTTCGATATTTTGTGGACTAGTCGCCGTCACCGTTCACTGTGGAACTGGCAGCCAGAGCGCGCAGTTCAGGGAAGTGAATCTCACGCGGCGCTACTTCCACGCGCGGAGGCGCCTCAATGGCATCGCCGCCGGCGGCACCGAGATCCTGGAAGCGTCGCGCGCTCACCAATACCCTGGATTCCATGGAACCTGCGGCGTCGTTGTATGCGCGCATGGTAGACTCCAGCCCGCGCTTGATGCCGTGGAAGTGCCCGGTAAGCACACGCAGGCGCTCGTACATTTCCTTGCCCAGGTCACTGATCTCGCGGGCATTCTCGGCCACTTTTTCCTGCCGCCACCCGTAGCTGGCGGTCTTGAGCAGCGAAATCAGCGTGGTGGGGGTACTGAGAAGGACCCGGTTTTCCATGCCGTATTCAATGAGGGAGGGGTCCTGCGCGAGGGCGGCAGCAAGGAAGCTCTCACCGGGCAGGAATGCCACGACGAACTCTGGAGTATCGGCGAAAAGGTGGAAATAGGCCTTTTGGCTCAAGCCCTGAATGTGCGACCTAACCTGCGCGGCGTGCTGCTTCAGTTTCACCTGACGGTCGGCTTCGTCCTCGCACTCCATCGCTTCCAGGTAGGCAGCAAGAGGTACTTTGGCATCGACAATAAGGGAACGCTTTCCGGGTAGCCGGACAATCATATCCGGGCGGCGCTGGCCGTTGTCACTGGTCACGCTCACCTGGGTATCAAAATCGCAGTACTCCACCATGCCTGCGAGTTCCACCACCCGTCGCAGTTGCATTTCGCCCCAAAGACCACGCTGAACCGGGGTGCGGAGGGCATTCACTAGACGGCCAGCCTCGCTGCGGAGTAAATTCTGGGTTTCACCTAATTCCTTTACGCGGTCAAGGAGGCTCTGGTAAGCGCCAGCCCTGTCCTTTTCCATGGCGCGAAGCTGCTCTTCCACCTTGCGGAGGGTGTCATCCAGCGGTTTTACCAGCGATTCCATTTCCTTATTCTTAAGAGCAAGACCCATCTCGCCCTCAGTTTGCTGCCCAGCGAGCGTGGCGCGGGCAAGCTCAAGGAAGGACTCATTGTTAGTCTTTAGCGCGCGCGCGGAGAGGGCTTCAAAGGTTTCTGTGAAGCGCTTCTCTGATTCCTCAATCACGCGCTGCTTTTCAGCCGCCATCTCTCGTTCACGGTTGAGTTCCGCCTGTAACTGAAGATTGCCCTCGCGGTGACGGCTAACTTCCAGACGAAGGGCAGAAAACTCCTGGTCGTGAGCCAGTTTCTGCTGCAGGAGTTCTGTGCGGGCGGAGGTAAGAGAGGTGGTGAGCTCACTTTCGCGGGCGGTAAGCGCTTGGGCCCTCTCTTCAAGAGCGGCCAACGCGGCGAGATTCTCCGCCTGAGCGGCGGCAACTGCCTGTTGTGCCTGACCTTCTTTGGAGAACCAGACCAGAAACGCTCCAATAGCCAGACCCAACAGAAGGGTGACGAACGCAATCATCATTTCCATCATTCGGCTCCAATGCTCCGCCCAAAAGATCCAGGAGAATCAAAGTCTCACTCCCCTGGCCTACGGGGCAGAAAGAAATCAAGGCAACCTGCAGCACCCCGCGGAAGGACCGGGCGCGAACCGTATCGGGTTGTTCAGCACAAACGCACGGTTCGGCTTTGCCTGTTGCGAGGCAAGGACAGTTGCCATGTACTTGCTGCTTGATGGCGTTGCGCGGGGTATTCGGCTCCCCCGCAAAACCCAAAGCCGCATCCTGTTTTCATCGGCCGAGGCACGCCTATCGTTTTGCGCAAGTGTTCGTATCGGGCGCTGTGGAGGTGGACCCCTGGAGATTCGCCTTGTGTTCGCTTGGTACCCCCAAATTGTCCTTGGTTGGAACTCCGCAAATGACAAGTTATTGAGGTTGCCAGATCAGCAAAGAGCCACGAAATGCTCTGAGATCTCTATGTATCCACATTCCCGTACTTCTAGAAAAGCCCATAACGTGCTGTCTGTCAATCTTTTAGATTCGTGTAAGTAGCGCAAGCGAAGCTAGCAACAAGAGTTTACATGTTTGGCAGAAAGTACCAGTAGTTTTACGCTAGAAAAATCTATCGTTTGTGGGTGGAGCTGGTTACGTTAAGTCTTTACCATATGCAGACCTTCTTGTACAATTAAGGTGAGAGCAGTGGTGATTGCAACGCAACGCCCTGCAAGTCTCCCAGAGGGTACCTGCTTGAGGTATTCTAGGAGTTTCGGGTCTTAATAGCTTTGGCGTCCTCGACAGGATCGGTTGTTATTGATTCCGAAACACGATCATCATAACCGCGATCATATTGAGGTAACACCGAAAGACATGACCACAATGGAAGTCCCGACCCAAACGAAAACTACGAATGCAAAACTGATTGCCTGGGTGAACGAACTGGTTGATTTATGCAAACCAGAAAATGTTCACTGGTGCGACGGCTCTCAGGAAGAGTATGACGGGCTCTGCCAGCAAATGGTGGAATCCGGAACCTTCATCAAGCTCAACGAGGAAAAGCGACCGAACAGTTTCCTTTGCCGCTCGGACCCAGGGGATGTGGCACGAGTAGAGGACCGTACGTTCATTTGTAGCCGGCGGAGTGAAGATGCCGGTCCAACCAACAACTGGATGAACCCCGAAGAAATGCGGGCTAAGCTAACGAAGTTATTTGATGGCTGTATGCGCGGACGCACAATGTATGTGATTCCGTTCAGCATGGGTCCAATCGGCTCGCACATTGCTCACATTGGCGTGGAAGTGACTGACTCCCCCTACGTTGTCGTGAACATGCGCATCATGACCCGCATGGGGCAGAAAGTCTTGGACGTGCTGGGGCCAAATGGAGAGTTTGTACCCTGCCTTCATTCTGTTGGAGCGCCGCTGGAGCCTGGGCAAAAAGATGTTCCGTGGCCTTGCAACGCTGACAACAAGTACATTGTGCACTTCCCGGAGACGCGAACAATTTGGAGCTACGGATCTGGATATGGCGGTAACGCGCTGCTGGGCAAGAAGTGTTTTGCGCTGCGCATCGCCTCCACCATGGCCCGTGACGAGGGCTGGATGGCGGAGCACATGCTGATTTTGGGCGTGGACAAGGGAGACGGGCATAAAACGTATGTGGCCGCTGCCTTCCCCAGCGCCTGTGGCAAGACGAACTTTGCCATGTTGATCCCGCCCAAAGAGCTTCAAGAGTACAAGATCTCGACGATTGGTGATGACATCGCGTGGATCAAACCGGGAGAGGACGGACGGCTGTACGCCATTAACCCGGAATTCGGTTTCTTTGGCGTCGCCCCAGGGACGAGCTACAAGTCGAACCCGAACGCGATGGAATCCTGCAAGACCAATTCCATTTTCACCAACGTGGCACTGACGGATGATGGCGACGTGTGGTGGGAAGAGATGACAGATGAGCCTCCGGCACACCTGATTGATTGGAAGGGACAGGACTGGACCCCGGACTGCGGACGACCTTCCTCCCATCCAAATGCACGATTCACCGCGCCGGCGGGGCAGTGCCCCACCATTGACCCGGCATGGGAAGACCCGAACGGAGTGCCAATTAGCGCATTCATTTTCGGCGGACGCCGGATGAGCAAGGTGCCCTTAGTGTTCCAGGCATTCAACTGGAGCCACGGCGTGTACATCGCATCCACGATGGGCTCCGAAATGACGGCGGCGGCTGCCGGAACCGTGGGAAAGGTGCGTCGCGATCCGTTTGCGATGCTTCCCTTCTGCGGTTATCACATGGCGGAGTACTTCAATCACTGGCTGAATATCGGGCGACATATTCCCAATCCGCCACGGATTTTCCACGTGAACTGGTTCCGCAAGAATGCCGATGGCAAGTTCCTGTGGCCGGGTTTCGGCGACAACATGCGCGTGCTGAAGTGGATTGTTGAACGTGTGCATGGTGGAGCATATGCGATTGAAAGTCCAGTGGGTTGGATGCCGCGTTATGAAGATCTCGACATGACGGGGCTTGACTTCAGCTTCGAGAAGTTCTCAGAACTGATGGAGGTGGAGCGGGAGGCGTGGAAGGAAGAGGTCTTGAGCCACGAAGAGCTGTTCCTTAAGCTGTACGACAAACTGCCGAAGGAATTCCAGCACGAGTTTCACCTGTTGCTTAGCCGCCTGATCCGGTCGCCGGTTCTGTGGCAACAGCATGAGAAGATTGTCGACTAGTTTGCCGGTTGAGGGGAGGTGGATGGATCCACGTTGATCCACCGCTTTCCCTCGAGGCATGAATTCGCACGGCGGGCGGTGCATCCACTGTCCACCGAAATAGCTTGGCGGAGCGGCCAGCGGGCCTCTAGAGACCAGGCCCGCACACCTCCAGCTTCCTTCGGGAAGGGGCCGCTCTGCCATCCACCATTTCGGACGATAAATGAGGCCTCCACCTGAAGGGCGAAACTACTGGTTTTCCCGCCGTGACCCTGTAAGTTCCTGGTCAGCTTTTTCCCGGTTGTAGTTGGGGTTCTTTACGGGCATTTTTGCCCCCACCTGTTTGCGCCAGTTGTCGAGCTTGGACTGAAGCTCCCTCAGTTTGCCTGGATTGGCCCGGGCGACATTATTCTCCTCGCGAAGATCGATGCGCAGATTGTAAAGCTCCACGGTTCCTGTGTCGTAATTCTCCACCAGTTTCCAGTCGCCAGAACGAATGGCAGCACCTGGAAATCCGCCTTGATTGGAGTAATGCGGGTAATGCCAGTAGAGCTCTCGTTCAGAAATGCGGCGGTTATCCCGGATGAGGTCCCGCAGCGAAACACCATCGATGCCCGATGGTGGGCGTGCTCCTGCGTAAGATGCGATGGTGGGGAGCAAATCTGTGCTGATCACCGGCGTGTCATCCACGCGATGACTGGCCTGCGGGTCGTAGACCATAAAGGGAACCCGGACGCCACCTTCATAGAGATGACCCTTCCCTGCCCGGAGGGGACGGTTGTAGGTGGCGGGAACCTGGCTTTTGCCTTCGTAAAGCAGGCCGCCATTGTCTGAGGTCACCAGAATGATGGTGTCTTTTTCCAGACCAAGCATCGCTAATTTCGCACGAAGCCGGCCAATGCTATCGTCCAAGCTCTCCACCATGGAGGCGTACACAGGATTTCGTTGATACTCCAGGAAATTTGCCTTCTTGGCATACTTCGCAATTACGTCGGCTTCCCCCTGCAAAGGAGTATGCACAGCGAAAAGCGCATAGTACATGAAGAATGGCTTGTCCTTGTTGGCTTCAATGTACTTTTCGGCTTCATCGCAGAGGCGGCGAGTAAGGAACTCACCGGGAGGCGAATTTTCAATTCCGGGAAGAGGGGTGCGATAGGGGGCGAAATAGCCAGGCGGTGAACCCTTGTCGGTGCCTGCAATGTTGACGTCAAAGCCCTGCGCTGTAGGCTCGAAGCCCTCCCCACCCAAGTGCCACTTGCCGATATGAGCCGTGGAATAGCCGAGCGGCTTCAGCATCTCAGCGATGGTGACTTCGTTGAGTGCCAGTTGGTCGCCATCTTCCGGCATCAGGATGGGGGAAAACTCGTGCTGGCGTCGGCCTGGAATCCAATCCGTAATGTCCACACGTGGTGGAGCCTTTCCGGTCATCACGGCGGCGCGCGTAGGAGAGCAAACGGGACAGGAAGCGTAGCCATTGGTGAAGCGCACGCCATCGCGCGCCAGCTTGTCGAGATGCGGTGTCTCGTAAAAGGTGCTGCCATAGGCTCCCATGTCGGCCCAACCCCAATCGTCCACAAGGATGAGCAGTATGTTGGGGCGGCGAGAGCTGGATTGTTGGGCGAACCCGATGCCTGTAGCCGTCGCACCACAAGCGGCGCGCAAGAACCCACGGCGGGTGAAGGTTTGAGAGGGCGTGGAACCAGAAGTTGGCATGACCTTAAAATCCTATGTCCATGAGGTTACTGGCGCAAGCCCAGTGATGGGCAGGATAATTGAGCGCGGCATTGGAAGAACTCTGCACGCCGGACACATAATGTGCGCCGGAAACGCCTAACCGGAGCTCCGTCCAGCGGTAGTCGCGAGCCCTCTGGCTTCCGCCGCGGTCAAGCTGGCTCAGGGTGCCTCCACGGTTTGCGATACGGACGCCGCAGCAATTCGGTGGCACGCCGGTTACCCGGGATGATGCGCTTCACAGGGTCGTAAACCAGAGGGGTTTGCGTCTGCATGGCAACGTTCGCCAGGATACAGCTCGCGGTAGAAATGTGGCCGGTCTCAATGTCCGCAATGGGACGGCTTCGCTTTTGAATGGCGGCGAGAAAATCGAGCATGTGCAGACGGGTGGCGGGCGCGGCGTTCAGTTCGATTCGCTCCTCGGTGAGGTCCTCGGGGTACTTCTCGCGTTCAAAGAAACAGTCAAAATGCAATGGCTTCTGATCTTTGTCGTGTGGTACGAAATCCGCGCGCATGGTGCTGGCTTTCAGGACGCCCTTTTCGCCGTGCAGGAAGAGTGCCCATGGATAGTCCGGGTCAGGCGGCACGCCCCAGCTCCGGTGCTGCCAGTTGCAGTGGAAATCAGGATATTCAAAGGTGGCAGACTGCGTGTCCGCGATATTGCTCTTGCCTTCCTTCTGGACGTAGATGCCGCCAGCGGAACTGATTCGCCGCGGCCAGCCAAGGTCCAGCATCCAGCGGACGGTATCAAACATGTGGACACACATGTCACCCATGATGCCGTTGCCATATTCCATGAAGGTGCGCCACCAGCGAATGTGAGGGAGGCCGTCGAAGGGACGCATCGGCGCTGGCCCGGTCCACATCTCGTAATCGAACCAGGCAGGGACAGGTTCAACCGGCGGATTTCCGTTGGCCCGCATGTGGAAGTAGCAGCACATATCCACGTGGCCGATCTTGCCCAGTAATCCAGCCTCCACAACCTGCTTTTTGGCCTCGATCAGATGGGGCGTACTCTTGCGCTGTGTGCCGATCTGGACCACACGATTATGTTTGCGGGCAGCGCTGAGAATGGCCTCCCCCTCAATAACATCTACACTGATGGGCTTCTGCAGATAGACGTCAGCGCCCGCCTCAATGGCCGCGATGGCCTGCAAAGCATGCCAATGATCCGGACTGCCGACGAGGACGATTTCCAGGTCCTGTTCCGCCAGCATCTTGCGGTAGTCCGTGTAGGTACGCGGGGTTTTGTGAGAGCGCTGCCGCTCAGCGGCAAGCTTCGCTGCGCCTTCCAGAATCCGCTGGTCGGGATCACAGATGGAAACGATCTCAACCGGAGCCACTTGCACCAGACGCCAAAGATCACTTTTGCCATACCAACCGGCACCGATAAGCCCTACTCGTTTGGGCTTCTGATTGACGAGATCGACGCCATCCTGTCCGAGAGCCTGCATGGCGAGCAAGGCAGGCACAGACTGAAGGAAGCGACGGCGGGCGATGGAGAAGTGGGGGGCATTGGACACGCGCATGATGAGGCTCCTCCCAGTGGGCCTTAGCGCATTATGCTATCGCAAGAAAGGTGCTCCCTGCTTTGGCCCAATGGTCATCGCGTTGGGGAAGCCGATCGTGCCCGGAAAGAGGTGGTTTCCCCTTCTGCCAGGGGTGGACAGTGACTCAGGAAAAAATCGGGCGCGGCCCTCGCAGGAGTAACCGCGCCCAATGCTCTCTTGCTCACTTGTTCTGCTACCACTGGCAAGCCTGCCAGCGGGACTGTTCCCTTGTGGGATCTTGCGGGCATTACACCAAACCGTTAGGCCGACATCTCATGACGCACCATGGAATCTTCGCGCACGGCAGGCTTCTGCATCTTGCGCGTCCATCGGCGCATAGTCCGGATGATGGTCTCCATCTCGAGAGGCTTCAGGATGCAGTCGTCCATACCGGAGAGCAAGCAATGCTCACGCTCACCATCCTGCATGCCGGCAAGCATCCCCACGATGGGGGTCCGCTGCCCTTTGTTTTCGTGCTCGCGGAGATCATTCACAACGGTGAACCCATCCGTGCCGTGGAGCTTGGTGTCCATGAAGGCCATATCGAAGCGGCGACGCTTCAACAGGTTCAGGGCCTCGGCTCCAGAGGCGGTGGCCTCTACCTCGTAGCCCATGCGTTCCAACACCAGGCTGACAGCGCGCTGGTGAATGGAATTGGAGTCTGCCACCAGCACAAGACCGCGACGGATGCTGGACTCGCTGAACTCGAAATCGAGTTTGCGAATTTCCTCGGTATCGTAGTCGGAAGGATCCTTCCACAATCGGTCCGGCACTTCCATGCGGAGCGCTTCACTAAGCTTGATGACGAGGTCACCGCGGCGCACAGGTCTGGGGAGAATGAGCACTCCGGCAAGTTGTTCCAGTTGGGGAAGCGCCTCGCACTCTTGACGGGACGCAATCGCGACGAAGGGGACACCATCGAATTCCGGATGGTCACGAACAGTGGCGACGAGTTCCACCGCGTTGCGCTCGCCAACAAAAGCGGGGGAGAGCACGACATCGAAGCGGCGGGAACCGGCTGCCTCCTTTTTCATCACGTCGATCGCATCTTCAAAGCGCTCGGAGTACACCACCTGGGCGCCCCAGGACTGAAGGTAGTATTTCTGAATACGGCGGCTGATCTCGCTGCCGCCAATCAACAGCACACGGCTACCCTTGATGCGACTGATATCATCATCACGCAAAGCAAGGATGTGCGACTGTTTCTTCAAGAGAAGCGAGAACGAGACTTGGGTGCCCTTTCCAGGGTCGCTGTGGGCTGAGATTTCCCCGCCCATACGGCTTACGAGCAGCTTGCATAGCGGCAAGCCAAGACCGCGGCCCTCTTCCTTCCCCTTTTGCTGGATTGCATAGGGTTCGAAGATGGACTTCATCTGCTTTTTGTCGATTCCCTCGCCCGTGTCGATGACGGTGAAGGTAACCGCCGCAGCGCTTTTGTCCTCGCGAATCCGGCTGACGTGCAACAGCACATCGCCAGAGTGGGTGAACTTCATCGCGTTATGCAGCAGGTTCTGCAGTACCTGGCGAATGCGAGCGGGATCGCCAACCAGAGCGCGGGGCACATTCACGTCCACCTGCACCGAGAGTTCAGCATGGTGCTCGCCCATTTGCTCGTACACATTCTGGAGGGCGGTATCGATGATGTCCATCAGGTCGAAATCGCGTTGTTCTACCTGCAAGGCACCGGATTCGAGGCTGGCAAAGTCAGTGACGTTGCCGATGCTGCTCATCAGGTTATGCGTAGTTTCCCGTATGGCATTCACGTATTCCACTTGGGCGCTGCTAAGTTGAGTGGTGCGAAGCAGACGGGAAATCTCAAGCACGGCGGTCAATGGTGTGCGGAAGTCCTGACGGAAATTCGCCAGCAGACTGGCACGCATTTGCCCGGAACGCGCCAGAGCTTCCTGTGTAGCAACCAGATTCTGTTGTGCGGCGTCGATGGTCTGCTTAGCGGCGTTCATCTTCTGGCGCATTACCGTGTAGAGACGGAAAGCAGCAAGGCTTGCGATGATGGCAACCAGCAGGCTGAAGAAGGTAGGCCACTGGCTGTACACAGAAGGCGCCAGCGCGGGGTCGAGTTCCGCGTTCCAGGGTTCACCGGCCGCCCAAAGGGCATCGTGAACCACCGTGTAGTTGGCGGGCAGTGCCCAGGCGAAGACGGAGGCCGCGGGATGGCCAGCGTCGATCCGGTAGAGCGCATCGGCCACCTTACGGGCCAAATCGTCTGAGACGCTGCTCATCCGAACAAATGCATCCAAAGGAAGAGGCTGCGTACTGCCCTTCACGAGGCTGGCATCCAAGGCTTCAGAGTGATTCACCGTAAGTACGCGAAAGGCCTCAGTCTTGATGCGTCCAGACCGCACGGATGCGATGAGATCCGCATTACTGAGAATTGCCGCATCGATCATGCCTGCATTTAAGGCATCCAGAACAGTAGCGCTTTCACTGGCGAAGCGAAGGTCGGAAAAATCCTTATCGGGATCAAGTTCGGCCGCCCGGATGAGCCCGAGTGGCGCAATCCAGCCAGCCAGGGTATTGCTTCCCACGGCGATGACGCGCTTTTGCTTCAGTGACGACACGGACTGAAGGTCACTGCGGTCCTTCAATACAAGGATGGAACCAGGGATCGCGGACACCCGAGCACTGCCAATCCCGGGAATGGTAGCCGTCGCGAGCACGGTGACCGGAGCGTCTTTCAAGAGACGTGGCACCTTGGGCGATGGAACTACGGCGAATTCTACCTCGCCGCGCCTAAGTGCCTTTGCAATGTCGTCGGCCGCTAAGGGACTAAGTGCGAATGACTGTCCTCGCACCTCGGCTTCCAGATATGTCACCAAGGGATTCCATTGCTTCTCGGTTTCGGATTGGCCACCCTCGATGGGAACGGCAATACGATGGGGAGATTGAGCCGACACAGGAAACGCAACGCCCCAGAAGAGCCAAAGGGCTGCAGAAACGGTGATGGCAAAGGACCTGCACGTGAGCATGATAATGATCCTGAGAACTCAATTGTGGAATCACTTCTGCCTATAGAGAGAAGCGTTCCTACACAACTTGGCGAAGAACTGCACGTTGCCAATAAACTAGTTATGCCACACCTTGGGGCAAAGTACCATACGTTTGTCTAGTACTAGGTATTTTTTTTAGCCGTTTGTTGAGGTTTTCTTCGGAGTAAAACAATTGTGATAATAAATGTTTCTGTAACAATTGAATTGCCACGATTTACGCTTGCCTGTCTAAAGTGCAACGTGGACACAGTGAGAAGACAGCGCTGCGAAAAAGCTAATTTAGTGAGACCTTCCTCTCAGTAGCTGTTGTCTCCTAGCGCCTTTGTCTTTGGCTAACCGGCCACGATGGCAGGGTGATTTCAAAAAGCCAATTTGAACGCACTGAGGAGTCACGTGTGCGTCAGCGAAGCCGGCTAATCAGAGGGGTGCATCGCGAGTTCCAAAAGTACTTGCTGAGCGAATTGGCAAAAACCTCTGCGCTATCCTGAGCTCTTGAGACCCGCGCGCATTCTGCTCCATTTACTGTTCATTCTGGTGGGTGTGGGAACCACCATGTATGGCCCTTTACTCCCGGTGCTAAGCCAGCGCTGGACGATGGGCGACGGGGGAGCGGGTCTGCTGTTTGCTGCCGTATTCCTGTGTGCTGTGCTCGGCGCCCTAAGCGTAAGTGTTCTATTGAAGCACTTCCAGGGATGGACACTAATGGTGGGCGGATTTCTGCTGGTTGGAGGCGGAGCGCTGGGGCTGAGCGGGTCCATCTGGCTGGCTGGTTTCCTGGGAAGTTGCCTGCTTGGGTTTGGATTGGGGCTGGTGAATCCAACCGCGAACCTGGCCGCGGCGGCGATGTGGCCCGGACGCACTGGCCGTGCACTCACACTCCTCAATTTGTTCTTCAGCATTGGGGCCGTGGGTGCGCCACCGTTGATTGGCCTATGGATCCAAAAAGGCTGGAGCACCTGGTTTCCCTCCCTCTACGGGGCAACGACGTTAATTGGCGCCTTTCTGGCGTGGAAACTGGGGGCGGCAGGTGGGGTTCCCGCAATTCGCCACGAAGATGCGATGCCCAGCAATCATGAGGAAGGCGCAATGGCGGAGCCCGGGTCCGGCGCGTTACTTCGGTTTACGCTGGCCTGCATGTGGCTGTTATTTCTGTACGTGGGCGTGGAGGTGAGCCTGGGCGGATGGTCCACCACCTACCTGCTGCGAACCACGGACGCAGGGAAAATGCTGGCGGCAAGCGCGCCGTCTGCCTTCTGGTCCGCCATCCTGTTGAGCAGATTGCTAAGCATCGCGATTCTGCCTAGTGTGGGCATGCTGGCAGTACTGGTAACTGGCAGTCTGGTGGCGCTGGTCGGCAGCACATGGATGCTGCTTCCGGAAGAACCGTGGATGATTATGGCTGCGATCGCCTTGGCAGGGTTTGGGCTGGGCCCCATATTCCCAAACGGAGTGGGCTACTTCCTGGAAAATGGCGGCCCTACCGCAATCAGGCTCACCGGGGTGGTGTTTGCCTCCGGTTCTGTGGGTGGAGCGGTGCTCCCGATGCTCATTGGCCAGGTTTCCGAACGCAGTGGTGACCTGGGCCTGGCCATGGGGATGATCGCTTGGGGCGCACTACTGCTTCTGGGCGCTGTGGGACTCGCAGGATGGCTGCGGCCCCACACGCGGACGCCACAGAGCAACCGCTAGGGGCTTGACAGCAGGAGAGGCTGCCTCGCTAGAGACGCTTCGCTTCATCCTGGATGCACTGCCAGGCGATGGCCACGTCCTCACGGGTAGTGTGTATATTGCCGATAGCGAAGCGCAACGTATACAGATTGCCCAGGCGTGTCTGTGAGAGAAAGGCAACCCCACTGGCGTTGACGGCTTCGAGCAGGCGCACGTTTGCCGCTTCCCCTCCCCGAAGACGGAAACAGACAGTCGAGAAGGGAACGGGCGCGGTGACCTCAAACTCAGGATGTTGGCGAATTTCCTCGGCGAGTTCCTGAGCCATGCGGATGTGATCGCGGAGGTTGTCCGCAATCCGTTCCCTGCCGAAAGAGCGCATCACGAACCAGAGCTTGAGCGCGCGGAAACGCCGCCCCAGTGGGATGCCGTAATCCATCAAATTGACGGCACGCGGATGCTCGGTACTCTTCAGATACTCGGGCACCAGGGACAGAGCACGCTTGAGCACCTGGGCATCGCGAATGTAGAAAACGCTGATGTCGATTGGCGTAAAGAGCCACTTGTGTGGGTTCAGCACGATGGAATCCGCCAGTTCCCATCCGGCAAAATAGTGGCGGAACTCAGGACAAATCGCCACAGGTCCCGCGTATGCCGCGTCCACGTGCAGCCATAGACCGTGACGCTGGGCGATCTCTGCAATCTCCGTCACGGGGTCGATGCTGGTGACCGAAGTGGTGCCGATGGTGGCGTTGACGAAGAAGGGCTGCAGGCCGCGCTGTTTGTCGGCTAGGATTTGTTGTTCCAGGGCCGCCGGCTGCATGCGAAACTGCGTGTCCACGGGAATTTTGCGGAATTGCTTCTGCCCGATGCCGAGAGCGATGGCTCCCTTCTCTACGGATGAGTGAGCGTACTCAGAAGCATAGGCCACCAGGCCGGAGGGCATGCCATCGGCGCGGGTTTGAGGAGCAATGCGCTCGCGAGCGGCAATCATCGCGTGGAAGGTGCTTACTGAGGCCGTATCAAAAATCTCGCCGAAGTAGCCGGCGGGCAATCCACACCACTCGCGCAGCCACTCCAGGGTAAGCTGCTCGAGTTCCGTGCAGGCAGGGCTACTTTGCCACAGCATTCCGTTCATGTTGACGGCAGCGGCCAGCATTTCCGCCAGGATGCCGGCACTGGACGCCGACACGGAGAAGTAGCTAAAGAACCGCGGATGGTTCCAGTGCGTCATTGCGGGAACAATCTGCTGTTCAAAGTCAGCAATGATGCGCTCCATCGGTTCGCCCACCTCGGGACCGTGTGAAGGCAGGCTGTCGAAGAGAGCACCAGGTTTAGTACGAGGCAAGACGGGGTAGTTGCGGGCAGTAGCGAGATACTCAGAGATCCAGTCAACTACCTGATACCCGGAACGGCGAAACTCCTCGGGGCTAAGTGAGTCTGGCTGGGCCACGCGGGGGTCGCCGGATGGAGGAGGAGTGGTGGGCTCAGACATCAGTTCCTTTGAGCTTAGCAGCCAGCACTGGGCTTAGCAGCCAGTGGAAGGTACGCGTGCAGACCAAATGTTTCGAGGAGAGGCGTGAATCCAGGCAGCATTTGGATTCAAAGCAGAACGCACGGGAGAATGGGAAGCGGAATTTATCATGGCAATCCACTCTCGCAGGTCATTCGTGGTTATGGCGGCAGCAGGACTAGGTGCAGCCCGGGCGCAAGACGGAGGCAGGGGACCAGCGCTGTTGACCGCACTGGCACCTTTACCCACAACGGTACCGCCGGAATTGCTTCTGCGCGCGGAGCGTCGCGCATCGGAAATGATCGATCGGCAAATTGTGGCGGCGACAGACCCGGGACGCGGTGGGTATGCGGATGCCTATGGGATGGTTTCGCCGCAATCGGGTGCAGGTGTCATCAGCACTCTCGGTTCGGTGTGGGCATGCCCGGCCAGCAGGTA
>CAZUAX010000077.1:16664-19425 GCA_964618435.1 uncultured Solibacteraceae bacterium
TGTGCGGCACTTGCCATTCTGCATCACCTGGAGCCAGAGGCGTCCTATGTCCGCCGGATCGCGCAATGGCTGGCCGAGGGAATCGACATCGACGAGGACGGGCTTTACACAGAACGCAGTCCTCTGGTCTACACGCCTGTGGTGAACCGCAGCCTCATCTACATGGCGGAGTTTTTGAATCAAGAGGACTTGCTGGAGCCTGTCGATCGAAGTTTAGGGGCGGCGTTGAACCTGATGCATCCGAATGGAGAACTCGTTACGGAGCTCTCTGGCAGGCAGGACCAGAACACCATTGGATCGATGGGTGTGAACTGGCTGGCTTTGCGCTATCTGGCGGCGAGGAATGGCAATGGGGTGTATGCCGGCCTCGCCAGCCGCTATCAGGAAGAGCATGGAGATCTGCTGCAGTGGCTGCTGCTGCCCCAATTGCGGCGCGAGTCTCCAGCAGCACTTGCTCCAGCCGCTGCCTACGAAAAAGAATTCCGGGAAGCATCCATCTGGCGGTTCCGCGATGGCGACTTGAGCGCGACCTTGCTCTACAAGGGCTATGACCGGATTCTGGCGATTCGCAAGGGCGATGTGGTGGTGGAAGCTGTGCGCTTGGCGAGCGCGTTCTTCGGCAAGGGTCAGTTCATAGCACAGGATGCCACACGTGACGAAAACACGTTCACGATGACGCAGCGCCTGGAAGGCCCCTACTTTCAGCCGATGGAACCAGCGGAGAAGATACCGTCCGACCCAAGGGCATGGGCCAGTTCGCGCGTTCGCCGCAGGCAGAGCGAGGTGGCAACGCTGGAGCAGCGCTGTACGCTGCGGCGCGAAGGGAGCGTGTTTACGCTGGAGATCAGCGTATCTGGCACGAGCAACGTGCCGGTCTCCGTGGAACTGAATGTGCGTAACGGCGTGGAAATTGGCGGCGTGAAGACTGCACCGATGGGCGCGGACTCCTTCTTGACCACAAACGCGCCGGTGCTGCTAAAAGCCGGACGGCACGAGATGAAGGTGACGACCCCGCCGGCGATGAACGGATACACCCTGGTTCGCGGGGCGTTACCCAAGCTGCCCGGACGCAGCGTATATGTAACCGCGCAGTCCCCGTTTCGAGGTTCGTTGGTATTCGCATAGCGCGCCGCGTCCTGGAAGCACCTTTGTCGGAATAGCCTGCAACTGAGCTAAGCTGCCAATTCTTCCATGGTTTTCGGCTTCTGAGTTGAGGCAATCCCAGGTTTTTTCGGCAAGCTGTTAGACTCGGTGATTTGGTGCAACAGCTTGGGCAGTTGTGAGATTTCCGCGCAGCCGCTGAT
This sequence comes from uncultured Solibacteraceae bacterium, assembly GCA_964618435.1. Classification (GTDB taxonomy): domain Bacteria; phylum Acidobacteriota; class Terriglobia; order Bryobacterales; family Bryobacteraceae; genus JACTMJ01. The sequence goes on from CAZUAX010000077.1 coordinate 17,969, forward strand.
AGTTGAGCCAAACGGGAGGATGAGATTGGAGAACTTCAAACCGTTGAGCCCAAAAGCCAGCATCGCGTTTTTTGCGTTGTTTGTGGTGGTTTCCAGCTTGGCGATGTTCTGGAATCTGGATGGGGCACCGCTGTGGCGCGACGAGGGAACAACCTCAGTGTGGGCCAAGACGATGGTGGCTCAGCGAAGCCTTGTGCCGACGGTTTTCGATGGCAAAACTCTTGCGGCACAAGGTTTTGACGCTCATGATTTCAACAAGAGCCTGACTCCCGGCATGCAGGGCTGGCTGCAGTTCTACGTGACAGCTGCTTCGTTCCAGTTGTTCGGAGTGAACACCTTCACCGCGCGGCTGCCTTTCGCATTGCTGGGCTTTCTGGGTGTGGGTGTGATGTGGCTGATTGGGCGGCGAATCTATGGCAATACTGCGCTGGCGCTGCTGTTTCCCGCGCTGGCGGTGGGGTCTATCTGGTACCTGACAATTTTTCGGCAGGCCCGCTACTACGGGCTGGTGTTTTTCTTTAGCGCACTGATCTTCTATGAGTTTGTGCGGTATCTGAAAGACCGTGATCTGGCGGGCAACCTTGGCTGGTACCTGCGGGTGTCACTGTGGTCCGCTGGAGTTTATCTCGCGCATTACCTAGGCTTTGCAGCATTGTATTCGGCGCTCTGCCTGTTTGTGCTGCTGTTGGGAGACCGTGTGCTCTTGCGGCGCTGGGTGGTGATGACGGTGATTTTGGCCGCATTGTTTGGCGCGGAATTCTTCAGTTTCCACTTTGATTTCGCCTCTTCCTGGGGAGCAGCGAGACAGCCGTGGGAGGCGCCGGAAGCTACTATCCTTGATCGGATTGATGTGGCGCGCCGTCTGCACCATGAAGAACTGCTACGCATGCTGCCACTGCTGTTCCTGATTCCCGGGCTGTTTTATGTGATGAGGCGCGACGAGAATGGACTGGCTGGTTCCCTTCCAGTAGCAGGCGGAATTGCCTGTGTTGTGATTACTCCAATCGTCCTTCTGGCAAGAGGATGGCAGCAGTTCTGGCTGTTGGCTGCGGCCACGCTCCTGTTGACGGCGTTTCTGGGCTACCGGTATCTGGCCGCACGAAGGGGAAAATCGGAGCTAGGACGGGAACTGGCGAGCCGCCTGTTCTGGATTCTGCCGGTGCTGCTTTCATCGGCCCTGATCATGGGCCTGGCGGTGGACCATGCTTCCCACAATGCGCCCCTCTTCGTGTTTTCAGAGCTTCTGGTGGCTGGGCTGTTTGTGCTGGCTGTGGCACGGCTGCGCCCCAAAGCAGGGGAACCCCTGACTGTGGTGCGCGGGGTGATTCTATTGGGCATTCTGGTGATGGTCGTGCCTATTGCCGTGGTGCTGGGGCTTGGAATCGACAAGGGCCTTCCCCGTTACTACTACATGGTGCCGATGGCGTCAAACGTTTTGGCAGCGGTGGTTTCGGCGG
>CAZUAX010000078.1:0-13800 GCA_964618435.1 uncultured Solibacteraceae bacterium
AGGTCCACGGGTTGAAACCCGTGGCAAGCATTACCCTTGCCCCTTCGGGGCTGCTTCGCTGCCGGGTTGGCAGTGGTCGGTTTTCGGTTGTCGGTTCGGGGGACAGGGTACAGGGATTTTGACGACGAGGATTAGCGTATCGGTGCCGACCTGACGTTAGCGGCTGCCAGCGTAACTTCCGCCCGCTGGATTTGCTGCAGTTTGCAATTAAGCTATTGCGGGCCTGCGTTTACCGGCACTTCCATGAAGAAAAGTTCGTTGCCCGTACCGGCCTCCACCAAACCCGTGATGTAGAGGATCGCGTTCTCGCGGAACCGGGCCTGGAAGTAGAAGAAGCCCGAAGCCGTGTCCCCTGGGGGAAGGATGGGGGCGGCAAAGGCACGGTCCTGGATTTCCTGGGCGTCCAGAGGGTTTTTGCCGCGGCGCACACTGATGCGTCCGGGCAGCGGAGAACCTTGCGCCTTGGGGGTCTGTACGCCCCTTACGAAGGGCACTTCGCTTGCGGGAATGGCCGCCGAACGCGCACGGTCCGCATGATACTCCACGCGTATGCCCTGCAGATTGATGACTTTTTGCGAGTCATTGCGCACAATCAGCAACACCGGCAGCACGCCATTTTCGTAGGGCTTGGCCTTTGAGCCAAAGGCCAGCTTGGCCCGGTCCGCATCATGATAGGAATCTGCCGCCAGCAGCAGGCCGCTCACCTTTTGGGCATTGGCATACCGTTCAGGCGCTTCGGGCTTAAACTGGGATTTGTCGGCGGCGAAGGCCGGAAGCGCCGACAAGGCCAAGGCCCCAGCGGCACAAAACAAAATGCATTGGCGGCGACGTATCATTTTTTTCCTTTACCGGATTCTGACCTGGCTGGCGTTCCCGCTTCTTTTACTGTATTTGTTCCGACGCGTGCTGCGCCAAAGAGATTACGCCCGAAACCTGATTGAACGATTCGGCTACCTTCCCCGGGAACTGAAGCAGACCGGGCATAGCGCCATTTGGCTGCACGCGGTGAGCGTGGGGGAGATCGCCGCCGCGGCGGGCTTGATTGACGCCCTCCGCAAGCAATTTCCGCTGGCGACGGTCTTCGTGAGCGCATCGACGCTGGCCGGGCGGAGGCTTGCCGAACAGAAGCTGGGCGACAGGGTGGACGGCATTTTCTACCTGCCCGCGGACTATTGCTTTGCGATACGCAGGGTGCTGTCGCACATCAAACCGGTGGTGGTGGTGATCCTGGAAACAGAGATCTGGCCCAACCTTTACCACGAGATCAAGAAGACCGGCGCTGGTTTGTTGACGGTAAACGGCCGCATTTCTCCCAAGACCTTCCCGCGTTACCAGAAGGCAAGGTGGCTCTTTCGCGAGGTGCTGGCGCTGCCGGATGCCATCCTGGCCCAGGACGCGGTGAGCTACGCCCGGTTTGCGGCCCTGATGGACGACACGCGCACGCTGAGCGTGGGCGGAAATCTGAAGTACGACCAGGACAGCAGCGGCAAGGCGCCTCCAGCCGCTATCACGGCGCTGCTGGAACGGCTGAACCCACAACAGGTGTGGGTAGCCGCCAGCACCATGCCCCCGGCGCAGGAAGACGACCCGGACGAAGACGACGTGGTGATCGCCAGCTTTCTGGACCTCGGCCGCCGTTATCCGAACCTGCTGCTGATTCTGGCACCGCGGCGTCCTGAGCGTTTCGGGAGCGCGGCCGCCAAGCTGGGAGAGGCGGGCATTCCCTACCTTCGGCGCAGCGAGTTGCAGGCAACCGATACGCTGCCACTGCCCGGCGTGCTGCTGCTGGACACCATCGGCGAACTAGCCAGTGTGTTTCCACTAGCCGACGTGGTGTTTATGGGCGGCACGCTGAATCACCGCGGCGGCCACAACATTCTGGAACCCGCCCAAGCGGGCCGGGCCGTGGTGGCAGGGCCACACATGGAGAACTTCCCTGAAATCGCCGCCGACTTCCGCGAGGCAGGCGCGTTTGCGGAGGTAGCCTCAGCCGGCGCACTGGCCCCGGAGTTGGATCGCCTGCTTGGCGATAGCGAAGCCAGGCAAGCGCTGGGCCAGAAAGCCCGCCAGCGTGCCCTTACCGGACGGGGCGCAACCGCCCGCTGCATTGAAACCGTGGCCAGTCTCTACGAGTGCTGCATTCCGCGCGACCCGCTCTCGTGGTGGCATTACGCCACCCTTTGGCCTTTGTCGAAGCTATGGGAGGCAGGCTCAGCATGGAAACAAGGCCGAGAACTCCCCCGCGCACGGAGCCTGCCCGTACCTGTGCTTTGTGTGGGCAACGTAACCACCGGCGGCGCAGGGAAAACGCCTGCCGTACTGTGGCTGACATCGAAGCTAAGCGCGCAAGGCTTCACCCCAGCGATTCTCACGCGGGGCTACCGGCGGATGAGCAGAGAACCGCTGCTGGTAGCTGGCTCCGAGGAGCGCCCTGCCCGGGAACTCACCGGCGACGAAGCGCAGATTCTGCTGGAACGCGCCGATGTGCCCGTTGGCATAGGGACAGATCGATACCTGACTGGCCAAGCGCTGCTGCAGCGGTTCCCGGTGGACTTGTTTATTCTTGACGACGGCATGCAGCACTGGAAGCTTGCACGCAACTGCAACCTGGTAGTGGTGGATGCCTTGCAGCCTTTTGGCCGGCGAGCAGTGGTGCCGCTGGGCCGTCTGCGCGAGCCCTTGGAAAAAGGTCTGGCGCGCGCCGATGTCTTCCTGCTGACTCGCACCGAGAGCGGCGCCCGTCTGCGGGGCATTGAGGACCTGTTGCGCCGCGTACAACCGAAGGCACCCATTTTTCGTTCGCGGGTAAGCGCCGAATGCTGGGTGGACGCGCGAACAGGCGACACGCTGCCTACGGGACATCTGGCCGACACGCCCGTGGTGGCTTTCTGTGGCCTCGCCAACCCCAACTCGTTTTTCCAGACACTGCGCGGGCTGCAGATTCCCGTACAGGCAAGGGTTCCCTTCCCGGACCACCACCCCTACCGCCCTTACGAGTTGAAGCGCCTTGGCTCCCTGGCTACTGGCTGCGGCGCCACCACTCTGGTTTGCACAGAAAAGGATTTTCAGAACCTTGGCGCCGACTGGCGACTCAGCCTTGCCAACTATCCTCTCTACTGGTTGCGCATCGGTATGGAAGTGGAGCGCGGTGACGAACTGGTGGCATGGCTGACACAAAGGCTGCGCGAAACCCCATGAGCCCTTGCCTTTGGCAGAGGACAGACCATGGCGACAAAGAGGCCGTTGGTGATGAGAACGCGACATCGCCTCGGATACACTGGAGGTATGGGAGTGCACACCGAACTCGACGCCCGCGAAGATGGGAATCCGGTCTCGCTTCCTGCTTGGAAGCGTACGGCCAGCCACATCGCAGCCATTGTGATGGCCATCGTTTTTGTCGCCAGCGGCGGTTACAAAATGCTGATGCCGCTGGATGCCGCGGAACGCCTTACGCAGGTGCTAATTCCTGGCAACCTCAGCGTAGCCGCCGCGGTGGCTCTGGCAGTAACGGAGTTGTTCGCCGCCATCATGCTGCTGCTGCCCCGCTACCGGCGATTTGGCGCAGCCATCATGCTGGCCATGCTGGTGGCATTCTGCATTTATGTGGGCGTCAACTTTGAGCGGTTGCAGGGCGAGGATTGCGGCTGCTTCCCGTGGATCAAGCGTGCCGTTGGTCCCGTATTCTTCATCACCAACTTCGCGATGATGGCCTTGGCCGGGATTGCCGGATGGTGGGCGACGCGGTCCTCGGCATGGTTGTTGCCGCATTCGGCCAAAACGAGCATGGCTGTGCTGGCATTGCTAACGGTGCTAAGCGTGAGCTCCGCGGCGGTGGCATCCTCAAGGGAAAGCAGCCTGGAAGCACCTGCCACCATTCGCGTGAATGGCGAACTGGTCCCGCTGGCAGATGCTCCTACTTTCCTCTATTTGTATGACCCGGAGTGCGCGCACTGCCTGCAATCCGCCAAGATGATGGCGACGTGGAACTGGGGCTCGACGCGCGTGATTGCCGTGCCAACGATAAACCCGGACTGGGGGCAGTATCTGCTGGATGATTCCGGATTCAAGGCAGAGCTGGCAAAGGACCCCGAGGACGTGAAGGCGCTGCGAAGCGTGTTCGAATTTGCCAATCCGCCCTATGGAGTGGCGCTAAAGCGGGGCCGTGCCCGCATCACAGTGCGCTACGCGGAGTTCACGCCCGAACTGGAAGGAAAACTTAAGGCTGAAGGATTCCTTTCCGAGTAGGCAAGACATCTTGGGCTGTGGATACCGCAGAAGCACCGTATTTTGGGTAATGCTTCAGGCGGATTCCTGCTCGTCCATCCAAGTGAGCGTGTCTTCGTAGCTGCGCAGCCCTGCGACCGAACCAGATTGCTGCACGCTGAGTGCCGCCACCGCATTGGCGAAGCGTGCGGCATCAGGGGCACTCAATCCACGGCGCAACGCAGCCAGATAGCCTGCCACGAAGGCATCCCCCGCGCCGGTGGTATCGGCCACGTCCACATAAAAAGCTGGAATCACCTCGCGGTCGTCCTCATCACTCAGCAGGCAGCCCTGCTCTCCCAGCTTGAGCAGCACGCGGCGGGCACCCAAGCGATGGAGCGCACTCGCCATCTTCCCTGCTTCCCGGAGACCCGTAATCTGCTCGGCCTCACGGTCGTTGATGAACAGCAGGTCCGCTAGCGGCAGGCAGGCTTGCAGATCCTCCAGCCAGCGACCCTGGGAATCCCATCCGGTATCCAGCGAGGTGGTGGCTCCCAGGCGATTGGCTCGCAGGAGGCTCTGGGCGGCATGCTCGCGAAAGGCGGGCAGCGCGAAGGGGTTCGCCAGATGATAATGCCAGGGCGTCTCAGCAGGAAGCTCACAAGCCTGGAAGTCCACTGGCGCATCCAGCGCAGAACGATTCACGCCCGGCTGATGCAGAAAGGCGCGTTCGCCACGGCCGTTCACCAGGGCAATGGTGATGGCGGTACGGACGCCCATCCGCGGGGCAAATGCCGTGCGAACTCCTAAATCGCGCAAGATACGCAGGCAGGCGTTGCCTGCTTCGTCATCTCCGCAAGCGGAAACCAGGGTCACCGGCGCTCCCAATTTGGCGAGGCCATAGGCGGTGTTGGCACCATTGCCCCCGAGGCTGGGGAGCACGCTATCCACCCACACCGTAGCGCCGAAATCCAGGCGCTCCACGGCGCGCACCACTGTGTCGCGCACGAGGTTTCCAGACACAACAAACGCACAATCCGCATGTAAAGCGAAAGACATAAATCAAGTTACTCGTCAGATACCAGGCTGGCAAGAAAGTTTCGGGATATCGGCCAACTGCCTTCCAGAACCGCACCGTTAGAGGTGAACTTTCCGGTAGAAAGCACTGCTGCCAGTTCCGTTTCGCCGGGCTGCTGCTTCTCGATGGCCAGCAGCTTGTTCAACCAGTCAGTGAGTTTGGCAAATTCCCTGCTGGTGGCAGCGGCGGTGTCGGCGTCCTCGCACTGGGCACGCAATTCCAGGCTGAACGCATCCTGGCTGGGTACCAGGTAGAGGGTGGCTGCCTGGGTACGTTCAAGGAGGCGAAGGAAGCCCTTCAGCCCGGGTGCCTGAGGGTCAGCATCCTGCAATGCGCTTCCCGCCAAGTGCAACCAGAATGGGGCTTCGGGCGCGGAGAAGCCATGGCGGTAATCCAGGCGTAAACGATCCGCGGCGTAGCGGTCCTCTGAAACCGCCAGGGCCATCACATGGCTGCGCCAAGGGAAAAACGAAATCTGGCGGTCTGGCTGGCTGCCGCTAATGGTGCAAAAGCTGTCTTTGCACTGGCCACCTTCCTCCTGGACGAACTCTTCCAGGCGCGCCCAGTCGAAGCGGCCGGTCACGAAGAAGAAGCGGGCATCGCGGGTAAACGACCAGACGATGCTATCGAGGTCTCGCTCCCAGTTAAAACCGCTCTTGCGGATGAAGGCTTCGTACTCCGGCTCACGGGCCGCCGGGGCAGCATCGGGCTTCAAGAGTCCACTCTGCCGCAGAGCCTCAATGCTGGCGAAACCCATGGCGGCATTTTGGCCAGGCAAGTGCTGGATGAGGGCGGGCAGTGTGGCGCCTTCCTGGTGGCGCAACCAGAGCCAGGCTCCGAAAATGGACGCACCCAGCACAAACACCACGGGCGCGAGGGTAATCAGTTGCCGCCGGAGCTGAGCCTGTAATTGCACGTTATATCGATGATGCCACGAACCGCGCATTTCCCTCGCCGTCGTTCGCTGCCACCTCGCCCTCTTTGTTCTCGGCGGCATCGAAGCCAGCCTCGCGCAGGGCCAGGTAGGGCGTGAGTTGCTGCTGCAAGTGAGCAAACTCCCCAAAGCTGAGGCTTTGCTTGCCGTCGCTGAGTGCCTCTTCGGGAACAGGATGCACTTCCACCATCAGTCCATCGGCACCCACCGCCACCGCGGCGCGAGAGACGGGCAGCACCAGACTTCGCCGCCCAGTGGCATGGCTGGGGTCGACGATCACGGGGAGGTGGCTGAGTTCCTTGAGGAGGGCAGCCCCGGCAAGGTCACAGGTGTTGCGGGTAGATTGGTCAAACGTGCGGATGCCTCGCTCGCATAGCACAACCCTGCTGTTTCCCTGGGCGGCGATGTACTCGGCGGCAAGCAGGAACTCCTGGATGGTGGCGCTCAAGCCCCGCTTCAGGAGAATGGGCTTGCGGGTCGCCCCAGCGGCCTTCAGCAAGGCATAATTCTGCATGTTGCGGGAGCCGATCTGCAGCATGTCCGCAAAGGCGGCTACCAACGGCAGGTCTTGTTCACTCAGCACTTCCGTGACGACGGCGAGGCCTGTTTCGTCGGCGGCGCGCCGCATCAAGCGGAGCCCTTTTTCTCCAAGGCCCTGGAACTCATAGGGTGAGGTGCGTGGCTTGAATGCACCGCCGCGCAAGAGGGGAACGCCCAGGCTGCGAAGAAAACGCGCCGTCTCCAGGATCTGCGTTTCGCTTTCCACAGAGCAAGGCCCCGCGATCACCGGGAAGCCCCGGCCGCCGAACACGGCTGAGCCCACGCGCACTTCGCTGGTCTGCGCACGGTATTCGCGGCTTACCAGCTTGTAAGGAGTAGACACACGCACAACCCGGTGAACCTGGGGAAGTGCTTCGAATACATCGAGGGCAGGAAGGCGATCGCCTGGGGCAAGAATGCCCAGGAGCACCCGCTCTTCGCCCTGGCTGCGATGCACGCGACAACCATATTGGGTGGCGCGCTCAATTACCATTTCGATGTCGGCGGATTCCGCCTCTGGCTTCATGGTGACGATCATGATGTCTCCTATTGCCAGAGCGGGCACAAAAAAACCCACTCCAGCGAGTGGGTTGATATCGGATGCCTGGAGGTCTTTTTACCGCCGCATACCCGCACCAACCCCGGCGCGCCAATACCAGCGCCAGTAGCCGAGGTTCGTGTTGGAAGCAGTGAGCAACATCCGAAACCTGAGCATAACTCCGAATCGGCGGGCATGCAAGAGGGCACCACAAAAAAGTGGTGTCATCGGAAACATTCTCGACCCTGACCGCACTTTCGCTTTGCGCAAGCGCGATGCGCTGCGAGAAGATACTACTGAGCCTTGGGCGGAAGACATCCACCCAGGGGCGTGGAGAGCCGCATCATGGAAGCCGAGACTCCGGAAACACTTTGGAACCTGATGAGCCTGCTGTTTAAGCCACACCCCTGGCACGGAATCGGCATTGGGGAACGGGCGCCCAGCACCGTAACCTGCTACATCGAAATCGTGCCCACGGATACGGTGAAGTTCGAAATCGATAAGGTCTGTGGCTACCTGAAGCTCGACCGCCCTCAGAAATACTCGAACTTTTGCCCTGCCCTTTACGGCTTTATCCCGCAGACCTACTGCGGCGACGAGGTGGCGGATTTGTGCAACCAGCGCACCGGACGTACGGATGTTGTGGGCGATGGTGACCCGCTGGATATCTGTGTGCTCACCGAGAAAGAAGTGATGCACGGGGACATCACTTTGGAGGCGATCCCCATCGGCGGCCTGCGCATGATTGACGGGAACGAAGCGGATGACAAGATCATCGCGGTACTGAACAACGATGCCGTTTATGGGGAATACGAAGACCTTGAGAACGCACCTTTCCCCGTGATTGAGCGGCTGCGGCACTACTTCCTCACCTATAAAGACACCCCTGGTTCCAAGAAGATAAGTGAGATCACTCACGTCTATAACCGCAAGGAAGCGCATGAGGTGATCCGGAGATCTATCCTCGATTACCAGGATCGCTTCGGAGCCCTGGCCGGGCTGATGCAGGCAGCCGGAAGAAGCAAGCCGCCAGGGGCGTAATTGCTGCACTCGGTGCGCCCGCCAAGGCAGTGCAACCAGCAACCCCTTGCGGCGCGACACCTACGAAAGGACATCAAGATCCATGGTGATCTATAAGAAACTTGAAGCCGCACTAGAAGAACGCGAAGCCGCGGGTTTACGCAAGCGCGAGCGAATCATCGCCACCTCACAGGCGACGGAGCTGATGTTGTCGGGCTCAAACCAGCCGGTGCTGAACTTCTGCGCCAACAACTACCTGGGGCTGGCGAACCACCCCAAAGTGATTGAAGCAGCCCATCTGGCGATGAACGTTTACGGCTACGGACTTTCGAGCGTTCGGTTTATCTGTGGCACGCAAAAAATCCATAAGCAGCTGGAAGAGAGGATCGCACGGTTTCTGGGCATGGAGGATTGTATCCTCTATACGTCCTGCTTCGATGCCAACGGGGGGCTCTTCGAAAACATGGTGGGCGCGGAAGACGCGATCGTCAGCGCCCGGCTAAACCATGCCAGCATCATCGACGGAGTGCGACTTACCAAGAGCCGCAGGGTACCCTACGATGAGCGAAGTGCGCCGGACTTCGAGCGTGCCTTGCAGGAAGCACGCGAGGGCGACCCCGGAAATGAGCGCACCGTGGTGGCTATCACAGATGGCGTATTCAGCATGGATGGCATCCTGGCGCCGCTCGATAAGCTTGCCCCGCTAGCCAAGCAATATGGGGCGTTGCTGGCGGTGGATGACTGCCACGCCACCGGCTTTATCGGTGAAAACGGGAGAGGCACGGGTGAGCACTTCGGTGTGCAGCCAGACGTGATTACGGGCACGCTGGGCAAGGCGCTGGGCGGAGCGGTGGGCGGCTTTACGGCGGGTCGCCATGTGCTGGTGGAATGGCTGCGCAACACCTCGCGACCGTATTTATTTTCAAACTCGATTCCGCCCAGCCTGGCGGCGGGTGCGATGGCCGCCTTCGACATTGTGGAATCTGACGAGGGCGCACAGCTTCGCGCGCAGCTGCAGGAAAATACCCAGCAGTTCCGCACCAGCATGCGCCATGCCGGCTTTGATGTGCCGGAGGGCACTCACCCCATCGCTCCTGTGATGCTGGGCGATGCGCGCCTCGCTGCGAGGATGGCGGACCGCCTGCTGGAACTGGGCGTGTATGTGATTGGTTTCAGCTTTCCGGTGGTGCCGAAGGGCGCCGCTCGCATTCGTGTGCAGCTAAGCGCCGCCCACACCCGTGAGCAGGTGGAGCGCTGCGTGGAAGCCTTCACCATTGCCGCGCGGGAGGAAGGGCTTTTCAGCTCCGCGGCAACGGGCGACCCTGCGGCCGCACCGGCTCCGCGCCCCAAACGCACCATGCGTGCGTGGACCTACAGCCGCGAAAAGGCAGCGGATGGTGGCCACTTGACGCTCAGCGACGTCGCGGTGCCGCGTCCCATGCCCGGCGAACTGCTTGTGAAGGTGCGATGCGTCTCAGTGTGCGGCACGGACGAAGACCTGTTTCGCGCAAAGTTTCCGCAGGTGCAGGATGGCACCATTCCCGGCCACGAAGTGTTTGGGGAAATTGTGGATGTAGGCCCCAACGTGCGCGGCTTCAAGCTGGGCCAACGGGTGGTGGCTGAGAGCCACTACACCCTGCCCGGATATCCCGAGGAGGGAATCCTGGGATTGTGGGGGCCCAGCGTGAACGGTGAATACCTGCGCCCTCTGAACGGCGGCTATGCGGAGTATCTGACGATACCCACCTACTGCGCCCACGTAGTGCCCAAGGTGCTGAGTGAGCCTGCGTTCTTCCCCTCACTGTTGGAAGGTGTGGGCAATGACTGCCTGGTGGCTAAGTATCTCTTTGACAACAACCTGCTGGGCAGTGTGGCCGTGATTGGCTGCGGCTACCACGGGCTGATGACCCAGCTGTTTGCCAAGAACTTCGGGGTAAAGCGCCTCGCGGCGTTTGAAATTGACCCCGCCCGGATGGAGCGCGCGAAAGGTTTCGGCGCCGATGCTGTCTTCAACTCGATTGCGCCGGACCTCGCACAACAAGTGGAAGGCTTTGCCGGCAGCGAGGGTTTTGAAGCGGTGGTGGACATTGCAGGCGGCTCCCGGAAAGTCTTTGAACAGTGTCTGTCGCTGGTGAAAGACGGGGGCACCCTTGTGCTGTTTGGCCTGTATGGCGACCCATCGCTCACCATTGACGGCTATACGCTGAACGACATCATCTTCCGCATGCGCGAACTTAGTTTCCAGCACAACGGCAAGCGCATCCACGTGAAGGGCATCACCGGAAGGGAAGGCATCTGGCCCTACCTGATCGATACCATAGCTACCTCGCCGGAAATGCAGAAGAAGATCATGAGCCTGGTAACCGTAATGGGTACGCTGGACCGATTGGGGGCAGACACGCTGTCGTTGGATACCACGAAGACCCTAAAGCGTGCGTACTTGCCATTCCCCGGCTAGCTGACCTGCCTTGCGGGTAGTACTGTTGCCATAGCTGAAGTTGCCTCGGGACTGTTACTGTGGAGGGCGTGAGGGCCTGTAGGCATACACACTTAGGGTGTCGCGCGGCGGTAAGCCTGGCGCTGAGCGCAGTGGTGTGGGGGAGGCGTGCACGATGGGTCGCGTAAGCCTCCCCCACATTCGCCTGGGGGTGATTGGCTGCGGCGTCGCTGCCCGCGCACTGCACGGCCCGGCCATTGCCCAATGCCGGCGCATCGTGGTCACCGGCGTGTTTGACCTTCGCGCGGAGTCTGCCCGTCGCATGGCTTCGCAGTTTGACACGGCGCGGCTATACGACTGGGCTGAGGAGATCATCGACGATCCGGCCATTGACGCCGTGGCCATCCTGACGCCCCCTTCCGCCCACGCATCTCTGGTGGAAACCGCCCTTCGCGCCGAAAAGCACGTGCTGGTGGAACAGCCGCTGGCCTTAACGTCCGCGGATGCGTGGCATCTGGCGGAACTGGCGCGGCGGTCAGAACTAGTGTGCGCGGTGGGCTTTCAATTGCGACAGCATCGCCTGGTGCAACGCGCGCGGCAGGCCATCGCGTCCCGCCGCATAGGCCGGGTAGGCGCCGTCCACAGCGTATGGAGCAGCACGGTATTCCAGCGCCTGCCGCAAGATTCCTGGCGAAACTTTCAGCATCTGGGCGGCAACCTGCTGTTTGAACTGGGCGTACACCACCTGGACCTCTGGCGTTTTTTGCTGGGCGAGGATTTGCACGCTCTGCATGCGGAAAAGCTGGAAGTGGGCGAGGCCAGTGCACGCGTGCAACTGGTTACGCGCAGCTTTAGCGGCGTGCTGGTGCATACCACGCTGATGGCGGGCCAGGCTGACTACCAGGAAGTAGAGATTCTAGGGGAACGGGGAGCCATCCGCTTCGCCCTCAATCACCCCTATAGTTATCGCGAGACGACTTGCGACCGCGAGGCAAGGCCAGCAGCAGCACGGGGGACACAACCATCACCGCGGGCGCGATGGAGTACCGGCGTCGGGGAGGTACCGGAAGGTTTCGCTATCTCCCTGCGAGGAGGAGACGAAGCCGCAGCCTTTCGCGCGCAATGGGAAGGCTTTGCTGAGGCGGTGATGTTGGGAGGCAAGCCCGCCGCATCCTTTGATGACGGCTACCTCGCTCTCGAACTGGTAGAGCGGGCCTACGGTGCTTCGCTGCGACAAATCGATCTGCATCCGCGAGCAGAGCAGGGTGTGGCAGAGGCCGGACCGGCCACGGTGGCACGCGACAGTGACGGGTCCGGAAGAGCGGGTCCGGATCCTTCCCTCTCGGTCATTGTTTCTACCCCAAATGGCTTTGACACGCTGAAGCCTCTGCTGGCGCACCTGCGAGTCCAGACGGTTGTAAACGATGTGGAACTCGTGATGGTGGTGCCCACGCGGGGACCTTTCGAGCCGGATCCCTTGTGGCTGGACATGTTCCATAGCTGGCAACTTGTGCGAATTCCCGCGTTCGCGTCCCTGGCCACTGGCAAAGCAGCCGGCGTACGACACGCACGCGCGGCTCTGGTAGTGCTGGCTTCTGATCATTCCTTCCCCGAACCACAATGGGCGGAGTCCCTTGTGTTGGCGCATCAGGCGGGCCACGCAGCAGTGAGCGCCGTGGTCCGCAATGCCAACCCGGAGACCAACGTCAGTTGGGCGGATTTCCTGATGCACGGAGGTAATGCGTTGCACGGCAGCAAGGGCGAAATGATGGATTCCTTGCCCGGCCATTCCTGCTGCTACCGCCGGAGCGTACTTCTGGAACTGGGCGAAGACCTGGAGAGCTGGCTTGCCATGGAAGCCGCGCTGCCGGGAGGCCTGCGCGCCCAGGGACACAGCCTCTACCTGGAACCGCAGGCCATTACCGCCCGGGTGAATTACGCGGTGTTCGATAGCTGGATTGCCGCAAGCTTTTTTGCGGGACGCGTTTCGGCGGGGCTTCGCACGGAGAACTGGAATGCGTTGCGGCGTCTGCTGTATTGCCTGGCGGCGATCTTCGTGCCCTATGTGCGGCTGGCGCGTTCCCTGGCCGCGATGGAAAGAGCCGGTTATGCGCCGCACAGCATCTGGCGAACCGTGCCCCACCTTTGGCTGGGGCTCACTGTGGAAAGCCTGGGCGAGTTCCTGGGTTATGCCACGGGAGCGGGAAAAGCCGAATCCGCGCTGGCCCACTACCAGCACCATCGCTCCCGTCACGTCACGGCAGTGGAACGGGAAACGCTGTTTGAGCGCTTCCAGCGGGCGTAGGCCCTGCCCGCGCTACCATCATCACTATGTGGACACGCCGCCTATTTCTTGCCTCCGCGTCGCTGGCTGCGATGCGGCTTCCTTCGCTGGCCCAAACGAACGCACGCTTTGATGTGGCCGTGATTGGGGGAAGTACTGGTGGAGTAGCCGGAGCGCTGGCGGCATTGCGGGCGGGGGCGCGAGTGCTTCTGAGCGAGGAGACCGACTGGGTAGGCGGCCAATTGACGTCGCAATTGGTCCCTCCCGATGAACATCCATGGATTGAGTCCACCGGCTGCACCCGCTTGTACCGGGAATACCGACAGGCTGTGCGTGCCTACTACCACCAACACTTTCCGCTCACCGCCGAGGCGCGAGCGCTTCCGCATCTAAACCCCGGTAACGGTTCCGTTTCCCGCATTACCCACGAACCGCGCGTGAGCCTCGCGGTACTCGAAGCCATGCTGCTGCCTTACCTCAGCAGCGGGCAGTTGACGCTTGCTCTCCGTCACAAGCCAATTGCCGCCTCAGCCACCAACGGCCAGGTGCGTAGCGTCCGCTTGCGCGACCTTCACAGTGGCGATGAACACGACGTGGAGGCCTCCTATTTCCTTGATGCCACCGAACAGGGCGACCTGCTGCCGCTGGCAGGCGTTGAATATGTGACAGGCGCTGAAAGCCGACGCGACACCAACGAACCCACTGCCCCCGAAACGGCACAGCCAAACAACCTGCAGGCCTGTACGGTCTGCTTCGTGCTTGGCCA
>CAZUAX010000078.1:13900-19364 GCA_964618435.1 uncultured Solibacteraceae bacterium
CTGGTGAACTGGCCCCAGAACGATTACTGGCTTGGCAACCTTCACGAGGTGTCAGAAGCCGAGTACAACAAGCATTTGGAGGCCGCAAAGCAGCTTAGCCTGTCACTGGTTTACTGGTTACAAACCGAAGCGCCACGTCCAGATGGGGGACAAGGATGGAAGGGCCTCCAACTCCGCAAAGACGCCAGTGGCACTGCCGACGGCATGGCCAAGTATCCGTACATTCGGGAGTCCAGGCGCATCCGCGCGGAGTTCATCGTAACCGAGGAACATGTGGGCGCCAAAGCGCGGGCAGCCATCACGGGCAAGAGTGGCGTAGACCTGGAGGCAGCACCGTTTGCTGACTCCGTGGGCGTGGGCAGCTACCGCATCGACCTGCATCCTTCGACTGGCGGGGACAACTACATCGACATCAGTTCCCTGCCCTTCCAGATTCCCTTGGGCGCATTGATTCCGCAGAACACTGATAACCTGCTGGCCGCGTGCAAGAACCTGGGCGTAACGCACCTTACCAATGGCTGCTACCGCCTGCATCCGGTGGAGTGGAACATTGGCGAGGCCGCGGGATATCTGGCCGCCTGGTGCGTACAGAAGCAAACGACACCCCGCGCCGTGCGCAACACACCCGAAGCTTTCCAGTTGTTTCAGCGGGAGATCATCCGACAGGGCGTGCAGGTGGAGTGGCCGCGTTTCACTGCGCGATAGCGGAATTTGGCCCAGGACTGGCCAAAACCGTAGCCGGGGTCCAACCATTTAAAATCCAGTTGGGCCTGCCAGCATCGGCGGGCAGGGGTAACTTCCAGTGGCTAACCACGAAGCTTCCTCGCTAACGCTTGGGCGCTGTACGAAACGCCGCCTCTTTTTGCGGATGACGGAAAAGCCAGCTGAGGGGAGCACTGCTGCTGAAAGAGATCAGCAAAACCACGTTGTTCTCCAGAGGTCCGCCCAGCGGCGGGCGGCAGCGCTGCGCAAACGCCCCCACCTCCACGGCACTGGTCCTGGTTGGCCGAAGCGTGAGTCCTGCGAAGACTCGATTCTGGTCGAGGGCCGAACCATCAAGCCCGTCATACCGAAAGAAAATCTCGTCATAGAGGCCAAGGGAAAGCAGGGTCCGGTTGTCTTCGGCCTTGCGCAAGGGGATGTCGGTTCGGAACATGTAGCGAGCGCGGTGTTGCAGTCGCCAGCTACGGTCGTGTCCATCCCGGAATCCACTTCCCAGGAAGCGCTGGTCCGTCCGGAAACGATGACGCACAGGGAGTTTTCTGATGGGTCTGGAAATGGTTATCTGCTGCTGGAGGCGATGTTCGGGCGCGGCACCAGGTTTCCATCCAACGCCTCCTGGATGGGTGTTGAAGAAGCCGTATGCGGCTGAAAGCTGAATGTTCTTTCGCAACTGGTAGTTGACGCCTGGACGCACCAGCCATTGGTCCCACGCAGCGTGGTCCATCTGCCGGTAGCCCCCGTCAAAGTGGATGCCCCATTTGCCCTTCACCACGTGGTCTCCACCAAAAGCAAACCACTGGAGCTCTTTGTTGTAGGGGACGGGCGTAATCTGGCAACGGATGCTGTAGGGATAAATGCCGAGGACGCAGACAGCTAGAAGAATCGCCCACATGCTGCGCTGCCGCTGAGCAGGCAAGGTATATTTCCGAACCGATCGAGGCGCACCTTCGGTTTCCATACTCTGCATATCGGAATATCCTGTCGGAATAACAGGCTAAGGGTACGGCCCTGGAGTCTACGAGGAAGCACCTATCCAACAGCGCATGGAGACGGCTTGCGCTGCGTTGATCCGGGAAACGCGGGTGACGTTCAATCGACGCAGATCCATATCGCAGACCGCACCGGTGGACTAGTGAACAGGCTGTCCAACATGGCAACCGGCTTTCTCCAAGGCATCAGGCGTAGTGATGCCACCGGCAGCACTGCGCCTCGGCCGCCATCTTGTGCCTGCCGTCGCGCGAGCGTCGCACGGAATCTTCGATCATCGAGCGGGCAGCACCGGCAGTATCACCTTGGACGGATACTTCGCGGAATGGTGGATGGTATTGCGCGCCACCACCCCTTTCGTTTCGTCGTAATTGTTGCCTCCCGTATTGAGGTTGCGCATGTACTGGGGAAACTTGCTGGAGGAGACCTCCACGCGAATCCGATGTCCCTTGCCGAACTGATAACTGGTGGACATGGCGGTGGGCTGAATCTCGTAGACCTTGCCTGGCTCCATGAACACCTCTCTGTCGTAGCCCTCGCGATAGCGGGCGCGCAGGATGGTGTCGTCTACGTTATACGCTGTGCCATCCGGCTGGACATCCACCAGCTTCACGGTGAAGTCAGTGTCCTTGGCGTCGCTGGATACAAAGAGGGAGGCGCGGATATAGCCGGTGATCTGCAGCGGCTGATCGAGCGGTTCACTCGTGTAAACCAACACATCGGAACGCGCTTCAATTTCCCGCTGGTCAAAACTGCCCCCCAGCGATGCGCCCGCGTTGCAGCAGACGCCACCGCCCAGGCTGGGCACCGGATTCATGGGGTCATAGGGATAGGTGTCGGTGGGAGCACCGGCAGGAGCTGAGGTGCCAAGGCGACCATCACCGAAGAGACTGTTGGCGCGCCCGTCACTGGACAGGTAGAAGTCTGTCATCACTACATCTTTGGGTGGCCACTCTCCCGCCGATTCCCAGCGATTCTTACCCATGGTGTAGAACTGAACACGAGATGTCTTCCGGGGAAAATCGTTGGCTTCCCCCTTCAGATAATGGTCAAAGAAACCGAACACTTCCTCCCACACGGGAAACCAGGCGCGGCCCACATTCAACTCACCCACCACCAGATCTTTGTGCCGGGGAATGCGAGCAAAGCCACAGTGCAGCGTGGGCGCCACCCGAACGAATTGGCCGTCGCGCACCGCGGGGTCGCTGGCCTTGGCGCGGACATGGTTGAACAGCGCAAGATTCGGCCCCTGGCTAACGTCAAACCAGCTATTGAACCAGAAGGCAGGTACTCCAAAATCCTGATCGTCGTGATACAGCCCGCCTTGATACCATTTGGGGTCGTTCGGCTTACGAGTGAGGAACTCGGCGCCTGGCCCTTCGTTGCCGCCCGCGCTGCGCAGCCAGTCAATAGCGGGCAATTTGCGCAATTGCTTCTTCCAGTTCACCTCTGGCATGTTGGGGGCAAGATCGTACATCGTGCGAAGGCGCTGTAGCTGTTCCTGCGGCAGGTCCTCCGGAAACTGTGGCCTTATGTTCTGCTGCACCCCATACAGCCATACGGTGAAGAGAGTCTGGTGGACACCGCCTTTGTACCAATTCCCCTGCTCATGAAATTCACCTACCCGCCCGATGCCTGCCCCCGCAGCCATCGGCACCATTGCCTTGTGTGCGGGATGTTTCTTCGCCGCCAGAGCCATCTGCCATTCCGCGGTGGAGGAACAGCCATAAGTACCCACGCTGCCGCTGGACCAGGACTGCTTTGCAAGCCAGGTGAGCGAGTCGTAGCCATCGCCAGCAGGGTCCCCCAGAATCTCCCACTCTCCGCGCGAATAGTATCGACCGCGCTCATTCTGCACTACGTAGGCGTAACCGCGCTTGATGGCCTCCAGTGGGAACTCAACATTACTCTCAGTGAGCTTGTTGAAGCTGTAGGGAGTCTTGACGAAGATCACCGGAAACGGGCCGGGCCTATCCTTGGGGTAATGAATGTCGGTAGCAAGGCGCACGCCATCGCGCATGGGAACCATCACCATTTCCAGTGTGGTGGCTAAAGCGCGAAACTCGTCGAGCTTGGTGTCCCCACCGCTCTGCGCGCATACCAGGACAGGCGCGGCCAAGGCCGACAGCATCAGCATGGCGACCCACAAGGTCTTCAATCCGAAGGGGAAGGGATGGTTACGCATCAGGCAAGGTCTCCGGTTACGGCTAAGTAAACAGACAGTATAGAGCGTAATGGCCAGCTCTCGTTTGCTGGCTCCGGTTTGATACCGTAACCTCTACGGAGATCCAAAGGATGCGTTGCCGCCAACCCAATCCGCTGCACAACCGATTCCGGAAGTGCGCAATTAAGGCTGCTGTGTTGTTGTTTACCGCTGCGTTATGCCCGCTGTGGGGCCAGCAAAAACAGATCAGCGGCATTTACCCGCACCTTGCGATGTTCAATGAAGGGGCCGAATGCGGCACAGGGGGCGTGGTGCCGTGGGCGGATCGGCTATGGGTGATTACCTACTCTCCGCACCAGCCATTTGGCGGTTCCGACAAGCTCTACGAGATTGATGAGGCGCTCAATCAAACCATCCGTCCGGAGAGCATCGGCGGAACTCCGGCGAACCGGATGATTCACCGGGAATCGCAACAGTTGTTCCTGGGACCATACGTGATTGACGCTAAGGGCAAGGTGCGCGTGATTCCGTTTGAACGCATGCCCGGAAGGCCCACCGGCAATGCGCGCCATCTCACTGCCCCAGCCGGGCGCATCTATGTCGCCACGATGGAAGAGGGCTTCTACGACGTGGATGT
Organism: uncultured Solibacteraceae bacterium; assembly: GCA_964618435.1. Classification (GTDB taxonomy): domain Bacteria; phylum Acidobacteriota; class Terriglobia; order Bryobacterales; family Bryobacteraceae; genus JACTMJ01. The sequence continues at coordinate 18,412 of CAZUAX010000078.1, forward strand.
GAACACCCTGGAGGTCACCCAGCTCTACGAAGACGCCAACGTCGCCGTACGAGACCAGAGGGCAAAAGATGTTGCAGGCCCTCTGCTGCCCGGCTACCACGGCAAGGGCTTCTATTCCGGCCAAGGCCGTGTGGTGTATTCGAACAACGGAGAAGTTGGAGGAGGCCAGCTACCGCCGGACATCCCGTCCGGATGCCTGGCTGAGTGGAACGGCAGGGAGTGGAGGGTAATCCGTCGAAACCAGTTCACAGAGGTGACAGGCCCGGGCGGAATCCATGGCAATCGCAATCCGGAACGGGATCCTATCTGGAGCACTGGATGGGACCACCGCTCCGTGATTCTGATGCTGCTCGATAAGGGCCGCTGGCACAGCTACCGCCTTCCCAAGGCCACGCATACCTATGATGGAGCGCATGGTTGGAACACGGAATGGCCCCGCATTCGGGAAGTTGGCGAGAAGGATCTGCTGATGACCATGCATGGCACATTCTGGCGATTTCCCCGCACATTCACGGCCGCTAATTCCGCAGGCATTGCGCCACGATCCACCTACCTGAAGGTGATAGGCGACTTTGCTCGCTGGAAAGACCACATTGTGTTTGGCGCGGATGACAGCGCCAAGTCGGAGTTTCTGAATACCCGAATGGCCAAGGGAAAGATTGCTGGCCCTGGCCAGTCACAATCGAACCTTTGGTTTGTGGAACCAGACCGGCTTGAAGGTCTGGGCCCCGTAATTGGACGAGGTGGCGTGTGGGTGAGCGACAACCTGAAAGCAGGAGATGTCTCTGAACCCTACTTGTTCCAGGGCTACCAGCGCCGCATGCTGCACCTCGCTCATGGTTCGAACGAGACAATCACATTCACTCTGGAAGTGGACCAGCGCGGAAATGGGCAATGGCGTAAGCTGCGGGAGATTCAGGTACCAGCGCGCGGCTATGTTTCTACGGTCTTTC
>CAZUAX010000079.1:0-19344 GCA_964618435.1 uncultured Solibacteraceae bacterium
GGCAGTTCGGAAACGCTCTATCGTACTTTCCGCGGCGACGTTTTTCGCTCAACCGACGGGGCAAAGAGTTGGTCACTGATTGGGCAGACTTGGAATGTCGGGAACGACATCGCCGGAATCAACGCAATCGCCGCATCGCCCACAAACCCGAATATCCTGCTGGCGAGCATGAGTGGACCGTCATCCAGTTTGAACGGAATTTTTCGCTCAACAAATGGAGGTGCAAGCTGGGTTCGTGTGCGGCAAGGAAACTACATCGGAGTTAAGTTCAGCACCACACACCCCAGCCAAGTAATTGTCGGAGACTGTTGTGGGTTAGGTCTCTACTACAGCAACGACAGTGGGCAGAACTTTTCAACTGTCGCGCGAACTCTTGAGGGCTACACGGGCAGCCTGGCACTCTCAACACAGCGCACCTCGTTTGACTCCGCAAACTCAGCGCAACTGATTCACGGTCTAACTTCTTCCACCGATGGAGGCGTGGCGGTGCAGACAGCCCCCAGTGGACTCTGGCGCAAACTGCAGGGCACCTACACGCCCACCGCGATTCCGAGCGTGTTTTTGGACAGCGGCCAATTGCTGAGTGGCGATACCAGCGAGGGCCGGATAACAGTACAGATCGTGACCGCCGAGGGTGGTAGCGCTGCCAGCATCACGGTTGGCGATGCCACTGCTACAGGTCCCGGCACCTCAGTCCGAATCATTCACGACGGCTCTGACCCCGCGAACCCAACCCCAAGGGTGTCTGTTACCCGCAGCGCTAGAACGCTGAGCCCCGGAAGCTACAACACTTCGGTAACCCTTCCCGTAACCGGAGCACTCAACCAGGAAGTGACCATCGAAGGTTCGTTTGAAGTTGTAGACCAGCCCCAAGCCGCAGGTGTCTACCTGGGACGCGGCCTGCCAGCCGGGGTGTCCGATAGCGTGTACTCGCTTGCCGCTGGCAACGGCAAAGTTTATGTGGGGGCGTTCACCCGCATTCTGGAGTTGGATGGAAGTGGAAGCTTCAAGGTTGTAGCAGGTACCGGTTCGTCTGGCTTTTCCGGTGATGGAGGGCCTGCGAGCGAAGCACAGGTGGCCTTTGTCCGTTCCATCGTGGCGGCGCCCGACGGCACCATCTTTTTTCACGATGGATCGAACCGCCGGATTCGTCGCATCGCTCCCGACGGCATCATTTCCACCATCGCGGGCAATCCATCTGGCACTTCCACCATCACAGAAGGTGCTAGTCTAGATGCTGTCAATTTTCTCACTCCGCCCGGGCTGGCCGTGCGCTCCAATGGAGAGTTGCTGCTGGCGCATAGCAGCCGGATTTGGCGAATTGATGGCAATTCGTTCCGCACGGTTGCTGGTGGCGGCGCAACCAGCGCTACAGAAGGCTCTCTGGCCACCGCCGTGAGTTTGTCAGGCGTCGACAGGATCCAACTCGACGAGCAGGGCAGCATCGTTTTCGCCACCAGTACGAAGTTGTTTCGAATCCGGCCGAACAACACATTACAGCACTTGGCGGGCGCGAGTTTCGGAGATGATCTACCGGGCAGCCAGAAAGCACTGGATGCCCCGTTATCCATCGATGCGTTCGCGCTGGGCGCGGACGGCATCTATCTGACGGACCTTGCAACGCTCACAATCAAGCGCATAACGCAGGACGGGAATATCGAAACGGTTGCTCTAAATGGAATGCTTGGATCGGCGTCCGGCTGCACGGGCGCGCGCTATGCCCCAATTGCTTCTTCGATTTCAGAAGGTTTGGCGTTAAGTCCGGATGGAACCTTGCTGCTAGGCCAGACTGGCATGCCCCGGTTCTGGATTCCACCCAGCGCAGGACAGCCCGGCCTCGCGCCCGTTGTCCCGGCGGAAGGTATCGTGAATGCTGCCTCCTTCTCTCGCGCGCTCTCGCCGGGTTCCCTCGCAAGCGTCTTTGGTGCGGATGTAGCCGCCTTGCAAGCAGCGGCCGTCGCGCTACCGTTACCTGCCGAGTTGGGGGGAGGCGTTACCTGCGTCGCGGGCCAGGTTGCCCCCATGGTCTTCGCCAGCCCGCTTCAGTTGAATGTGCAAATCCCATTTGGGTTGGAGCCTGGCGCCCATACGCTCCGCGCCTTTAATGCGTCTGGCGGCACGGTGGGTGTCCCTGTGACAATTCAGCAGGCGTCGCCTGAAATCTTCCGTTCTAATGGGCGTGCTGTCGTCATCAACCCCGATGGCAGCCTGAACAACGCCGGAAATGGCGTGGCGCCAGGCGAAGTGGTGGTTGCGTATCTGACTGGCATCGGGGATGTGACCCCCGCTGTCGCCACCGGAGCGGCAAATCCGTCTGCACCGCTCGCGATACCCGCCGAAGCGACAAGCGCGACCATTGGCGGCATCAGCGCCCCACTGGAATACCTGGGAATGACACCTGGGTTTGCTGGCCTTGCGCAAGCAAATGTCAGAATTCCGGCCCTTTCTCCAGGCGAGCACGCCATCGTGCTGACGGTGGGCAACTATTCCAGTGAACCACTCATGATCACGGTGAAGTGATGGTCGCCAACCTGAGCCGTAATCTCGCGGCGTCAGTGCGGTGTGCAGCAGCCGCCAGTTGCGACACTGGCCAGGCGGCGCACGGCTGGGATATGCTTGCCCCATGAGAAGGCGCACATGGCTGCAAGCAGCCGCATTGACGGGAGCCCCGGTAATGGCACAGCAAATGATGAAGGGACAGGCGTCAGACAACTCCCACATTCCCGTAGCGCGGCGGGCCGAACTTTACGCGCTGATGGGTGACCTGCCGGCGCGCGACCGCGCCTTGCGGGCAGAGGTTGTGAGCCGCAAGGAAACTCCGCACTATTTGTTGGAGAATCTGGTTCTTGACTTAAACGGCGAAGAACCAGTGCCCGCGGTGTTCACCACACCAAAGACAGGAACTGGCAAGCGTCCGGCAATGCTCTTTCAGCATTCGCACGGCGGTGGCTACGACATCGGCAAACGGGAATATCTTGAAGGTCGATCCTACCTGGCTTCCCCGCCCTACGCGGAAGCCCTCAGCCAGTTAGGATATTGTGGACTGTGCATTGATACCTGGGCCTTCGGGGAACGCTCTACGCGCAAGGAAAGTGTGATCTTCAAGGACATGCTCTGGAAAGGGCAGGTGATGTGGGGCATGATGGTCTACGACTCGCTACGTGCAATGGACTATCTGCTGCAGCGGCCAGAGGTGGATGCCGCAAAAGTGGGGACTCTTGGCATCTCCATGGGAAGCACTATGGCCTGGTGGCTGGCAGCATTGGATGAGCGGGTAGCCGCATGTGTGGACATCTGTTGCCTAACCGACTTCGACGCCCTGGTGGCGGATAACGGGCTGGACCGACACGGCGTGTATTATTACGTTCCCTCTCTGCGAAAACATTTCACCACGGCGCAAATCAACGCGTTGATTTCTCCGCGCCCCCACTTGGCGCTCGCAGGAACTCGGGACGGACTAACACCTGTCGCCGGGCTGGACCGCATTGAACGGGAGCTGAACGAAGCCTATGCCGCTGCGGGTGCAGCCAGCAACTGGAAACTCCTGCGTTATGACGTTGGGCACCAGGAGACACCCGAGGGCAGGCAGGAAATTCTTGCCTTCCTGCGCAGGCACCTGGGGTAGGCACATTCCTGCAAATGCGCTCTCAGGCAAAGACATCCCATACAAAGACTTTGTCGCACCGGAACCACAGATGCATTACATCAATCGTTCTATTACCCCCAAAGGAGAGCCCGCGCCCGTATAATGAGGGTTTGGACCTCGAAAAGCTAATCCTTCACAAAGTGGGCGAAGCCATAGCCCGCTTTTCCATGATCCGCGACGGGGACCGCATCGCAGTGGGTGTCTCTGGCGGGAAGGATTCTCTTACCCTTTTGGAAGCGCTGGTGCGCCTGCAGAAGCGTGCCCCCATTCACTTTAGTGTCCAGGCCTTCACCGTGGAACAGGGTAAGTTCCTCAGCCCCATTGAACCCATTGGCGCGCATCTGCGGACAAGCGGCATCCCCTGGCACTACGTGAAAGACACGCCATCGCTGGACCTGCTGGAATCGGAGCCAGACCACGGATGCGACAAATGCAGCCGTTTCCGACGTCGTGCGGTTTATGAAATCGCGCGGGAACTGGGCTGTAATGTCATTGCTTTGGGGCATACCGCGGATGACTTTTGCGAAGCGCTCTTGCGCAATGCCATGTTCACTGGTAAGTTGAGTGCGCTGCCCCCGGTTACTCACTCGCGCAAGGGCGAGTTTCGCTTGATTCGTCCTCTGGTTTTCGTTACGGAAGACCTCACCACGCGATGGGTGGCGGACCGGCATACGCCTGTGATCCCCTGTGGTTGCTCCCAGAAGACAGGTACCGTGCGGCGTTCCTTGCGGGACTACCTCGCGGAACTGGAACAAGATTATCCGTATGTGAAAGAAACGCTGGTGGCGGCGATGGGCAATCTGGACCCGGATCGCCTGCTTGACCCTCGGTTTCAGGCTGATCAAGGTGCCATTGAAGTGGCAAACGAAGAGATTTTCCCGATTGTAACTGGACTGTAATGAGATACTGCTGAAATGTTAGTTCTGGGCATTTTGTCCTGACGGAACGACGATTCATCCAGGGCCCCGGTTTGGCGGGCTGGCAGTAGTGATAGGAGTTGAGACAGCATGTGCGCTCTTCGGTTCATCCCGCGCGAAGAGAAATTCTTTGACTACTTTGCGGACCAGTCGTCGATCTTGAAGGAGATCGCCGAACGGCTGGCAACCGGCCTGCGCGGTGGGCACGACGCAATGTCCCAGGCATCGGAAGCAATCATGACCCTGGAACAACGGGCTGACGATATCAACCGGGAAGTGTTTGACAAACTGCGAAAGACCTTCATTACTCCGCTCGACCCAGAAGACATCCATACGCTCACCTCCAGGCTCGAGGACGCAATCGATAGCGCCTATACTGCGGCGCGCCGGATTGCAGTTTACCGCCCGGCGGCGATTTCCCCAGCAATGACAGGCCTGGCGAAGCACTTGGTTGACATCACCACCGAGTTACACTCCGCGGTAGCGATGCTTCGCAATAGCGGCGACTTGAAGGTACACTGCTTTCGCATTCGCGAAATTGAGGAAGAGGCTGACCGCTGCGCCCAGGATGGGCTGATGGAATTGTTTGCTCGGGAGACAAACCCCATTGAGGTAATCAAGAACAAAGACCTTTTGGAGTTGCTTGAGCAAACGGTAGATATCTGCGACGATGTGAGCGATATTCTGGCGAACGTGGTCGTCAAGAACAGCTAGCGGAGCCGGTTGCCGCAATGGAAAGATTCCCTACGCTATGAGTCCGGAAATGATCCTGCTGGTCGTGATTGTTGCGGCGGCCCTGCTGTTTGACTTCTTTAATGGCTTCAACGACGCTGCAAACTCCATCGCCACCATCATCGCCACGCAGGTCTTAACCCCTCTGCAGGCGGTAGTCTGGGCCGCATTCTTCAATTTCGCCGCATTCTTTCTGTTCGGCACTAGCGTGGCCAAGACGGTGGGCGGCGACATGGTGAACCTGGAGTTTGTTACTCCATACACCGTGCTTGCCGGGTTGATCGCCTCCACTTTCTGGTTGTGGTTTACTTCCCACCTTGGACTCCCGATCAGCGCCTCTCACTCCCTGATTGGCGGCTATGCCGGCGCTGCCATCTCCCGCGTCATCCACGAGGAAGGGTTCACAAACGCACTAAAAGCACTCCACCTCAGCGGCTGGACTCTTCCTATTTTGTTTATCGTACTGTCGCCCCTGCTTGGCTGGTTGCTCTCCTACATCCTGATGACGGGCATTTATTGGGCCTTCCGCAGGTCGAGTCCCAAGTATATGGATGTATGGTTCCGGCGGCTCCAGTTAGCATCTTCCGCAATCTTTAGCTTGTCTCACGGGTCAAATGATGCACAGAAAACCATGGGCGTGATTGCCGGTGCCCTAGTGGCGGCCGATGTACAGAGCAGCATGGACGATGGGATTCCCTTGTGGGTCGTGATCTCTGCCTACTCGGCCATCTCGCTGGGCACCCTTAGCGGCGGCTGGAAAGTAATCCAGACCATGGGACATCGCATCACCAAACTGAAGCCGAGGGGCGGTTTCGCGGCCGAAACAGCCGCAGCGGGCAGCGTTTTTCTGGCTACTGGCCTTGGCGTCCCGGTGAGCACGACGCACACCATCGCTGGTGCGATTGCTGGCGTCGGCAGTTTTCATCGGCCCAAAGCAGTACGTTGGCGTCTGGCCAACGATATCGTAGGTGCCTGGATCCTCACCTATCCGCTCACCGCGACCATGGCGGCACTGGTGTTCGCAATCATCCGTCTGATTGTCCCCAATGCGTGATTGGAAACGGCGGATGGCTGGCGGTGGCCTAAGCCTCTATTTGGCTCATCTCCCACAAGCGCAGCGAACCATCCAGGAGTCCGTCGGCCTTGGCGCGAAACGTCTTCAGGTGGGGTGTCGCCATATGTTCCAACCAGACTTCCCTGTTCTGCCATACTTCGTAGAATAGGAATTCGGCGGGATCTTTCTGATCCTGATGCAGGTCGTACTGAACGCAGCCGGCTTCAGCCCGCGTCGGCGATACCAGCCCCAATAGTGCATTTTTGAGGTCTTCCACGTGGCCCTCTTTCGCACGCATCGCGGCCACAATTACAAATCCATTGGTTGGCATGAATCCTAGTGTAACTGCAAGGGATTGCCCCGTGGTGAATCGCGCAGACAGAAGGCAACCGGTGGAACCCGTCAGTTCCAGTTGCCAGCAAATCGTACCCAGGCAAACTCTTAATGCCCAGCAGAACCATCGTCCGCTGCCCTTGCCTCGATTTCCTCGTGCAGCGCACGGAGCAAACGGTAGGAGTAAATTCCAGTCTTATGGCCATCGTTCCAGTGAATCCCGATGGCATAGTGACCAACCGGCTCCACAGTGACGATTTTTAGCCTTTCGCGGTACACGTGGAGAGGATTGGAGAAATCCGGTGCTTGCGGAGGGGTACCGTGAGCGCCTGTGCATTGAGCGCAGGGGCATCGTTCTCGCAACAACTCCAACGGAAAATCACTGTGCGCACCGTCAGCCCAATCTACCTTGATGCCAGTACTTTTGGAGATGGCAAAATGCTCTGGTGTGAGCGCCTCAGCGGGGAGTCCTTCAATGGATGGATACTTAATTTCGCTCATAGATGCGTTCGATATCGCGCACTCCGGAAATGCGGCGGATCGCCATGGTAACTCGTTCGAGCTGTTTCTTATCTCGAATGTCGACCGTCATTTCCACAAGCGCGCCGTCAATATCACGGCTGTTGTCCGGCCGGGCTTCCAAACTGCGAATGTTGCTCTCTTCGTCACTCAGGATAGAGGTGAGTTTATTGAGAATGCCGGGCCGATCGTCGGTAAAGATGCACAGACGCACAGGGAAAGCCCGTGCCGCACCATCCCACTCAACATCAATCTTGCGCTCCACCTCATAGAGGAGACTTTGCACGTTGCGGCAGTTCACTGAGTGTACAGCTACCCCCTTGCCTCTGGTGATATACCCAACAATGGGCTCGCCAGGAATGGGATTGCAGCAGCCCGCCCGGTAAACAAGAATGTCATCAATGCCCCGAACCTTAAGCGTGAGGTCACCCTTAGGCGTCTCACGGTTCGTCTGGGGAAAGCCGTTGTAATCGAGCTTATCGCGTGGCTCGGCAGCAGAATCAGGTAACGCGCTCCCGGAGAGCTTTTCCAGAAGCTTGCGCGGAGAAAGCCGCCCATAACCAAGCGCTGCAAGCAGGTCCTCATACTTGCTGTAGCCGTAATCGGAGGCAGCAGCCAAAAGATCCGCCTTCGAGAACTTATTCAGGGCAACACTAAGGCGTCTGGCTTCTTTATCGATCGACTTCTGCCCGATATCAATGGCCTTCACACGCTCATTGGCGTTGATGACGGCCTTGATCTTATTCCGCGCCCTAGATGTCTGGACCACAGAGAGCCAGTCCTTGCTGGGCTGGTGGCCAGGCTGAGTAAGGATCTCCACTACCTCGCCATTCTTAAGCGTGTAGCGCAGCGGAACAATCCGCCCGTTCACCTTGGCTCCCACACAGTGATGTCCCACTTCGGTGTGGATGGCGTAAGCGAAGTCAATAGGAGTTGCCCCACGCGGAAGCGCCACTACTCTGCCCTTCGGAGTGAAGGAGTAAACCTCCTCTGGATATAGGTCCACCTTCAGGGTCGCAAGAAACTCTCCGGGATCGCGCATCTCCCGCTGCCATTCCACGAGCTGCCGCAGCCAGGCAATCCGAGCATCATCAAGACCCGCGCCATGTTTTCCTTCCTTGTACTTCCAATGGGCGGCAATGCCTTCTTCAGCAAGGCGGTGCATCTCCTCTGTGCGGATTTGGACCTCAAATGCCTGTCCACGGGGGCCAATTACAGATGTGTGCAGGCTTTGGTAGAGGTTTGGCCGGGGGATGGCAATGAAGTCCTTGATCCGGCCAGGAATGGGACGCCACATGTTGTGGATGATTCCAAGTGCTGCGTAACAATTCTTCACCGAATCCGTGATGATGCGAAGGGCCAGCAGATCGTAGACTTCTTCAACGGATATCTTTTGTCGCTTCAGCTTCTGGTAAACCGAATAGGGGCGCTTGATGCGACCGACGACACGCGCGGGGATCTGCTCCTTCTGCAGATTGCTCTCGATCAGGGCCTGTATTTCCGAAAGGGTCTGCTCATTGGCCTGACGGCGCATCTCAATGAGTTCCGCAACCTCGGCATAACTCTCCGGCTCAAGGTAACTGAGAGCAATATCCTCCAGTTCCCCACGCACCTTACCCATACCAAGGCGGTTTGCGATGGGGGCATAGATCTCCACCGTCTCACTCGCAATCCGTTCCTGACGGTTCCGCGGCAGCGCCGCCAATGTGCGCATATTGTGCAGGCGATCCGCCAGCTTCACGATGATCACGCGAATGTCATTCACCATCGCGAGCAACATCTTGCGCATGCTCTCAGCCTGGCGTTCCTCCTTGCTGCCAAAGTCGAGCTTGCCAATCTTTGTCACCCCATCCACAACACGGGTAATGTGCTCACCGAATAGTTTGGTGACATCATCCAGGGTAGCGGGGGTATCCTCAAAGACATCATGAAGCAACCCGCTCTGGATAGACGTGAGGTCCATCTGCATCTCAAAAAGGATGGTGGCGACGCCGAGGGGATGGAGGATGTAGGGTTCGCCGGAGTCACGCACCTGAAAGCGGTGGTGCCAATTGGCAAAGTCAAAGGTCAGACGGAGGGCGGTAAGGTCTTCCCATGGACGATCTGCGCGAATGCGGTCTTCGAGCAGCTGATACGCCTGCTGGGCTACAGGGTGGATGGCGCGAAGCTCCTCACTCCCGCTTTCCGGGAATGCTGCTTCGCTCATGGTTGCTTGATCGCGTGCCACACCCGATCCTCATGTCTCCAAAACAGAAGAGGGGCGGAAAGTTCCGCCCCATCTTCAGTGTACTCTAGTTCCCGGAGGACAATCACCACAAAGAGGAATTGCTGTTGAAGCGGTTTGCGCCGCTACTACACCTTATTCCGTAGGTGCATTTACGATGCCCATGGCACCCTTTTCGGCTTCACGGGCTGCGCGAATCTTCTTGATGTTCAAGGAGCGTTCCACCCAGTTTTCCGCCATATCAATATCTTTATCGTACTCCGCAGGGTCCTCTTGCAGGTCTGCCCGCTCGCGATAAAGCAAGTTGATGTAAGCCATCGCGTCATCATATTCAGGGTCCAGTTCGATCGCTTTTTGGAGGTACCCGATTCCCTTTTCCACCGCTTCAAGATTCTTCTCGCGAAGTTCTTCCAATACCTTCTTGTCCTTGATGGGACCTGGGGCGTCGGGCTTCATTCCAAGTTCAGAACGAGCAGTCATACGGCGGGGGTAAGTCTTCGCCCAGGCGATTACGCCAAGTGTGTAATAGGCTTCCTTCTTGTTTGGGTTTAACGCAATCAGCTTGTCGTACCACTCGCTAGCCTTGTTCAGGCGTACGATCTTGTCATCCAGGCTCGCTTCGCCCTGTGCTTCGTTGTAGTAAAGACTAGCCAGTGACTCTACCGCCACTTCGTCAGCAGGGTTGGCGTCCAGCACGGTCATGAATTCTTTTTCCGCGCTGCGTGCCATTTGCACGTTGTCTTCAGAGGTTGCGCCAGGAATGTACTGGCTGAAGTAGGACATCGCCAAGTATAGCCGCGCGGTTGGAAACTCAGGATCGAGCTCCACTGCCGCCTTAAAGTGCTCCACGGCATCAGCATACTTCGCGCCCTTGTAGGCTTGTACACCCTTGTTCAGTTCGTCCCGCGCCTTAAGCTTCTGGCATCCGGCGCTGGCGAGCGAGATGCCGAGCAGGAATGCGGTCAGCAATGTGAGTGCGATTTTTCGCTTCATCCCAATCCTCTCCTGTCTGCAAAAAAAAGAAAAAGGGCGGGGGGCTATTCGCCCGACTCCACCCCGGGGGTCATCAAGCCGACCTTGTCGATACCAGCACCCTTGGCGATGTCAATCGCCTTAGCTACATGCTGATACTCAAGGCTGGGGTCGCCCTTCACAAACACCACACGCTCAGCGCGGGTCTTGAAGATCTCCTCAAGCCTGGGGCCCATTCGATTGGCGTCCGTAGCTTCTTCGTTGATCTTGAGTGAACCATCCGCCGCAATCTGAATCACCACCGTCCGGTTTTCCGTGGGGTCCGGGGGCGGCGCATCCGGGGGAGGCGGTTGCGGAACGAGCGATTCCAATCCACGCGGCGGCTCGTTGGTGATGATCATGAAGATGATCAGCAACACGAGTAGCACGTCAATGAGCGGAGTCATGTTGATGTCGGCTTTTGCGCCGCCATCACCACCGCCTGCTGCCATTCCCATAAGGCAATCTCCTGATTCGAAAAAAATGTTCCGTTGTAGTGCCGAAGACCGCAAAAGCAGCCATCCGAGGTTCTACATTCCAATGGGTGCCACTGCCTGCGCAGCCGCACGTGGGTCCTTTATCTTCTCGGTGAGCAATCCGACTTGATCCACGCCCGCGCCACGGAGATTATCTACCGCTTCGGTTACCTTCTCGTAGCGAGCACGCGCATCCGACTTGACGTACACCGTTTTATCCACGCGGGTCATCAGCAAATCCTTCACCTTGGAAGGAAGTACCTCCACTGGAATGGGATCGGAGCCAAGGAATGTCTTTCCGTCGCGAGTTACCGCAACGACAATCGCATCTTCTTTGTCTGCCGCTTCCATCGTGATGGGATTGCGAGTCTTGACCATTTCCACGCTAATGCCTTTGGAAAGCATGGGCGTGATCACCATGAAAATGATGAGCAGCACGAGCATCACGTCAACCATGGGCGTTACGTTGATGTCGGAGACAGCTCCCATTGCCACTTTTTTTCTTGCCATCGTTGTCGTCTCCTTGTGTTCTCATACCTGATTCGCCGTGGCTGCGGATTCCGGGTACTTAGCGGGAGAGGTTTGAACCTCCCCCGCAGACGAAATCAACTAGTCAGGCGAGCATACATCCCGGAAGGGACGTGCCAGGTTTAGCCCTTGGCGGTTGCGCTCTTCTGGGTGCGCTTAATGAAGTAGTCGATCAGCTCCGAGCTAGAGTTGGCCATTTCCACGTCAAAAGCTTCCACATTCGAGGTGAAGGAGTTGTACATCCACACCGCGGGAATTGCCACAAACAGACCGATAGCGGTTGCAACCAGTGCTTCCGAAATACCGCCAGCCACTGCACCAAGACCAGTGGCCTTTTCCGTAGAAATGCCCTGGAAGGCGTTAATAATACCAACCACCGTGCCGAACAGTCCCACGAAGGGGGCCGAAGAACCGATGGTGGCCAGAGCAGGCACGCCGCGCTTCAGCTCAGCGTGAACAATCGCTTCCGCACGCTCAAGGGCGCGCTTTGAAGCTTCGATGTCATTGGAGGAGAGTTCGCCGCTCATTTGGTGTGCGCGGAATTCCTGCAAACCAGCAACGACAACCTTAGCCAGGTGGCTCTTCTTGTAGCGGTCAGCGATCTTGATCGCCTCATCCAGCTTGCCTTCGCGCAGTGCGCCGGCCACAGCCGGAGCGAACGCACGCGACTGCTTCTTGGCTGCGCTGTAGGCCAGCCAACGGTCAATCATCACGCCGATGGAATAGGCGGACATGATGAACAGAATAACTACGACGGCCTTGGCCAGGAAGCCCATCTGCTCCCACATGGAGCGCAAGTCGAATGCGACCGCGCCGCCTTCCGCCATCAAGAAAAAAGCCCAAACTTGCAATTGCAAAAGCATTTTACGTCAGTCTCCCGCGAGTTGAATTCGTCAATCCGTGTTTGTTGGTTATTGGGTTGTTGGCAAGCTACCGCAATGTGAAGTTCACATCGATTACGGTAACCACTTCCACCGGCTCACCATTGAGCAGTGTGGGCGAATAACGCCACTGGCGAACCGCCTGCAGCGCAGCCTGGACGAGCAGAGGATGTCCGCTCACGACCTGCAAATCCTGAATTGTGCCCTCGCGCGAGATCACCGCGTTTAGCCGGACCGTTCCGGATACACGTGCCTGCTTGGCGAGCGGCGGATAGGTGGGTTGCACCCGGTTAATGACCTTCGCTTCCGCCACGTTTCCACCCACGCGAATCCGCTGTGGAGTGGCTGGCTTCGGCTTCTCGGCTGGAGGCGGAGGAGGCGGCGGAGCTGCACTAGGCACACCACCAATAATTCCACCCAAAACGCCACCCATCGTGCCGCCCGGGACTCCACCCGCAACTCCACCAACCACGCCGATGCCGGCACCTGGAGGTGGCATCTCATCTTCGGTAATCATGGCCACTTCTTTGGGGATTTCCTTAGGAGCGGTCAACACGCCCATGTCGAATTGGCGCTTGATCACCTTTACAGGCTTTACCTGCTGCACAGCCTGCGGGGGGGGAGGAGGCGGAGGCGGTGGCGGCGGGGCCACCAGGAAACTGGTGAGCTGAGTTTTCGGCAGACTATCTGTGAAAATCAGCGGAATGAGAACCGCCACGATGATCAGCACGACCTGAAACAGGAACGAGATGAAAACCGCAAACGGCTTTTTGGTTTGTCCTTCACCGACGAAAGTTTGTTCAAACATGCTTTACTCCCCGGTCTGTCTTGCCGGTTAGCGCCTGGAACCAAGCGGCTCTTGCGCCTTTCTGTCTTTCCGGCCATTGCTCAGTGATCTTCGAAGCCCTGTCCGCCAGATAACTCCGAAGGACTTAGGCTCGCGATTTCGCCGGCTTAGCCGGCCCTTTTCGTCCATCCATCGCCTGGCGCCAGAACGCCAACACCGGACTGGCGATGAAAATGGAAGAATACGTTCCCACAACGATCCCGCATACCAGAGCGAAGGCGAAGCCGTTCAATACTGGCCCTCCGAAGAGAAAAAGTGCGAGACAGGTCATGAACGTCAGCCCCGACGTCATCACCGTTCGGCTCAACGTCTGGTTGACGGATTTGTTGATGGTATCAGGAAACGGTTCGCGCCGGGTGATCTTTAGGTTCTCCCGAATGCGGTCAAAAATCACGATCGTGTCATTCATCGAATAGCCCACTAGCGTGAGAAATGCCGCGATCACCGTTAGCGAAATTTCCTTATCAAAAATCGAGAACAGCCCCAGCGTAATGAGCACGTCGTGGAACACCGCCAGGACCGCAGCCACACCGTAAATCCACTCGAAGCGGAAGGCAATGTAGATCAGCATTCCACCCAGTGCGTAGAGCGTGGCCAGGATTGCTTGCCGCCTCAGGTCCTCGCCAACTTTGGGCCCCACCACCTCTACTTGGCGGATGGTGAAAGTACCTAGCGAGAATTCCTCTTCCAATGTTTTGCGTACACCATCATTGACACCGGCGACTGCTGAAAGTTCCCCAATACTGGACAGAATGCCGGAGCGCTCAGAATCGCGGAAGCCAACAATGGCTGTAGCGAGAGACTTGCGCTGCTCATCGTCAATGTTGACGCCATTCCGAGTAAGGGGCACTGCGAGCCTGTCCGCCAAAAGCTCAGAGGAAATCGTATTGAGGTCAGGCTTGCCACCACCTCCGCCAAATTGCGCTTCCAGCGTATCAAAAATGGTTTGTCGAATCGTTTCCAGTTCTGCCTCTTCGCGTAACTCGGTGGCGATAATCACTTCGTTATCGCCTGTGAGCTCCTGCACGCTGACGTCGCCGGGAACCTTGGAGCCAATGCTGCTGCGGATTTCATTCACAGGAGGTTTGGAAGCGAACTTCACATAGACCTGTGCCCCGCCCCGGAAGTCAATGCCGTAGCGGGGTCCACCCTTTATTGCCAGTGATGCAAATCCGGCGATCAGCAAAACCACCGAAAGGATGATGAAGATATTCTTCTTCCCCAGGAAGTCAAAATTTGTATCCCGAAACAGTTCCATGCAAACTCTGCCGGTGGCGTCTTGTATTCAGACACCGGCATCTCCTTCTTTGTTCCCAACGAACAGAAAAATTACGTTCAAACTAAAAATGGCGAAGCCGGGCACACGGCCCGGCGACTCCCTAGATGCTAATTGCTGCCGTATCCCGGCGGCGGAACAGACCCCAGTCAAACAGCCACCGCGACACAAAGACTGCGGTGAACAGATTTGCTACCAGACCGATTACAAGTGTGATGGCAAAGCCCCTCACCGGCCCCGTTCCAAACATGAACAGGAACGCACAGGAGACCACTGTCGTCACGTGCGTGTCGATGATCGTCAGGAAGGCTTTCTTGAAGCCCAGATCCACCGCGGCGGACACCGCCTTCGCCTGACGCAACTCTTCCCGGATGCGCTCGAAGATCAGCACGTTGCTGTCTACGGCCATACCAATCGTGAGGATCACGCCCGCGATTCCTGGAAGGGTAAGCACAGCGCCAAAGTAAGCAAGGCATGCCATCAGAATTACTGCGTTCAAAACCAAAACCACCGTCGCGTTCACGCCAGCCCCGCGATAGTAGGCAAGCATGATCAGCACTACCAGAATCAGGCCCACTACAGTGGCGAGGAAGCCACTACGAATGGAGTCGGCGCCGAGGGACGGACCCACCGTCCGCTCCTCCAGATACTGAATACCGGCGGGCAGCGAACCAGCGCGCAAGACAAGCGCAAGGTCAGTCGATTCCTGCTCCCCGCTCAGCCCGGTAATGCGGCCGCTGTCGTCAATGCGGCTTTGGATGGTGGCAACGTTCACAATCTGGTTATCCAGAATCACCGACAGACGATTGCCGATGTTCGATTCCGTAAATCGGCCAAAGCGGCTGGCAGCTTCCTGCGTGAGGGTGAAGGAAGTCTCCCAACGGCTGAACTCGTCTCGACTGGCCCGAGCATTACGCAAATCGCGTCCAGTCACCACCGGAGTCCGGCTCACCAGGTAGAATGCCCCCTGGTCGCGCGCCTGCCCTGGCTGAGGCCGTTCCTGCACGAGTTTGGTGCCCAGCGGCAGTACCCCGCCATGCTGCGACAGCGCCTGCTGGCGCGTTGCGAAGGGCCCGTCCTTTACATCGGTCAACTCCAATACCGCCGCCGTACCGATGATCTTCTTCACGCGGGCGGGGTCTTCCACACCTGGCAACTGCACAAGAATCTCAAACTGCGCATCCGCACGGCCATGCAATTGAATGGTAGGTTCAGAGAGTCCAAGGCCGTTCACGCGCTGTTCAATGGTATTCAGACTGCGCGATACGGTATCGGTCTTCAGCGCGATCATCTCGGATTCTTTCAGTTCCAGCAGATAATCAGTGGAGTTTTCTGTCCGTACATTCCAAGGCGAGTAGTTACGGCCAATCAGATCCCGAAAACCACTGGCGTCATTTAGTTCGATTCCCTTGACCGAGATCCGCAGGTTGTCCGCCTCGGCAATGGATGCAGGATCGTTGCGATCGATGGAAGTGTAACGGATGTTCTGCTTGGCAAAATCGTCACGCAACCGCTGAATTACCTGATCTGCCTCGCCCTTCACGGCATCCTGAACCTGTACTTGCAGAATCAAGTGGCTTCCACCCTTTAGGTCGAGCCCCAGCTTGATGTTTTCCTGCATGTTCTTCACGATGTCGCCGGGGCTGCTTGGCAGTCCCACAATTCCGTAGACAGAAAGCAGAATCACGGCAACGATGATTGCCGCCCGAGTTTGAAGACTTCGTTTCATATTGTTGGCTCAAGAGCGGAGGGGACTCCTTGGGTCACACGCCGCCCGGTCAATGTCCTGTTCACCAGCGCGTATTGTATCCGCGGTAGCGGTGTACGCAGTAGAGGCATAGGCCCCGAGTGAGGCCGAACCTTATCCTTTTATCTCGTCTGATAGCGTGGCTGCTATGGCCGAACGAGCCACCTGCAGTTTCACGCCGTCTGGTTTTACGCGCAAGACAACTGCAGTGTCATCCAAGGAAAGTATGGTTCCCAGAATACCGCCTGAGGTTTGCACCTGCTGTCCGCTTCGCAGTTCTTGCAGCATCTTTTGGTGCTGCTTGCGCTGACGTTGCATCGGCAAAACGAGCAAAAAGTAAAAGATAGCAAAAATCAGCACCATCGGGAGGAAGGCGAGCAGCCCGCCTCCTCCGCCGGGAGCGGATTGTAGGTAAAAAGCCAGAAGATCCATCAGGTTTTCGATCCTTTTATCAATGCCTTCACGAGGGTTCAGTGTCGCTTTCCATTACCCCGTTCACCATCCTAATTGTAAGGTGTTAGGCAGTGCTAAGTTCCTTTTTTCCAGAGAGTTGACTCGTGAGCATGCGCAGAGTTTCAGGGAAGCAGCCTTGCAGGATACTCTCCCGAATCTGCCGCATGATGTCAAGGTAATGGTGCAGATTGTGAATCGTGCCGAGAGTGCAAAAGAGCATTTCGTCGGCCATAAATAAGTGTCGCAGATATGCGCGGGAAAAATTCCGGCAAGTGTAACAATCGCAGCATTCATCGACGGGAAGAGGGTCCTCCCGGTACCGGGCCTGCTTAATCACCAGTCGTCCGGTGCGGGTGAAGAGGCAGCCATTGCGAGCATTCCGGCTCGGCATCACGCAATCCATCATGTCCACACCATGGGCCACATACTGCGCCAGTTCCTCTGGCATCCCCACGCCCATCACATAACGCGGGCGGTCTTTGGGCAGCAAGGGAACGGTGTGGGCGGCCATCTCCATGCTCACATCCCGAGGCTCCCCAACTGATAGGCCACCCACCGCATACCCCTCGGCGTTCAGTTCCAGGAGGCGCTCCGCACACTCGCTGCGAAGATCGGCATACATGCCGCCCTGGACAATCGGGAAGAGCGCCTGCGGTACCCGGTTTTCCCCAGGGATGGCGCGGAAGTGCGCAAAAGCCCGCTCCGCCCAATCAATTGTGCGACGCATGCTGCGCTGGGCCTTGCGCCAGTCAATGGGATACGGCGGGCACTCGTCCAGTACCATCGCGATGTCGCTTCCCAGGGCCTGCTGCACATCTACCGTAGATTCTGGTGTGAACAAATGCTTGTCGCCGTTCAAATGCGAGCGGAAGATGACGCCGTCATCGGTAATTTTGCGCAGACCGTCAAGGCTGAATACCTGGAATCCGCCTGAATCCGTGAGAATGGCGCGATCCCATCGCATGAAACCGTGCAGGCCACCAAAATTACGGATCAGTTCGTGTCCGGGACGCAAGTAGAGATGATAGGTATTGCCGAGGATGATGGGTGCGTCTACGTCTTCGGCGAGTTGGCGCGGCGTGAGCCCCTTCACCGTAGCTTGGGTACCTACGGGCATGAAGATAGGGGTTTCCACCACGCCATGCGGAGTGTGCATCCGGCCGGCACGCGCGCCGGTTTCCGGGCACACCGCCTCTACTTCAAAACGAATTGCGGGTTCCAATTCTTCCAGTATCGCAGGCGATACCCCAGAGCCGCTTCAGGAAATTCCGCCTTCTGGCCATCAGGAGCAGACTCTCGGCCGCAGTCCTGTTCTATCGGCGCCTCCATCGACAACATGCGTTTCGCTGAGTGGACACGTTCCCCACGAGCCGCCCCACTAGGAGCATCACTCTTTCGCGGAGTTGCCCGTCACGGCTCGGCACATTGCGTTGGCAATGCGTTGAAGGGGAACAACCTCCACAACGCCCCCCTGCACGATGGCCTCTCTTGGCATGCCAAACACCACGCAACTCTGTTCGTCCTGGGCAATGGTGTGGGCGCCGGCGTCGCGCATCATCCGCATTCCACGCGCTCCGTCCGCACCCATGCCCGTGAGGATAACGCCTGTAGCCCGTGCACCCGCCGCCTTAGCAACAGACTCAAACAACACGTCCACGGAAGGACGCTGGTAGCAGACCTTCGGCCCTTGCTTCACCTCCAGCCGCCAATTCCCTGGCGAACCACGCAGCAGCATGTGGAGATCCCCTGGAGCCACATACACGCTTCCCCTCTGTAGCGCGACACCATCTGTGGCCTCCAGCACCCGCATCCGGCAAACGTCATCAAGGCGGCGCGCAAATGTTGCTGAGAATACTGGCGGAATATGCTGGGCCACCACAACCGGGGGGAAGTCCTCCGGTAACTGCGTGAGTACCTCTTCCAGGGCTTGGGTTCCTCCGGTGGATGAGCCCATCGCAAAGAGCTGCTGATGGTCAGCCACCCCCACCCGGTAGCGCGGAACGTGTTCCCTATTCGTCGCCGGTGCGGAAGGAAGTGAACGAACCCTGGCCGCGGCGGCGGCACGGATTTTCTGCGCTAAGGAGGCACGCAGATCGCCCACGGAGTAGGGTCCGCCGGGCTTGGCCAGCACATCCACCGCACCAAGACGCATGGCCTCAATGGCAATGCGGGACGAGGACTGCCCCAATGAGCTAATGATAATCACGGGAAGGGGATGGTAGCGCATGACGCGCTTCAGAAAGCTGAGACCGTCCATGCGCGGCATCTCAATATCGAGCGTCAATACGTCGGGTTCCAGCCGCAGAATCTTGTCCCGAGCTACAAACGGATCTGGCGCCGTCCCTGCCACTTCGATGTCCCGTTCATCCTTTAGGCAGTCTTCCAGTAGCCGCCGTACGATGGCGGAGTCGTCGACAATCAACACCCTTATCCGCGGGTTCAGCGTCAGTCCGTCCAAAGTTGCTCACCCACCGTCTTTACGCTTCCACAGTCCAGGAGAGCTTTGCCGCCAGCAGGCTGTCATTGGCACTGACCGAATACTCCAGGTCGGCCGCTACCGATTGGAAGGCAGCATCCGTGACGGGCATCGGACGTTCTATCCGATATTCTCCATGCGCGTCGACGTTACTCAGCAGTGAGCCACACACCATGTTGGCTAGTTCCCCAATTCCGTCGCACAGAGTTGCTTCAGCATCCAGC
>CAZUAX010000080.1:0-11144 GCA_964618435.1 uncultured Solibacteraceae bacterium
CCGCGCAACGAGTATACGCTGACGGTGGCGAGCCAGTATGCCGATGGGCTCAGCCAGGATTGGCGCGACGACTTGCTGCGCTTCTCCGTAGCCAATACCCGCGAGGTGGCCGGGCTGGTGGATCTGGAAGTAAGCGTCGTGCAGCAGGCTGCCAGCGTGGCGCAGGCTACAAGGCATTCCTGAGTTCGGTTTGGCTCCGGCGCCACGGACAGTCGACATGAAGGAGAGACCGCATGAATCTAGAAGCAATCCAGGAGGCTCTGCGCGAAGAGCAGGTTGATGGCTGGCTGTTCTACGACCATCATCGTCGCGACCCGCTTGCCTACAGCATCCTTGGGCTGCCTGACTCCCTGAGCGTTTCGCGTCGCTGGTATTACTTCATTCCCGCTAACGGGGACCCGCGCGGCATGGTACACCGCATAGAGGCGCATCACCTTGACACATTGCCGGGCGACAAAACGCCCTATAGCGGCTGGATGGAGCAGAGGGAAGCGCTGAAAGCACTGCTAGGGAACTCTACCCGGGTGGCCATGCAGCATTCGCACTTATGCGATATCCCGTATGTGGCGATGGTGGATGCGGGCACCGTTGACCTGGTGAGGAGCTATAGCGTGGACGTGCTCAGTTCCGCTAATCTCGTGCAGCGCTTCCACGCGCAGCTGAGCGAAGATCAGTACCACTCACACATCGCCGCGGGCAAGGTGATGGACCGCCTGCGCGCGAGTGCGTTTGCGCTGATTGGTGAGCGGCTAACCACCGGAGCGCCCATTCACGAGTTTGAAGTGCACCAGTTCCTCCGCCAGGGATTCGCACAAAACGGCCTGGTGACCGACCACGGACCGATTGTGGCAGTGAACGCCAACGCCAGTGACCCGCACTACGAACCCAGCGAACAGCGTTCCAGCCCCATCCGCAAGGGTGATCTGGTGCTGATTGACATGTGGGCGAAGCTAGAACAGAAAGATGCGGTGTACTACGACATTACCTGGGTGGGCTATTGTGGCGGCACACCTCCCAGCGAAATGCAGCGCGTCTTTGACATTGTGCGCGACGCGCGGGACCAGGGCTTTGACCTGGTGAAACGGCGAGTGGATGCGGGAGACGCCCCCATGGGCTTTGAGGTTGACGACGTAGTGCGCGCGCATATCCAGAAGGCTGGCTTCGGGGACTACTTCATCCACCGCACGGGCCATTCCATCGGCACGTCGGTACATGGAACCGGAGCAAATATGGATAATCTGGAGACCCACGATACGCGGCGCCTGATGAACAATACCTGCTTCTCCGTGGAGCCGGGGATTTATCTGCCGGAGTTCGGAATCCGCTCGGAGTTTAACGTGTTCGTTCGGAACGGCAGCGCGGAAACCACGGGCGAAGTGCAGACAGCGATTCTCCAGGTATGCGCATAGCTGCACCTCGGCCCAACCCTCCTGGGCGATAATGGATAAGTGCCCATAAGATATACACACGGAAGGGCTTGGGGCTGTTGAAGGATACAGAGACAACTCGTACCGCGGCTTCCAGCTCGGTACCCGCCGTGGCGCTAGCCGGGACGGAAGAGTCTGAGGCACCCGGCCAAGCATCGCCATGCCCAGCCTGTGGTTCGCCTGCCTGCACCTCTGTGCTGACGGCACGCGTTCATGCGAGCAGCCGCACTCTGGTGAGTTGTTCACGTTGCGGACTCTTGCGCTTTTTGGAGGAGGCGCCAAAGCCCGCCGGTAGCCGCTTTAGCGAGTTTATCCTGCGGCAGACGACGGCCCGGAATCTGGCGGAGCAAGCCTTGCACCTCCTGAAACGCCGGGCAGTGGGAAGCCTCCTGCGATTTGCTGCCACCCGGACTCGCGCTCAGCAAGCACCTGAACTTCTGCTGCACCTTGATGCGATGGACGGTTGGTTTTGCCGGCAGTGGGAGCAGGGTCACACGGACTGCATGGTTTCCACCCAGAATGTTCCGGATGCCTCACGCGCCTTCCACAGGGACGGGATTTTTGCAGTTGTAGCCGAGAGTGCAGAGCCGCCGTTACGAATGGGCACCGTGGATGCGGTTGTCCGATTACGCGGGTTTTCCTCGGAGCTGGACCCTGCTGGCTGGCTGGCTCATATCGTCCGTCGCATACGCCCCGGGGGAAGAGTAGTGCTCCAGGTTTTCGACTGCTCCAGTTGGGGCTTCCTGGTTTGTGGTTCGGGATGGGTGGGGCTGGAAGCCGATAGCGCAACCTTTGCCTACCGTGCGGACGATCTGGAAGTGCTGCTGGAATTGTGCGGAATGCGCGTTGTCCGCAGATCGCACTTTTTTCCGTGGATGAACGCCCTGGTTTGGGCTAGTAGCTTGTTCCCTGGTCTGGACCCCTCAGTAAGCGGTGACACTTCTGGCGGGCCACCCGCTTCGAGCACCCTGCTTCTTTATGTTTTGGCGGCAGTTGCGCTATTGCCCCTCGCGGTTGTAGAGTCGCTCTGCGATACGGGCTCCACCCTGATGCTGGAGGCGGAGCGAAAAGCCTGATGCCGATGCACCTTCTTCGAATCGCTTTGTGCGCCTTTGGCTACCTCTGCCTGCTAGTTCCCACAGCCGTCACACAGGGAATTTCCGTGGATGGCGCAAGGGCACTCCGACATGTGGAGAAACTCGTCGCGCTAGGTCCACGGGCAGCCGGATCGCGACAATTGGAGCAGGCAAGAAACTACATTGAGACTCAGGTAGCTGCCACTGGGCTGAAGGCTGAACGGCAGAACTTCAACGCGGCAACACCGGGCGGCCCGCTTCCCATGGCGAATCTGTTGGTAAAGATTCCGGGCCGCACCAGCGGAAAAGGCAAGCGCGTCCTGATTACCGGGCACTATGACACCAAGCGCTTCCTCGATCGTAACTTTGTGGGTGCAAATGATGGTGGGTCCTCCACCGCACTGTTGCTGGAGTTGGTGCGCGTGCTGAGCGCCCAACGGCCCGCGAGAGAAGTCTGGATTGTGTTCTTTGACGGGGAGGAGGCTATCGGGGCGTGGTCAGACACGGATAGCCTCTACGGCAGCAGGCACCTGGCGAGGGAGATGCAGCGAGCAGGGAAGCTGACAGAAATTCGCGCGCTCATCAACGTGGATATGATTGGCGACCGCGACCTGCAATTGCTGGATGAATACTACTCCGACCCCCAGTTGCGGCAGTATGCACGAGAGGTGGCTCGTTCCCTGGGGAAGCCTGGCTTGATGATGAACGAAACACTGGCCATTGAAGATGACCATCTGCCGTTTGCGCGGCGCGGCGTCCCCACGCTCAACCTGATCGACTTTAGCTATGGCCCGGGCAATCGCTACTGGCATACCGCGGAGGACTCCCTGGACAAGCTCTCGCCGGAGAGCCTCCAGACGGTAGGGAAGCTGGTGCTGGGGATCCTCAGCCGCCTGGGGCAAGAGGCGACTGCGCAGCGATAGTCACCGCACCGTCAAGGTCTTGGGGAAGCATTCCGCCTCTGCGAAGTTGTACGGCGGGATGATTCTCCCACCATTCTTCAATCGGGAATTCGCGCCCCTCACCGTACGGTAAGGGAAGTTCCTTGATGCGAAGAGAGAGCCTGCTATCCCGCACCTCCGCCACTCCATAGTGGTAGAACCATCCGTGCTCAAACCCTTCTCCACGGCTGATTCCACGTTCCATGCTTCCACCACTGCTGCCGATTGAGACATACTGGACGCCGTCCCTTTCCAAATGCCAGAGGTGATGAAGGTGACCGCTGAACACCCACTGCACCCCATGCTCCCGGCATGCCCGGTGGAGGCTGAACTCCCCGCTTTTCAGCATCAAGAAAGGAATCCAGAAGGGCTTGTGCAAAAAAACCAGCTTCAACTGCGCATCGCGGTGCAACCGGAGATCCTCCCGAAGAAACTCCACCTGATCTTCGCCCAGCATGTCGGAGCGGCTGTTATCCAGTACGGTAATGTGACAAGGACCGTGTGTGAAGGAATACTGCGGCGGATGTCCAGTGAACCGGGTATACAGGCGCTGAGCGTTGGATGACCAAATGTCATGATTGCCCGGGGTGCAATAGTGAGGAATCTCGCCGTAGCGTCGCCAGACCTTCTTGATTTCAAACCACTCAATATCGGTCCAGAAATCACGAAGCCCCTCGATGCTGTCGCCAACATTGATGATGAACGCCGGTCGCTCAGAGGCAATCAGATCCACAGTCCGCTCATAGACTCCTCTCTGAGCTCCACCCGTACGATCGCCCATGATGCAGAAGCGCAAAGTCGAGGCTGGATCGGCTGACCGCGATGGCAAAGCGGCCAAGGTGGCGGCAAGACCAATCTGATGCAAGCACACGCGTCTGCTGAAGCTCATAGCGTCTCTCTTCAGGATGCGGCATTCTGCGGGTAGACGGGAAAACCACAACGCGTTTCTCGGAATCATGCCTGCGCCACCCCCCTGATCCCCCAGTTTTCGTGTTCCATTTTGGAACTCGAAGCATGCAATGGCCATTTTCCTGAGAAAACTTACTGCCTAAAGGGACTATTCCCTTAGAGGCGCTGCGTGCCCCTTAGAGATACTGTGTGCCCGCCGAGGATGCGAAGCACCCAGGATACTCACCCGCAACCATGACAGACCTTCTTCAATTGGGACTGTTCTACCTGCTGATCTATTTCACGATCAACGGTATCGACGAGATCGTCATGGACCTCAGGATGACCGCACTGTGGCTGCGCAATCGCAAGGGTGGCGGAGCCTGCCTGCGGCTACCAGGGGTGGATCGCATGCGTCGCGCGCCTGCCCAGAGAATTGCGATTCTAGTTCCGTTGTGGCGTGAATCGGCGGTAATTGAGGCGATGGTGGAGACAAATCTCCGCCACGTGAATTACCCCAACTTCGATTTCTTCCTTGGGGTTTATCCCAACGACACAGAAACGCTTCACGCCGCCCAAAGGCTCCAGGCGAAACACCCCCGTGTGCATGTGGTCATCAACAGTCGCCCCGGCCCCACCTCAAAAGCAGATTGCCTGAATCACGTTTACCGGGAGATTGGCCGATTTGAGGCGCGGAACGGAATCCGATTCCCAGTGTTGATGCTGCATGATGCGGAAGACGTACTGCATCCTGCATCGCTCCTGCTGGTGAACTGGTACTCAGTCACCTACGGCATGGTGCAAGTGCCCGTGCTGCCAATCGCTACGCCACTCTCGGCCTGGATGCACGGCGTCTACTGTGATGAGTTCGCGGAATTCTTTCAACGGGACCTAAGCGTTCGACATACCTCAGGCGGCTTCCTTCCATCGAATGGCGTGGGAACCGCATTCTCCCGCGAATGCCTGGATGCGCTCTTCGCGGAGCAGAACGGAGTGCTACTGGACGAGGAGAGTCTCACTGAGGACTATGAAATAGGACATAAGCTGCATCGCCTCGGCTGCAAGCAGATTCTGCTGCCGCTCACCCGGATGTATGGCGACTTGCTTGCGACCCGCGAGTATTTTCCGCGAACCTTCCGCGACGCAGTGCGCCAGCGCACAAGGTGGATCAGCGGACAGTGCCTGCAATCCTGGGAACGAAACGGATGGCCGCTGCGCTGGCAGCACAGTTACTGGTTTTGGCGGGACCGCAAAGGCCTATGGGGTAATTCTTTGAACGCAATGGCTCTGCTGCTGCTTGTGGTTGGGCTCACGGCCAGGGCGGCCCCTGAACTCACGGGCCTAGGCCCATGGCTATGGATGGCGGGTTCCGTGCCGGGCGCGGATGCGCTTTTCGTTCTCTGCACCGTCTTCAGCCTGCAGCGAGTGGTCTTGCGAACGTGGCTGGTGAGCCGAATCTATGGCTGGCGTTTTGCCACGGGCGTGCCCATCCGGATGGTCCTTAGCACCGCACTGAATTTTGTTGCCACTTGGAGAGCTTTGCACAGCTATGCCATGGCAAGATGGCAGCGAAAACGGCTGGGATGGCTAAAGACGGAGCATGCATTTCCAATCGGAGCTCCCGTAGCCGCAGAAGCAGCGCCCGTTCTGCATGCCTTCACCGCAACCGCCGCAGGCGCGGACGGGGCTGCGGCGGCGTGGCCCGGATGGGGAACAGCGCGTAAAGGCGTGGTCTCTACTTCAACAGCTATCGCCAGTGGAGTTCACTTGGCTCCCATTTCGCCTCAGCATCCGCCAGCAAAGCCCCATGGTGCACAGACTCAACACCATAAGGACTCCCTGGCCCGCGCGGTTCTCTTGAAGGATGGAGAAGTTCTGGTGGTGATTCCCCGGAATTTGGCGCCGCAGGAGCGGGAGCAGCTTACGCGCCATCACGTAGCGCGCCTCTCTTTTGTGGAGGAGGAGCGGGCGGACCTTGGTTCCACAACCGACTGAAGTGAGCGGCACAAACCGGAAACAGGCAGGTAGCAGAAATGCGACGAACAGAAAAAACCGCCCAGTTTCCACTGGGCGGCCTGAGTTCGAAAATTACACAGAGAGGAGAGAAACGAACGACTACAGCAACCGGAAATTGACTTCGATAGTGGCATATACCGCAACCGGCTTGCCTTCCTTCGTTCCAGGACGGAAGCGCCACTTCTGTACCGCTTCGATCGCCTTTTCATCCAGGCCCAAGCCGAGCGGCCGCAAAACCTTGAGGTTGGTGGGTTTACCCGTGGAATCGATAATTACCGAGAGCACCACGGTTCCCTGATACTTCGCTTTCCGCGCTTCTTCAGAGTATTCTGGCTCAATCTTGTAGACGGGCACTGGACTGGTGACACCGCCACCCACGCGGAATACCCCACCACCAAAACCGCCTCCTTCGCCTTCACCCACACCACCGCCACGGCCAGAACCAACACCAGTACCGCGACCCGTTCCCATACCACCACCGGAACCAGGCCCGTTAGAGGGAGGGCCGCCAATAATTTTGGATAGTGGATCCCCGTAATTCGCCATGTTTACATTCGGCAAGGCCATGTCCGGAGGAGCAATGATTGTAGGCTCCATCACAAGCTTGGGGTCCGGGTTCAAAATTTCCTGAGTGGGCGGCGTGAACTGTTTCAGGTCTGCCCGCGGCAGTTTGCCCTTATTCACCGGCAGCGGATTATTGTTGCCACCACCACCGCCACCGCCAGACTGCTTGGGAGCGGCCGGGGTGGGCATATAGGCGCTCAAGTCTGGCGCATACAACGTAACCGTCTGCTTCACTGTCTGCTGCACCGTTTCGTTGGTGCCGACAGCCAAACCGATGATTACCAATCCAATATGAACCGCCATAGATATAGCGCGGGACTTGTTCGAGTACTCCGACTTGCCCCACATGCTCTTCACCGCTACCGGCTTGGAGGTGAGTTCAAGCGGAGGAAGCTTTTCGGGGAAAAGTGCTTCCTTAATGTTCTGCTGGAGGCTCTGAAAGAAGCCAAGGCGCGTCGCGTCCAACTCGTCATGAACCGCTACCGGTTTGGCGGTGATGCCATCGGGAAGTTTGGTCTCCCCAAACGCGTCCTGGAAATTCTCACGGAAGCGCTGCCAGAAAGGCCGGTCGTCTCCGATACCCTTCACGTTCACGGGCTTGGAAGTCACTTCAAGCTCCGGAAGTTTGGCCGGGGCGACGGCGTCCCGAATGTTCTCAAACAGGCTTACGATCATCGACTTGGGCTTGGTGCGCAGCACCATCGCTTCCAGCGGATCGTGGTCTTGTTGCAGCGGATTTGGGTTCCGGGGCGCTTCGCTCATCGTATCGCTCACTGTACTGGGTTCGTGACAAGAACTCCAAGGTTGGCCGAATTGGCCGGACAAGCCGGGCATTCCAGGCGAATTGCGTCCCGGGTACCCAGAGAATCACCCTATCGGACGCTAAACGGAGTGCGCCAGTTACAAATTATTGAATAACTGGACACTACTCCAAGATCTGGCCTAAGGCTAACACAGTCTCAGAGCCAGGAAAATGGACCAAACTTTCCTTGAATCAAACAAAAAGACAACCTCGACTCCGACCGTTGAAAAGCTGCTTGATTCCATGAACGGAATTCTGCCTTCTGATTATTGGAAGAGAAAACGGGCAGTGTAGTTCCAAAGATCTTCAAGCGCATCCGCCATTTCATGGTCAGTATCGAGTTCCACAAGCTGTGCAGTCTCTGGATGGCGCTGGGCGAAGGTCCGGGCGTATTCCACCGGAACCACATCATCCCGTAATCCATGCAAGATGAGGCTCGGCTGCGGAACGTTGGGATAATCCTCATACTGGAGGCCATCCTCAATTAGGCGAAAACCGATCCGGAGAGTACGGCCTACTCCATAGTGAAAAACTTCCCGGCTGCCTTCATTTCGCCACGCTTCGAAGGCTTCTGCGCCGAGGTCCTGCTCCCAGCGCCGGGGAAAGCAGAAAGCGGGGGCTAGAAGCACCGTGCGCTCCACCTCCGGGTGGCGCGAGGCGTAGAGCGCCGCCAGGTAGCCGCCCAAACTGGAGCCAATCAACACACTGGGTTGGCCCGCAACACAGGCATCCACAATTGCCAGTTGGCCGCTGACGGTAAGGTTTTCAAAATCACCACCATCCAGGGCCGGCACCTGCAAGTTGATTCCCTGCTCGGCAAAGCGCTGGCGGAAGTAGGTGGCTTTGCGCGAGGCGGGACGGGAGGCAAATCCATGGAGGTAAACGTAATTCATCCGGAGAATTCCTTTGCTCGCGGTGTGCCCGCTACTGGGTTTCCCGCATGCGCCGGGGCAGATCCTTCGTGCTTTCGTAAAGCGCGTAGTAGGCGATTACGACAAAGCATGCAAGCGGCACGAGGTAGGAATAGCCGATATTGCCCGTCGCGTCGGAAACCTGGCCCTGCATTGCAGTGATCACCGCTCCGCCAAGGATCGCCATGATCAGGCCGGAGCCGCCAATTTTGGTATCTTCACCTAGCCCGCGAATGGCCAAGCCATAGATTGTGGGGAACATCAGCGACATGCAGCCTGAGATACCCACCAGGGCGATGACGCCGGGATAGCCGCCGGCAAATGCAGTCACCAGCGAAAGACCAATGGCCAGCGCCGACAGCGTGAAAAGAATGTGACGGGGAGTGAAATAGCTCATCAGCCCTGTACAAATGAAGCGAGAGGCTGAGAAGAGCACAAGCGCCGCGAGGTAGTAGGTGGAAGACTGCTCCTCGTTCAGGTTCAGTTCCCCCATCACATAACGAATGGTGAAAGACCAGACGCCGATCTGCGCTCCCACGTAAAAGAACTGTGCAATCACTCCCCAGATGTAGTGACGATTGCGGAGAAGCCGGCCAATGGCTGGCATGAGGCTCAAGCTCCGATCGCTGCCGTTGCCCTGGTCTGAGGCATGAGGCATTTTCGCTGTTGCGATCAGGATCCAGATCACGAACAGGACGATGGAGACCGCTACATAAGGCCCCATCACGGCTTCAAGTTCGCCAGCCTGGATACGCTCCAGTTCCGCGGCGGGGAGTGCGGCGCGCTCTGCGGCGCTAAGGCCCTGCAATTCCGAAAGGATGAATAGCTTACTCAGCAAAACGCCCAGAATGGACCCAATGGGATTGAAGGACTGGGCCAGATTGAGGCGCTGCGTACCCGAGACCTCAGGACCCAGCACCACCACATAGGGGTTTGCCGCAGTCTCCAGAATTGAGAGACCACCCGCCAAAATATAGAGCGCCACCAGGAAGTGCCAGTATTCCATAGTGATACTGGCCGGATAGAACAGCAGTCCACCGGCGATAAACAGGGCCAGCCCCAAGAGGACGCCCGCCTTGTAAGAGAACTTCTTGATGAACATCGCCGCGGGAAGCGCAAAGCAGAAGTAACTGCCGTAAAAGGCGATCTGAATGAGCGAGGTTTGAAAATCGCTCATGCTCTTGATGCGCTTAAACGCTGCCAGCAGCGTATCGGTCATGTTGTTGGCCAGCCCCCACCAGGCAAAACAACTGGTGAGCAGAATGAATGGCCACAAGATGCCGGGCGGCAGCAGGCGGTGATTGGTGGACGGGGGAGCGTCCGGCTGGGGCAAAGAGGTTGCTGTGCTCATCGGCTTTCGGAGTCGCGCGGAAAACTAATCACCAAGCGTATCGCGAGCTAGGGAGATCCTGCCACCGCCATTCGCACAATATCAAAAGGAATGGCCGGGTTACCCTGAACGGGCACCCGGCCATAAATGGTCATCTGGGCGATGCAGCCCTCGCCTACCTTATGGTGTAACGAAGGTACACGGCCAGCACGTTGCCGGTGTAGTTGCGCAGCGGCAGGTCATTGAACGCATAGGGGCTGACATCTTGCTGTAGACGCCCCGGGATGTAGGGGCCAATGATGTCCTGCGTGAAGTCGTTTAGACGGTAGGGCTCGTGCAGGTAATTGAAGCCCAGCCGGATATTCTCCGCCATGGCAATGGAGGTGTTAAATCGAATCTCGTGCAACTGATTCTTCACCACCGGGAAGGGATTCGCAAGAGCACTGCCGGGAGTAGCGATGGGAAACGGATTCGCCGTCGTCATCTCGGTGCGGGCAAGGGATCCGGCATAGGTGAGTGTGTACTCGCCCCGGTCACCGAAAAAGGTGCCGTTTAGCCCAAGCTGAGCGAAGTGGATGCCCTCGCGGTTATCGCGATGGTAGGAGTTGGCGAAATTGTAGCTGCCCGTGTTGGCGACAAGCGAATAGTCAAAGCCATTGCGATCGTAGCCCCAGCCCGCGAACATCGAGAGCGTGTCGGAGGCGGTCCAGGTAAAGTCCGCGTTTAGCGAGTTTAACTGCATCTGGTGCAATCCGTAGAGCGAACGGTCAAACCGGTCAGACCCGTTAAACCAGGAAGCCGTGAGAGCCGTGCCCGGGGAGAAGTTGTAGGAAAGCAAAACGCTGGACTGCTTGCGAACACGCTGGCCCTGTTCCCACACGCGATACCAATCCGGGTGGGAGTGAACGGCGTCGTAGAAATCAGGTTGGCGGTCGAAGTAGCGATAGCTGGCCTTTGCGTACAAGGGGCTCTTCGGGGCATAGACGAACGTGGTGTGGAAGCCGTGTTCGCGGGATAGGTCCACTTCCCGGCGTTCCCGAAGGTACCGTTCAAAACGATAGCCCGTCTTCCAAGTGATGTCGCTGGTGGGCCGGATAGCGACCACAGCGTCAGTCTGTTGTCTCCGGAAGGCACGCGGCTTACTGGTGGGGGCATGGCCTGCCAGAGCAGGAGAGATGGGGCTGGCCGG
>CAZUAX010000080.1:11244-19309 GCA_964618435.1 uncultured Solibacteraceae bacterium
ATTGCCCTTGCTGTAATCGAGACCTGTCGTCATCTCATTGGTGAGGTACGGCGTGGGCATGGGCAGTTCAGCACCACGCTCAAAAGCGCCGGCAAATGTGCCATAGGACCAGGGGCGGTGGCCGCTGCGCCGTTCGGTAAGCAGCCGTGCGTTGAACGTGAGCGAATCCGTCAGGTTGTAAGAAAAGTTGATGGTGTTGCGGTCCCGGAAGGCGCGAATACCGGTTTGCGGGGCCGTCGCCAGAGCGTTCCCGGCCAGGCGTTCGAACTCGGCTCCCGTAGCATTCTGCAATGAAGTGCGCAGAGCGAGAGGAACCGTAAAGGTCGCCCGGCTCGATTCCGTGTAGAGAGCTGGGTTCTGGCTGCTCCAATAACGTGCGAAGCCCTGCCAGTCGAAGCTCAGCTTGAAGCGGAGTGCGTCTTCGAGGGTAGCGTTAAACAGCATGTCTTTCTGGAGCAGGTCATAGGACCAGAAGGTGAAGCGCAAGGGCTTGCCTTCCTCCAGGTATTGGAAGTCAAAGCGACGAAGGATCATCCCGCGGGGGATGTCGCTGTTGCGCTGCAGACCGAAGGTCTTGTCACCGTCCACCAGCCGGACGGCGCCTCCCACTTCCACCGTGGTGGACGTGGGCTCGGGAGGTGCCTGGGCTTCCTGGCCACAGAGCGAAAGTGCGCCTAGGGCAACAGAGAGTGCGATGCGATGTAGATTGCTTTTCATTTCCCTATTCCTCCCCTTAGCGCATTAAGTAGACACCCGATGGGTGATTGGTGCCGTGAATCTGTGAGTGGCAGGCGCCGCAACTGCGACCGACGTTGAAGAACGAATTGGCCGTCATTGATGAGGAGCCGTGGCGCGGCTGCTGGTGGCAACTCTGGCAGAGCAACGGAACACGCATATTCAAGAGAGCCGTGTTATTGGAACCGTGCGCGGTGTGGCAACTCTGGCAGTTCTCGCGCACTGGGGCATGCTCAAAGAGCAGCGGGCCGCGCTTGTCCTGATGGCACTCGTAGCACTTCTCGTTCACGTGATTCGCGCTGATGAGCTTTTCC
The DNA here is from genome assembly GCA_964618435.1 of uncultured Solibacteraceae bacterium. Lineage (GTDB taxonomy): Bacteria > Acidobacteriota > Terriglobia > Bryobacterales > Bryobacteraceae > JACTMJ01. Next base: position 12,294 of record CAZUAX010000080.1, read on the forward strand.
GTTTGCGATCCATGCGGGTTGTGGCAGGCGGAACATTCCATGCGGCCCATGCCACGCTCATCGCGAATGAGGTGCGTAGAGCGTTGCAGCTTCGCTTTCTGTAGGTTCGTGTGGCAACTAGTGCAGGTGTCGGTTTCGCTTGCTTTGTTCAGCAACTGCCCCTTGGCATTCGGGATGTGTACGTTGTGGCAGCTGGAGCAGCCGACCGAGGCGGTCTCGTGGGTGCTGCCGCGCCAGAACATTGTATTTTTCTGATTCTGATGGCAGGCCAAGCAGCGTTCGGACACGACTTCCGTGGGGTCATTGGCGGGGTTCTGTACAATACCCTTCTTGCCTGTGCGCACATGCTCCGCCATATCGCCCTGGTGGCAACTGGAGCAAGTGAGCTGGCCATCGCCAAACTCCATCGCCTTGCCGTGCGAGGTGGGGCGAAATGTCTGAACCAGAGTGCGATGGCAGCGAACGCAGGACTGGGCCTCCTCCTCCCAACGGCTGGATCGTTCGGCAGCGAAGCTCAAAGCGGGTAAAAAGGCTAGGAGCAAGGCCGCCACGCAGGCTTTGAAAATGGCGTTGCGCATCAGAACCTCCTGAGGCCTCAATCGGTGAGGCAGCAACTTTGCAACCCGGACAATTCCGGATATGATGACCCGATAATATGCCAATCAAGTTACATAGGCAAGAGCGTTTTCAAAATAAGTAAAGTATTTTTACTTTTGTTGCGACTCGTTTTGCATCTTCCGTCCTCGCAACCACCCGTCTGCCGTCTGCGGACCCGAAAAAACGCTGATTGCGCTTTGTGCGGTCGGTCAAAGAGACAGTTTTGCCGCCTCTTATCTCCAGGGATAAACCACCAAGGAGTGGCTCGAAAAATCATGTATGGGCATGCGCATAAATGAAAATGGAAAGGGCAGAGATGGCCACGATCAAACCGCTGAATTATCCAAAGTTTAGAATCCCGCCTATGGCATTCCATAGAAACGTGGAAAGAGATTGCCGTGAGGAAATAACCCTTTTTTTTACAAATGCTTACAGAATATCTTGAGCAGGTTGCCGAAACGACGAAAATCCTATAATGGGTTTTTCGTTAATAGCTGCGCTCTATTGCAAATCTGTGAAGTTAGTTTTCTTTCTGAAGTGGATTTCGATATTTAATTCCGATACAGTAGACTCTGGTGAGCCGGGCAAACTGCAAGGGGTCTCCGGCTCCGATTCTCACTTTGGAGGAACAGCAATGAACAGGACACGGACGTTCCTGGCAGTGTGCTTTGTGCTTGCACTGCTGGTGACCAGTCTGCCAAACGCCCTGGTTGCGCAAACCGACTTCTCACAGTTGTCGGGAATCGTGCGCGATTCGTCAGGCGCGGTTATCCCCGGCGCGCAAGTAATTGTGCGCAACGAGGGAACGGGTCTTGAGCGGTCAGCCACCACAAGCTCAACCGGTTACTACGTGGCGCCGAACATTCCGCCCGGAAACTACAGCATTATTGTGGAAGCCCCCGGCTTCAAGCGTTTCGTCACCACTAACAAGAAGGTGGACGCCTCGATTAGCGCCACCCAGGACGTGGCTCTGCAGATTGGTGAAGTGAGCGAGACCGTGGAAGTGGAAGCTTCCGCAGCCATGCTCCAGACCGATACTGCCGTGGTGGGCCGCTCAGTGGAAACCCAGCAGATTGAAAGCCTGATGCTGAATGGCCGCAACGCCATCCGCCTCGCGCTGCTGAAGGCAGGTGTGAGCAGCGGCGGCACCATGGCCGGCTTTGGCTTTGGCCTTTCCGATGGCGGCTATTCAATCAACGGCTCCCGCAGCCAGGACAACCTCATCACCATGGACGGCGCTGTCGCCACCCGCACCCGTGCCAATGGCACGGCAATTGGTGTGGCCGACGTCGACACCCTGGCTGAGGTGCAGATCCTTACCGCAAACTTCAACGCCGAATACGGCCGCTCCGGCGGCGGACAGATTCGCATGGTGACCAAGAGCGGCACCAACGAATTGCACGGCAACTTCTACGAGTACTTTCGCAACAACCAATTGGATGCCAACACCTGGTCGCGCAATCGCGCAGGCCTGGAGCGGGAAGCCTTCCGCTACAACCAGTTTGGTTACAACGTGAATGGACCCGTGTTCATTCCGAAGTTCTTTGACGGCCGCAACAAGTTCTTCTTCTTGTGGGCCCAGGAATGGGTCCGCTTCCGGCGCGAATCCACCAGTATCCAGACGGTACCGCTGGAAGCGTGGCGCCGGGGTGATTTCAGCAGCATTCTTGACCCCGGCAACCCCTACTACACCCGCACGGTGGCGGGACAGCGCACGGGTGTGCAACTCGTCAACCCGGACACAGGTGCGCCGTTCACCAATAACATCATTCCCACTGGGATGCTGAGTTCGAATGGTGTGGGCTTGCTGAATGCCTATCCGCTGCCTACCCCTGGTTTCCAGCAGGGTGCGCAGAACTTCATCCAGACCCGTCCACAACCCACCAACCAGCGCAAGGACACCATCTCGCTGGATTACTTGTTGACGGAAAACCAGACCTTGCGTTACCGCCGCCAGTACTACAACTGGACGCAGGTGGACGCTTTCCGTGGCGGCCTGGACCGCGCGGTAACTGACTGGGAACGTCCAAACATCACTCACTCGCTGAGCCACACCTGGACGGTCAACCCCACCACTATTAACGAAACGTTGGTGTCTGCCAGCGCTGACCGTGTATTCATCGGCATTGACCAGACCGGAAACCGTTTCGGGCGCCAGCAGTACGGGATTAACTACCCCTACATCTTCCCGGACCGTAAGGAAATCTTCGACAAGATCCCAACAGTAGCCATTCCTGGCGTGGTTGGTCTTGACGGCGGCCCTTACCCCGCTTTCTCCTCGGGACCGATCTACCAGATCCAAAACACCACCACCAAAATCCTGAACAACCACACGTTCAAGTTTGGCGTGCGTTTTGACCGTCAGGGCCAGAACGACTTCGACCAGATCAACGTAACGGGTGTTCCGGGCGGCACCAACAACCAGAACGGCCGCTTTGCCTTCACCGACAACACGCTTTCGGGTCTGGGCATCGGCAACGCGGTTCTTGGCCGTGCTGCCACTTATGCAGAAATCGGACCCCGCGCCTACACCCCGTATCGCGGCCACAGCTTCGAATGGTTTTTCCAGGATTCCTGGCGCGCCACCGACAAGCTGAGCCTGGAGTTGGGCATCCGTCACACCATGATGGACCCCTACTACTACTCTTTGTGGCGGAACATGGCGGTGTTTGACACCAACAGCTACGATCCCAACAGCCCCATTAACATTGACCCGCGCAGCGGAAACATCCTGTCGGGCAACCGTTTCAACGGCGTCCGGATTCCGGGCACCGGTTGGACTGATGCTGCGCGTGGCCGCGTGGCGATTGCCGACACCGGTGAATTCGACAACCTGTTCACCGGCGGCAGCAAGACCTGGGGCGAGTTCCAGAAGTTCAACTTCCAGCCCCGCATTGGATTGGCGTACAAGCTCACCGATAAGAGCGTGTTCCGCGCTGGCGCGGGCAAGTTCTATTCCCGTCCCGGTGTGGCAGACAACATCTTCCTGGGTGGCAACCCGCCGTTCCAGCCGATGGTGTCGATCGCAGACCCCACAGTGGATAACCCCGGTGCGGGTGGCGGTGTGGGCTTTGCCCAGTTCTTCATGACCAACGACCCTGTGTATAAGATTCCTTCCTCCTGGACGTGGAACGCCACCTTCCAGCAGGAAATTGGATTTGGCACCACCGTGGACGTCAGCTATGTGGGACGCCAGGGCCAGAACCTGGAGCGTACGCGCGAACTGAATGCGCTGCAACCGGGAACCATCCAGTCCAACCCCGGCGTGAACGTGAACTTCCTGCGGCCCTACCGCGGATTTGCGTTCATCAACCTGGGTGAGAATGCGGCGCGTTCGATCTACCACGGTCTCCAGACCAGCGTGGACCGTCGCTTCCGCAATGGACTCGGTTTTGGTCTTGCGTACACCTTCTCGCACAGCGAAGACGACGCCTCCGGACGTCGTGATCAGCTGGTGAACCCGTTTGACGCTTCCTTCAACTGGGGCCCCTCCGGCTTCAACCGCCGTCACGTGGCCGTGATCAACTATGTGTGGGAACTTCCCTTCTTTAGTGATCGCTCCACGCTGGCCGGCAAGTTGCTGGGCGGATGGGAACTTAGCGGCGTCACTCAGATGCAGACTGGTACGCCGAACCAGATCGGATTGGGAACCGACTTCGCCGGTATCGGCAGCGGCAACGCCTTCCAGCCCTTCAACATCAGCGGCGACCCCGTGCTTGCACGCGGTTCCCGCGGATTTGCGGGTCCGGATAATCCGGGTGCCTCCGACCAGTTCTGGTTCAACACCGGTGGGACTACAAGCCCCATCTTCACGGCGCCGGCAGCCGGCACCTTTGCTGCTCCTGGCTGGCGTGGTTCTTTCTACAACCCTGGCATCCAGAGCTGGAACATCTCGATGACGAAGGACTTCGCGCTCTTCGAATCTCACCGGGTGCAGTTCCGTTCGGAGTTCTTCAACTTCCCGAACTATGCGAACCTGAGTGGTCCAAACACCAACCCGAACAATGCCGCCACCTTCGGCAAGATCACGGGCAAGAACAACGACAATCGCCAGATTCAGCTCAGCTTGCGCTACCAGTTCTAACCAGAACCGGTGTGTAAACTGCCCTGGCGCAGAGATACAGCGGGGAGATCGCTTCGGCGGTTTCCCCGCTGTTTTTTTGGGTGGCGATGTAGTGGCCGACTCGCTGGAAATCAGCCAGCCGTGGTGGCGTGTGAACAGCAATAGCAGAAGGGGCTCGCCGCACTGGCGAGCCCCTTCTGTTTCAAGTCAAATCTGCGGGCTGGAGAACTAGACCAGGTTCACCTTGCCGTGGTCGTCGCAATGGTCACCATGCGGATGATGCAGGTGCCCGTTTACCAGGTAATCCACATGGTCCCCGTGCGGAATGGCAGGGTGACCGCAGCCGGGCCCATGCACATGATCTTTGGCGTGGCCACCGCAATCGTGGTCTGGAGTGCAAACATCCGGATTCGCGGCGGATACTTCCAGGGCACATTCGTCGATGTGGCCTTCGTGCGGGTGATGCAGGTGCCCGTCGTGCAGGTAGTCAATATGGTCGCCGTGCTGGATGGCCAAATGGCCACAGCCGGGACCGTGCACGTGCGGATGGTTTTCGTGAATGGTATGGGTATTCATTTGGATTGCTTCCTCAATTCAGATAAATTCGCTGCTGGAATAGAGACGGACAAGGGACGCTCGAGCGCCCCGGAAATCAGTGGAATTGGTTCTGGCGGATGCTCCGTGGCATGCGCCATCGCGTTGAACAGAAGGTCCACCACATGCTGATCCGCAAGGGTGTAATGGATGTGTTTCCCCTTCCGTTTGCGGCTCACCAGATTCTCGGCATGCAGCACCTTCAGGCGCTGAGAAATGGTGGAGATATTCTCGCCTTCCGCGTCCGCCAGTTCCGTGACGCACAAAGGGCCCCGGGATAACAGAGCAAGCAGTCGAAGGCGGGGAACGTCGCCAAGGGCCCGGAAGATGCCGGCGGCACGCTCCATAGCCTGCGGGCGCAGAACCGGCAGCACGTGGCCGGTGTGGTCCTGAGGATCACAGGCGGGAGCAACTTCGGTCTGGCTACGCTTCGTCATTCCATCACTCGTTGAAATGTTAGAGTATCACGGTATCGTCGGCAAATCCAGGGATTCCTTTCGCGAACGCGCCAGCACCCTTCAATATCAGACTAAGTTGTCCGTTCTTTGGTATTCTGGTGCTTGCGTGCCGCAAGCCCACCACGCCCGATGGGCGCCAAGAGAGGCTGCGGCCGGCAACCAAGAAGAGGGAATTGCACGATGTTGTCTGTTGTCCTCCTCACGCCGCTGCTGGGCTTCCTGGTATTGCTGCTCATCCCCGGTGGAAGGCTGAGGGAAATCCGGCTGGCGGCCAATGGATTGGGATTGTTGAGCTTTCTGGTGTTTTTACCAGTGCTGGCGAACTTCGATTCGAACCAGGATTTCCAGTTCGTTGAGCGCATCCCCTGGATTTCAGGCATCGGTGCCAATTATCATCTCTCGTTGGACGGCATCAGCCTGCTGCTGGTGGGCATGACTGCCCTGGTGGGCTTTTTGGCGATTCTTTCCAGTTGGGAAGCAGTGAAACACCGCGCTAAGGAATACTACGCCAATTTCCTGTTTCTGCAATTCGCGATCACCGGAGTTTTCCTGGCGCGAGACCTGCTGCTGTTTTTTGTTTTCTGGGAACTGGTGCTGATTCCCATGTACTTCATCATCGCCATCTGGGGAGGCGAGCGCCGTTCCTACGCCTCCATGAAGTTCTTGATTTACACGTCCGTGGGCAGCGTGTTGATGCTGTTGAGCGTACTGGCGCTTTACTACCACCACTACCTGGAGGCGGGCTTCTACAGCTTTGACATGGACCACCTGCTGGCCACGCCTCCCGGTGGGGATTGGGGCTGGTACATCTTCTGGGGACTGTTCATGGGCTTTGCCGTAAAAGTCCCCATGTTCCCCTTCCACACCTGGCTCCCAGATGCCCATACCGAAGCCCCCACCGCCGGTTCCGTGGTGCTGGCGAGTCTGCTGCTGAAGTTGGGCACCTATGGCCTGTTGCGGATTTCTTTGCCGATGTTGCCCGAAACTTCAAGAGACCCGGTGGTTGTGGGCATCATGGCGGGGCTTTCGATTGTGGCAATCATTTACGGCGCGCTGGTAAGCCTGATGCAGACCGACTGGAAGAAGCTGGTGGCGTATTCCTCTATCAGCCACATGGGCTTCTGCACGTTGGGATTGTTTGCGCTGAACCCTGCGGGAGTGGCTGGTTCCGTCTTGCAGCAGGTGAACCACGGGATTTCCACCGGCATGCTCTTCCTGATTGTCGGCATTGTGTATGAACGGCGGCACACAAGGGAGATCAAGGAATACGGCGGATTGTCAAAAGTAATGCCCCTGTTCGCGAT
>CAZUAX010000081.1:0-1347 GCA_964618435.1 uncultured Solibacteraceae bacterium
TTGGGAGATAAATGGTCGGGGCGAGAGGATTCGAACCTCCGGCCTCCTGGTCCCGAACCAGGCGCTCTACCAGGCTGAGCCACGCCCCGACAAGAGGAAGGCAGCCAACTCTCTAATCTACCACGAGAACCAGGCCCAACGCCGTTGCCCTTCACTCAAACACGCTGGCCAGGGAGATGCCCGCCGTTCACACGCATCCTGGATGCGCGCTGGCACATCCCGCCACCTGCTACCGAAACAAAATGCATTCGTACTCGGAGGGATTCCTGCCGCTGTCGCTGAGTTGCTGTCTGCAGTCCATCGCGCTCTCTCCGAGTGCTGCGATTCGCCGCAATGCCAGGTTTTCAGGCGTATACCGTTCCAGGGCTACCCATTTCCCTGCCAATTCACGCCGTTCGCGCAGAGAGAACTCATCCGGGCTTCGCATCAGGTATCGGGTTAGTGTTGATGGCATTCTGCCTATATGGATGCGCGTGGCCGTAAAACGAAGCGAGTCCCTGCGTGTCCAACGCGAACCTCCGTCCACGTTAGCATATGTCATCTGGCTGGATTGGCTTAGAATAAGGGCGTACGTCGGCCACTAACTTGGCCTCTGGCAAAGTCCGGCACGGCGACACTTTCGGGGTCGGTCCCAGCGGACCCCATACACACACTCCCGCTCCAGTGAGGTATCCATGACCGACCTTTTGCAGATGATTCTTCAAGCGCAGGGGGGCAACGCACCCAAAAACCTCGCGCAACGTTTTGGCGTCTCTGATTCGCAGGCCAGTTCGGCAATCTCCGCGCTTCTGCCCGCGCTCGTTTCCGGCATGCAGAAAAACGTGCAGCAGCCGAGCGGGTTCGAAAGCCTGCTGGGTGCGCTTTCCGACGGCCACCATCAACGCTACGTGGAGGACGAGCAGACAATCTTCCAGGACGATACCGTGCAGGAAGGCAACGGAATCCTGGGGCACCTGTTAGGCAGCAAGGATGTGAGCCGCCAGGTGGCCAGCCGCGCTTCCGCACAGACGGGCGTGGGCGAAGATGTCCTGAAGAAGATGCTTCCCGTGGTTGCCACCATGTTGATGGGGTCCTTGAGCAAACAGACCCAGGGCGGACGCACAATGGCCGCGTCAAGTGGGGGCGGCGGTGCGCAAGGATTGATGGGCCTGCTCACCCCGATGCTTGACCAGAACAACGATGGCAGCGTGGTTGATGACGTATTCCGGCTGGCAAGCGGCTTTTTGAAGCGCTAAGGCTGTCTGGGTTCGGCTGCGTCCCCCGTTCCGATGGAATGCTTGCGCACGTGCTGCTGAGCTTCGTTGGGTTCCCGCAACCAGATGGAGACTGCGAGAAGTTGCCGTGCGG
>CAZUAX010000081.1:1447-10045 GCA_964618435.1 uncultured Solibacteraceae bacterium
AAGGTGCGCGACGACATTGAACGTCGCGTTCGTGCGCTTGCCGACGGTGTGAGGCGCAACGGCTTGCCGGGCTAGACGTTGGCTTTTGTCTCCATTCTTTCAACCTCCCTTGCCGCGAAGGCTGATAGTGTGTTGCAGTAAAACCGATGCGTATCACCTTTCACGGGGCAGCCCGCACAGTTACTGGTTCTCTTCATGAATTGGAAGTAGATGGGAAACGAGTTCTGCTGGATTGCGGGCTTTACCAGGGCCGGCGTGCGGATGCCGAGCGCATCAACCGCAACTTTGCCTTTTCGCCGAAGGATGTGGATGCCGTCATCCTTTCGCACGCTCATATTGACCACTCGGGAAACCTTCCGCAGTTGGTGAAGCAGGGCTTTCGAGGCCCGATCTTCAGTTCCGCGGCAACAGCCGATCTCTGCAACTGGATGCTGCGGGACTCTGCCTACTTGCAGGAGAAAGACGCCGAGTTCATCAACAAGCGCAAGAAGCGCCGCCGGGCTTTGGTGGATGGCGATGAGAATCACGCGGTGGAACCTCTTTACACGATGGAGGATGCAGAGGCTACTATCCCGCTCTTTCATCCCGTGGAGATGCACAAGCCCACCGAAATCTCCCCGAGCACCCGCTTCGAAACCTACGAGGCGGGTCACATTCTGGGTTCCAATTCCATCCACTTAGTGCATACCGAGAATGGCAAGCGCACCAGCCTTGTCTTTTCCGGTGACATTGGCCGGCCAGATCTGCCGATTATCCGGGACCCCGAGGCTCTACCGCCCGCGGACTACCTGATTGTGGAGAGTACATACGGCGGACGGCTGCACAATCCCATCGAACGCGTGAAGGGTAAGCTAGCCGACATCGTCAACCGCACCGCACAGATGGGCGGCAAAGTGATTGTGCCCTCTTTTGCAGTGGGCCGCACCCAACAGCTGGTGCTGCTGCTCCACGAACTCACCAATGAAAAGCGCATCCCGGCGATGCAGGTATTTGTGGATAGTCCCCTGGCGGTGAATGCAACGGAAGTCTTCCGCAAGCATATCGATCTCTACGACGCGGAAACGCGATCTTTCCTGATGGAAGGGGAAGACCCCTTTGGTTTCCAGCGGCTGCGTTACGTGCGGGAGGCTTCCGAATCCAAGGCGATCAACGACCTGCGCTATCCGCACATCGTGATTTCCGCATCTGGTATGTGCGAAGCGGGCCGCATCCTGCACCACTTGCGTAATGGTGTGGGCGATCCGCGCAACACGGTGCTCATCGTGGGTTTCATGGCTGAGCATACCTTGGGCCGTAAGCTGCTGGACGGCGCGAAGGAAGTGAATATCTTCGGCGAACCGGTTGTGGTGAGGGCCAAAGTGGAGAAGATGAACGAGATGAGTGGCCACGCCGACCAGAATGAGTTGCTGGCTTGGATGAAGCCGATCCTTCCAGGACTGAAGAAAGTGTTCCTGGTTCATGGCGAGCCTGTCCAGATGGAAGCCCTGAAGGCACGAGTGGAAGCCGAGCACGGCGTGGAAGTGGTAGTTCCCGAGCGTGGCGATAGCCACATTCTGCGCTAGAACCCCTTCTCTTGCGAAGACGATTCTCTGAAAAAAAGGCCGGAGTGCGATACGCAATCCGGCCTTTTTCGATCTGCGGGACTCAATGGTGCTTGACTGAAGTTACTTCAGGTACGTCGTGATGGACTTCACCAGATTTGAGTGTTCCTTCTCTGGCGCGAAATAGGCATCACCCCCGTTGTACTGTTCACGGATCATGCCCTTTCCGTCAATCACCACCAGCTTCGGCACGTAGCTGGGACCGATCATGGAAATTTGCAGGAAGTTGTGAACAGGGTCTCGCGGCGAGAAGCCTACCGGGATCCCATTCGCAAAGCGCGAGCGGAAGGCAGAAAGATACATCGGCGCATCCGGGTCGTAGGCAATCATCATTGCCTGAAAGCCCTTCTCGCCATATTCCATCTGCAACCGGGAGAGGGCTTGCGCCAGTGTCTGACAGTGGGGGCAGGTGGTGGAGATGAAGGCCAGCATCGTGCACTTCTTCCCCTTCAGTTTCTCCGACAGCAGTTCCTGCTTCTTCGTGGCACCGGGAAACTCGATGACAAACTCACCGGCACGCCGTGGGATCTCCGCGCCGAACGCTGCCGAGACGCCAGCAACGGTCGCACCAATCGTAAGGGAGAGAAACTGGGAACGCTTCATCGAACTCCTCGCAACAGAGACTTTCTTCTAGATTACCCGTATCTGTGTCAAAAGGGGCAATCATCAGCCGTCGTGAAAAAGACGAACAAGGATTGTCGTTCGTTTCCGGAAAGCGGCTGTACCCTAACAAATCCTAGCGTATCAGTACAGATCTAAAAAGAGGCGGGTGGCTGTAGCCACCCGCCTGGGGAAGTTTCCCAATTGAGCGAACTGTTTATTGGAAGTCTTCTTCCTGAATGTAAACGGTCCATTCTTCGTCCCAGCGCTCTTCACCGAAAGCGCCAAGGTATTGGGCGTTTTGGTCAAAGAACCCATTGTCTGGGGGGAGCACCCAGCGTGGCTGCATGATGGGCGACCCAGGACGTCCGCGGAAATCCGGATCACTGTATTCCAAAGGACGGCGCATCATGGGGTCGGCAATCACCACGTTCGAGGCGGTGCCAGACTGTCCGTTAATCCATGGCAGTGCCAGGCTGTTGGCCTGACCCGCCGCATCGTTGGCTTTGCCACGTGCTTTGCCGTTGTCCCAAAGCAGCAGACCGTTGACGTTCAATGTGCCATCGGCAATCCTGTCTACCGTTGCCTGGTCACGAACTTCGATACCGCCTGAAACCCAGTTGAAGGCGAGTATGTTGCGCAAGCTACCCGAGGTGCCGCGGCGCAGCCAGATTGCCGCCACTCCGGTGCCCTCGTCCACACCTTCCGTCAACTGGTCGCCCACACCCACGAAGGTGAGGTTCCACCAGCGAGGCCGCGTGGCGGGGCTGGCTGTGAAGTCGGTCTCGTTGTTATCGGTTTCGATGCCGCGATTGCTGTTGTCGGGGTTTGCTACCGCGACACCGAATTGCATCATGCCAGTCCAGCCGATTTGTGAATCGAAGTGGTCATCCCGTCCATAGGTAGAGACCAGCCACTTTGCGCTATTGGCGCCCGCGAACCACTCGAAATTATCGTCAAAACCGTAAGTCACCTGTACGTGCTCGGTTGTTGTCTGCGTACCGCAGGCGCCCCAAGTGATGCCGTTTACTTCGTTGTTGGGCTGGAATTCCGCACCGGCAAACTCCACACGCACATACTTCAGCGTGCCGCAGTTATGGGCGTCATCGGTGCCGCCGTAGGTGTTCCGGTCTTCCGAGGGCAGGCCCTCGATAATGCCATTCCCAGTGGACCAGTTAGCACGCGCGCGGCCCAGCAGCACGAGTCCTCCCCAGTCGCCGGGGTTGCGCTGGCCGAAGGGCAGGGAACTCGTCATGATGATGGGGCGGGCGCGGGTGCCCGTTGCGTCGATGCGGCCGCTGCGGGTAACCACAATCGCCGATGGCGGCTGTGAGCCCGGCTGCCCGATGACAAAGGTGCCCGGGTTTACGGTAAGCGTCGCGTCGTTCTCCACATAAACCAGTCCGCTCACGCGGTAGGCTTTCGTGTTCACCCAGGTGGTGTCGGTGGTAACCGGTCCGGACACATTCACGAACTCATCCACCACTCCAATCTTCCAGTAGGCAGTCTTCAGGACCTGCGTGCCCGTGAAGTCGCGAAGTTCCACGGTAAGCGTATGCATCCCCAGTTCGTTGGGAATGGTAACCGTTCCTCCCAGCAGTCCGCTGGCACCCAGAAGCACCTGCTTTTCGGCGGCAGGAAGACGCAGAATGCGGAACCCCGCATCGAACGTATTCCCGAAGATATCTACCGGCGTGGCGTTCCCGGTGGGCACGTAGGACTTTGCACCAGTTTGGTTGTTTACCCGGTAGGCAACAATCGTGTAGGGGTTAACATCATTGTTCGGCTTCAGCGTCCAGCGCAAGGTGAGAGCCTCGCCGGGCTGGTACACATACTTATCTGCCCAGATCCACATCGCTGCCGACGTATCCGGCTGGCCGAAGTCGGCAATCTGGCGTTCAGCGTCCTGTTTGCTGACGAACGCAAATCCTGTAAAGCCCGCGCGCGCGGACTTTTCCCGCTCAGCCGTCCGGTTCACGCTGCCACCGCGGGTAAACGCGCTTTGCGCGAACACGGGCACCGTGAACAAAACTACCAAGAGGAGCGCAGCTAATGATTTCAATCGCATGCGATTTTTCACCTCGTCATCCACTATGGGGAAAGTCTTCAAAATCATTCCAATCAGAACACCGAGAAAGTGGTGCCAATCCGGAAAGTCCTTCCAAGCTGGAAACGCCGCTGTGTAATGTCCTGCTGCGTCCACAGGAAGGTGTTGTCGGTTAGGTTTTCCGCGTCAAAGCGCAGCTTGAGTTTGCCGTCCGCGCGGAGTTGATATTCGTACACAAAATCCATAAAGGTGTTCCGCTGCTGGAAGATGTCCGGCAGGCCCACCGCGCCCACTTCGGTGATGCGACGGGAAACGGAGTTCAGATACACCCTGGCGCTGCTGCGCAGCCGTGGTTCATTCCACTCGCCAATCGCGTTATAGACAAAACGGGACTGGCCGGTGAGCGGTCTCACCAGCGAGGTAAGCAAACCACGCTGATCCTCGGGAATGGTTACGGTGGACTCCACCCATGTGAAGTTTCCGTGTACCGTGAATGCGCGCAGCTTGTCGCTTAGAAATTGCAGAGACTTGCGCGCTTCGATTTCCAAGCCGTAGTTTCTGGCGCTGTCTGCGTTGATGAAGCTTTGCCTCAAGTCAGAGGTGGTTGGCTGAATGGTGGGCTCAATGGGGTCATCAAAATACTTCAGGAAGAAGGATGCCGCCACAAGTTGATCCCCACCCGGGAAGAATTCCCAGCGCGCGTCAAAGTTGTCTATCCGCGTTCTTTGCAGGTTCGGGTTGCCCACCACATTGAACCCACCCAGCACGTTCGTAAAGTCGAATGGCGACAGTTCGCGAAAATCAGGTCGCGATACGGTGCGTCCATAGGCGAAGCGCAAGTTTTGACGGGTGCCCAAGGTGTAGACAGCGTTCACGCCAGGCAGCCAATCGCGGTTCACCAGGTTTGCCTGGGCGGGAACGGCACCGGGTACCAACGGGTCGATGGTAAGGACATTGATGTTGGCGTCTTCAATGCGAGCTCCACCAATCAAGCGCCATCGCGACCCAAGGGTCACATCCAGCATCGCGAAGCCGGCATACACGTCCATCGACGCGTCATAGGTGTCTGTCCCACGCGTGTTCTCGCGAAGCTGGAAGCGGTCCGGCGCAATGTTCTCTGGGGCAAATAGCTGGTTGCTGGGCAGTGTGCGGTCGATATTCGAAATGCGAATAGGCACAAAGCGGAATCGTCTGGCAGCAAAGTCGCGCTCCCGTAGCGTTGCCCGAAACCCTACCCGCAACAGTCCGCTGATACTTCCGCGGTAGAAGGGTTTGTCGAACTCCGCGTGAGGCTCATAGATGCGATCCTCCAGCTTGTTGTAGAAACGCAATCCGGAACTCGGCAATGCCAGGAACGGCGCTACGCTTTCGTTTCCCGGACGCGGTTCGCGGAAGACTTCGCGCAAGTCAGGCTCGTCGCGCATGGAGGTTGAGTAAGTGAACTGCCACTTCACCAGGCTGTTGCCAAGCCGGGGAAACGAGTGCTCGCCTTCCACCCCGCTGGCGATCATGCCGCGCTCAATCCAACGAAGTCGCTCGCCCAGGATGTTCGTATCGGTGCCGCCATTGAAGCCGGAAAGGAGCCGGGCTTCCTTATCTGTGTCTCTGGTTAGCGTGTTGCGGAAAGAAAGTTTGTGTGAGGAATTGAAGCGGTAAGCCGCGTTCAGGATGCCACCCAGGCGAGCACTCTCGTTGTCGGAGATGAACGTATCGTAGTTGGTGAGAATCACCGCCTGTCCGCCACCCTGGTTAGTGAGATAGCGCTGAATCTCGCTCTGCCGCTGCGGTGTATTGCTGAAGGTGAGCGCCGCAACCACGCCCAGTTTTCCGAACGTGTCCCCTGCCACCACGCTATAGCTCTGGTTAGGGCGCATGGAATCGATGCTGGTGGGTTCCCAGTTGTTTGCAAGAGACCGGCCGAGGGTTTGAAACTCGTCCTGGCTGAAGTTGCCTGGAAACAGCAGCGGGCTATCCGGAATGGCCGCGGGTCGCTGTCGCGTCCCGTCACCAAATCCGAAAAAGTCCCGTCCGCCTCCGCGATAAGAGCTGAACTGCTTGTAAGTGGTGCGGCTGTTGAACCCAAAAGAACTGCTCACGCGGAAGGTGCGTTCCGTGGGGAACTCCGTGGTTTGCAAGTGCACCAGCCCACCGGAAAACTCACCCGGCAGATCTGGAGTGTAACTCTTTAGTACCTTGATGGAGTCAATCAGCGAAGCAGGGAAGAGATCCAGCGGGACAACGCGCCGCTCCGGTTCGGTAGAGGGCAGCATCGCGTTGTTCATCATCGTTGCGCTGTAACGTTCGCCCAATCCGCGCACGTAAACGAAGCCGCTTCCCACCACTGAGACGCCGGTCATCTTTTCGAGCGCTCCGGCCGCGTCGGAAGCAACGCTCTTGCGAATCTCCTCCGACGACATGCTGTCACTCACCATTGGCGCCAGGCGACGCTCCACCAGAGCGGCGGCGGCCGAGGCGCTCACGGCCGAGGAGGATTCCTCTACATTTACGGTGGTCACACGACCGCTCTCCACCATCACTGAACTGGCATCGGTCAGTTCTCCGGCCGTCACGATAATGTCTGTCACGGAGGTGGGCAAGTAGTTTGCCGCCGATACCCTTAACGTGTAGTTGCCCGGCGGTACCTGAAAGACAAAGCTTCCATCTGAGTTCGTGAGCGTTGTCTGGGTAACAGGCCCAGCCAATTCCAGGGATGCTTGCCGCACAGGAACGCCGGAGTTCGCGTTGTAGATCTGCCCGGCAACTTTGCCAAGGCCGGGTTGGAGTTCCTGGGAGTCCGCCGCCTCCCCGGCCTGTTGGCCGGGGAGGAGCAACGCAAACATCAGGATTGCGGCGGCGATGCGTAAATAGGAGGTCATGAATGAGAGGTCCTTGGCATTCCCATGCGAAAGGGATTCTTCAAAACAGCGTCGGCACTCGCACGAGTGCTAATCTTCAACGGTGATCGTGACGGTGTTGCTCACCAGTCCGTCGTAGAGAATCTGCACAGGCACCTTGCCCGAGATGAAGTTCTGGTTAGGAACGCGCGCATTGATCTGCCACAGCCCCACGAATTCTGGGGACAGTCCGCTGAATTCGACGGTTGCTTCCTGCTGGAAGATAAACACCTTGGGGGCCACCGTCGTGGTCACCAGCGGGTTTGCTCCGGCCGCGCTGCCATCCATCACCGGCGTACTCAGGCCGATCCCCGCCCCGGTTCCAAAGATCTGGATCACGTCGCCGCGCTTTACAGCACGAAACTGGCTGGTCTGGTCGAGAATTGCTCCAGGCTGCAGTGGGTCCGCGAGGTCCGCAATGAAAATTGCTGGGCTGATGGGGGCTACGGCCATCTTCCCGGAGGCCACTACACTTCCTCCTACCCGTACTTCCACCGTGACCTCTTCCGTCAGGGAAGTCACCGTCACTGGAGTATTGCCGGGAACCTGGAAGTTGATCTGGCCTGCCGAAACAAACAGTAGCGGCGCCACCGTGTTGTTCACACGCAGTTCCACTCCATTGATGGCAGTAGGCAGCGGGATCTGGGTAGCTGCCCCCTGGGTAGCACCCGTAAACGTGCCAAACGCGGAAGCAAGTCCGCCAGGGGCGATGGGCCACTTCGGCTGAAACGATGCCGCGTTCACAACAGCAACGGAATTTCCTTGCGAGTAGGCTGCGGGAACCACAAGGGCCATCAGCAGCAGAATGGAAGCGCAGAGTCTCGACGTAGTAAGAGATATCTTCATGGGTGTCCGTCCTGATTCGGAGTCGCTTTCTGGGCGTTACGGTAGGTTTGCCATGTGGGCGACCAACGGCTTGGCCTTGGCCACCCAAGCACCAAAGCTAGCATTGACCCAATTACAACTCGTTGAAATATAAGTGAGAATTGTGTGACAAGCGGACTTCTGCCGGGGTTCCGAAGGTGGCCGCCACTTCAAGAATGGTCGGGTAACTGGGTGCTTCCAAAGGGGAGTCGTGGCGTCCGCTATGCTTGCCGGGAAGGAAAGTCGATTTTCAGCGAAACAGAAGATTTCCCGAGATTATTTAGTGGGCCAAGACGAGGCGTCCCAGCAGTGGGCTGGATTTCTCCGTTTTCCGAAGGCTTCGATAATCAGTTTGCCAAGCGGCGCAGCTCGTTCAGCAGATCTTCCTGTCGCAGGAGAAACTGTCGTGCCAAGTGTAGATTCACAAACTTGAATCGGATGCTGTCGCCAGGCCGAAACTGTCCCATGGCGGAATGATCCGCGGAGATTACTGACGCAAGAATCGGATACCCGCCGGTGGTCTGGGCGTCGACGCCAAGCAGGGCCAGTTGTCCGGAAGGAGTCACCTGCACTGCGCCCATGGGCACTCCTA
>CAZUAX010000081.1:10145-19178 GCA_964618435.1 uncultured Solibacteraceae bacterium
TGGCAAGCTTCCCCGCCACAAAGGACCCTGAATTCTGCCCACCTGCAGCAAGTCGTCCTTTCGAAGCGCGCGCCCATGCACGCCGCCGAACCTGCTTGGAACGTGGGTGGCGGCGCTCCCCAGCCATAGCGGCACATCCACCCCGCCCGCAATACAAAGATAGCCACGCAGTCCGCTTATCTGGCCGCCCACCGCCAGTTCCTGGCCCTTCTTCAGTCTCAGCGCTCGCCAGGTGGATGCGGCTGCCCTGTCCCGCTCCACCGTTGCGTCGCCCGCTACCAGGACGTACAGGTCACTTTCCGCGCGGTAGCGGCCACCGGTGGCGGTGAATTCCAGTGCGGCGGCACCCTCAGTGTTTCCCAGCAGCAGGTTGCCTGCGCGCAGGCAGAGTGCGTCTGCTGCCCCCGCTGGTGAAATTCCGAGATGGGTATGCCCGTGGCGTCCAAGGTCTTGGATCGTGGTGAACAGCCCAGGCTGGATGACGCGAATCACGATTGCCCCCACCCGTCAAACTGCTCCTTCGTAATGTGGCGGAATCGAACCGCGTCGCCTGGAAGGATGAGCGTTTGCACACCGCCGTCCTCAGTCGCTTCTACCATTTCCAGAGGGCAGCGCCCAATCAGTTGCCAACCGCCTGGCATGCTCCGAGGATAGATTCCAGTCTGCTTCCCGGCGATTCCCACCGCCCCTGCCGGTACTTGGGGCCGCGGTGCTGCGTGCCGTGGCGTGGCGATCCGCTTATCCACTTCTCCCAGATAGGCAAATCCGGGCGCGAATCCCAGAAAGTACGCGTGATACGTGATGCTCGTGTGGATCGCCACCACTTCCTCGGTGGTTAGGCCCCTTTGCTTTGCCAGTTCCGCGAGGTCAGGCGCGAACTCGGCACAATAGCAGACGGGCAGTTCCACTTGCCGCGGATGCCTGGCAATTTCGGAAGCCTGTTCCGCATTGTGCTTCAGCATGTCACGCAGTCGGAGTTCCAGCCGCTGAGGTGTCACGCGTAGCGGATCATAACGCACCAGTAACGATGCATAGGCTGGGGAGAAGCTGGTTACTCCAGTGAGAGGATCCTGCTCAAGCGCACGGCACAGCGCCACAACGCGGCTGTGATGCCTTGGCGAAAGTGTGTTTCCAAAGACAACCAGCAAAGAACGATCACTGGCAGGCACAATGTCGGCCATAGTTTCCTGCCTCGCTGCAATTCCACTGTGTCCGCTTCGTTGCGGCACGTCTTCTATTTACTTCCTTTTCCAGACGGGAGTAAAGCATCAAGGAGCATTTCGGCAATCTGCTTTGGGCCAGAGCCTTCCAGGTTCGTCAGGATTGCTATAACCATACGGTCATCCGGCAGAATATCGAGGCTGGTAGCCGTACCGGGTTGCGCGCCCCCGTGGCTCACATGCATCTTGCCGTTACGTTGCGTAACCATCCACCCCAAGCCATAGCCCGTGGGTTTTCCATCCGCTGTGTGCTGCGAAGTCCACATTTCCTTCCGGGAAGCCTCACTCACCAGCTTGCCATCCAAAATGGCGCGTCCAAATGCCACCAGGTCACCCGCGGTAGCCAGCAGGCCACCGCCCGGTATCTTGTTCGATGTGTCCGCGAGGGCACAATTCTCAATCACGCCCTCTTTGTTTTTCCGGTACCCCTCCACACGGTTCGGAATGACCGTGAAGTGGTGGTCATCCCGCGTATGTCTCATACCGGCTGGACCAAACACACTGGTGCGCAGCAACTCGCGAAAGGGCTTGCCGGATATACGCTCCGCGGCCGCCCCGGCTAGGTTGAAGCCATAACTGGAGTACAAGTAGCTGCTGCCTGGCTGGTGTACCAATGGGTCATGCATGAACATCGCCAGCCCGTCAGCTACCGATGGGTAGTGGGTTGTGCTGTTCAATTCGTCAGCTCCGGAGTAGCTCCGAATGCCACCCAAATGTCCCAGCAACTGGCGCAGCGTCACTGGCCATTGCTTTGGCGGAAACTCCGGGTAGTGCTTACGGACATCGTCATCCAGATGGGCTCTGCCAGCTTCCACCAGTTGCAGTATCGTCACTGACGTGATGGGCTTGGCAATCGACGCAGTGCGGTACAGCGACAACTCGGTGGCAGGGGCATTCAACTCCAGGCTGGCGAAGCCGTATGCTTTCGTCCAGGCCGCATCATCACCTATCCCGATAGCCACACTCAGCCCTGGAATGCGACGCCGCGCCATTTCGGCAGCCACAATGCCTTCAACACGCCTCTCAATCGTTTCGTCCATGGCCGCACTGGCCCGAAAAGCTGGCAGTGCAAGCGCGGCGGGCATGCAGTGCAGCAAAGTGCGGCGGGAAATACTCATTGCCATTGTCTGGTTGCTCCAATTCTGAATGTCGCGCGTCGCTTCCAAGAGCGAATTTCCTGGGTCGACACTGCAGCCTCTGGCGCTAAGGCTACGGGTCAGCTTCCGGTTGAGGAGTAGTTGCGCACGCCTCGGTTCCAGGCCACGATTGCCACTGTAAGGAATGTAGCCACAACAAACGGAAGCGCCACCGCCATCCTGCCCATTCCTTCCTTGCCGAGCAGAAACGCGACTGGATAAAACGCAGCAAAGCCAAAGGGGAGCACCCAGCTCAGCATCAGCTTCAAGGGGGTGCTGTATATATCGAGCGGATACCTGCCAAACGCCATCATATTGTATATTGGTGGCGAAATGCCTACACGGTCTTCCATCCAGAAACTTACTGCCGTTAATCCAACAAAAATAGCGATGTAGAGAATTGCTCCAAGTACCGTCGCCGCTATAATAAACAGAAGACTGAAGCCGTCGAGTTCAAAGCCTACCTTGGGAGCCATGGAGATCATGATTGCGATGCCCAACCCCATGTCCGCCAGCGCTTCCACGCGGAACTGCTCAAACAGTATCTGAATCAAAGAATTCACCGGCCTAAGCAATACCCGGTCAAACTTCCCCTGGACAATATAGATCTCGCTAAAGTAATGAAGATTGATACTCAGCAGATTGAACAGGGAGAGCGGGAGAAGGCTAAAACCATACAGAAATAAGATGTCTTCGTAGCTCCATCCCATAATCACTGGCGCGCGGCGAAAAATCAGCCAGACTGCTGCAATCCCGGCAAAAGTTCCCATCATGGTGGTCGCCAGAGAAATCACAAAGTCGGTCCGATAGGCCATGCGGACCTTTGTATATTGCAGGAAGTATTGCCAAATCAAGCCTAGAGTTCGCAAGCAGTTATCCCCCATGGATTGTGATGTTGCGCATCATCCGGCGCCAGAACCACCATCCGCCCCCCATCAAAGCCAGCACCCACGCAAAGGTAACGCCTACCGAAGCCCACGCCCCGGTTCCCGACGTCTTCCCCAGGTAAATCATCAGCGGCGTGTAGGCAATATGCTCAAACGGAAGCCAAGCCGAGAACTCCCTTACCGGAGCAGGGAAAAGCGTCATCGGTACAATCAACCCGGAAAGCAGGTCCATGAGGTAGAACTTGGCGCGAAGCAGGCCGAGGATGCTCTTCATTTTCACCGCGAACGCGCCCACGATGAAATTAACCGCACTCACCAAAAGAATACTCCCTACCATTGCCATCAGAAAAAGCACTAGCGCCAATGGGCTTGCAGGAGGTAACAAGGGATAAACAGAAAATAAAAGAATACCGGCTGGTAACCCAAGCATGATTAGCCGGAATAGTGCTTCACCCATCGCTCTGGCGATTACACTCGCCTGTAAATCAATCGGCTTCAATAACGCAGCAGTGATCTTGCCTTCAATGATTTCTTGTGAGAGCTGGACGTCAATATTGTTAAAATAAACGGAACGCATAATCCAGCCTACCGATACGTAGGTGAGCATTTCCTCAAAGCGCAAGGTGGCAAAAGTAGGATCCGCAGCGAAGATGGCTTTCCAAATGAAATAGTAGACCGTTACGTTGATAAAATAAGTGATGATGCCTGTGTAGTACCGTAGCCGGAAGGCCATCATGTTCACGAAGCCAATCTTGGCGAATTCCGCAAGCGCTGTCAGGTTCATCATTCGTCAGTCCACCCGGGGACCAACCCCTGCACCGGTTCCCTCCAGTACCGCTTGGCCACTGTAGATTCGTCGCACCACGTCTTCAATGGACTGTTCCTCTATCGCGATATCCAACACCTGCACTTCATTCACTACACGCCGAATCAAATCGGCGGCGCTGAGGGCTTCGCGATGGTAGTGCAACCGGAACGAGAGATCGTCAATCCGCTCAATCCTTACGGACGGCGTCTCCATAGCCGACAACAGCGACGCCTGCTGTCTGTCGCGCAGGTCCACCCGAATGGCACTTTCCTGCCATAGCTTTCGCTTCAGTTCGCTTAGCCTGCCATCAAACAGAAGTTTGCCGTGGTCGATGATCATCAGTCGCTGGCAAAGTTCCTCAATGTCGGAGAGGTCGTGCGTGGTCAGCAACATGGTTGTGCCGTACTCGCGGTTCACTTCCTTCAGGAATGCACGGATGTTTTCTTTGGCCACAATGTCGAGGCCGATGGTGGGCTCGTCCAGGAACAGAAGACGCGGATTGTGCAACAGAGCCGCTGCCACATCGCAGCGCATGCGCTCCCCAAGCGATAGCTTACGAACGGGGGTGTGCAGAAAACGCTTCAGTTCCAGCACTTCGTCGAAACGCTTCAGGCGATGTTCATACTCCGCTTGCGGGACATCGTAGATCTTCTGCAGCAACCGGAAACTTTCCACCACGCCGATGTCCCACCATAATTGGGTGCGCTGCCCGAACACTACGCCGATGCTTTTCGCATAACGGGTTCGCTCGCGGAAAGGGGTAAAGCCATTCGACAGTATGCGTCCGCTGCTGGGCATCAGAATGCCGGTGAGCATCTTGATGGTGGTGGATTTTCCGGCGCCGTTCGGGCCAATGTAACCCACCATTTCACCAGGTTCCACGGTGAAACCAACGTGGTCCACTGCCCGGAAATTCCGGTAGTTTCGGGAATAGAGGTCACGGATGGCTCCCCAAACACCCTCACGTCGGTCAAAGGTGCGGAAATCCTTGACGAGGTCTTCCACCTCAATCACGGCTGGCATAGATCCTCAGTGTAGCAATCGTCCCCGGGGGGAACGCTAAGGATTCAAACAGTAATGTTGTTGTGAGCCGATGGGAGGTTGTTGTGAGCCGATGAGTCTGGGCCAGCTATTCGTAGCGAAGTGCTTCCACCGGGTCCAGATTCGCTGCCTTCACGGCGGGCCACACCCCAAAAAACAGACCGACAGCCACGGATGCGCCAAATCCTACGCCCAGCGCCCAGGGCGGCGTGGGTCCACGCAGACTGGGGAAGATTAGCCCAATCAGCAGCACAACAGTGAGCGAGAACACGATTCCCAGCACGCCGCCTAAGCCGGTCAAGGTCATGGCTTCCATCAAAAACTGCGAGATCACATCCAGCTTGCGTGCTCCAATCGCCTTGCGTACGCCAATCTCACGAGTCCGCTCCGTCACGCTCACCAGCATGATGTTCATCACGCCGATTCCGCCCACTAGCAACCCCAAGCCGCTCAGCGCGATGGAGACCAGCCATACGATACCCGTAATCTTGTCGAATTGCTGAATGATCGAGTCCGGCGTGGAGAGCGCAAAATCGTTCTTGTCCGCGGTGTCCAACTTCCGGATGCGCCGCATGATCCATTCCACCTCCTGCTGCGCCTGATCACGCATACCAGGGAAAGCCGTGCATACAATCATGATCTTGTCGTCGATTCCTGGGTAACGCAGTCGCGCTGTGCGGAACGGTATTGTCACCTGCTTGTCCTGACCGTTCTCGCCGAAGAATCCGCCTTTGGCTAACTCGAATACCCCGATAATCTGGTATTCCGCTCCTCCAAAGATTGCGGATTTTCCTACGGCTTCTCCGCCGGGGAACAGGATGTCCGCGAGCTTGGCTCCAATCACTGCCACCTTTTCGCCGCGCCTGGCCTCATCTTCGGTGTATAGGCGTCCCTCACGCAGTACTCGCGCGGACGCCTGCAACAGGTTGGCGTCTGTTCCCACGATGTTGAAGTCTTCGGTTTCAATGCCTGGCACTTTCGCGATCAACGGGCGCCCGCGGAAGACACCAGGGATAAACAAGTTCATTCCCACCGTTTGCACGGTGGTGGTGGTGGACTGTCGGATGATCTCGGCGTAATCCGGACGCAAGGGGCGCCGCAAGCGTTCTTCTCTGCTGGCTCCGCGACCGCTTGGGTCGCCGCTCGTCTTGTAAATGAAGACATTGTCAGGACCAAGTTCTTCAAAAAACACCACGATGCCCTGCCGCAATCCCGCCAGCAGAGATGCCACAGACACCACCGTCGTGATCCCGATCACGATTCCCAAAATCGTCAGGGCAGACCGAAATCGATGGCTCCAAATGGCATCGATTGCCATACGGAAATTCTCGATGAAGGAGGCATTCGCAACGTTCATAGCTAGTCAGCCCTCAGCGCTTCTACCGGATCCAGTTTCGCGGCGCGAAACGCCGGATAGATTCCTGAAATAATGCCTACCGTGCTGGATACCGCCAACGACAACACAATGTAAAACATCGAAATCGACATCGTAAGCTCAAACGCTCGTCCTATCACCACCGTCAGCAGCCCGCCAAAGGCGATCCCAAGTGCACCACCAAATGCCGCCAGCAGTGCCGACTCCAGCAAAAATTGCAGGCGGATGTCGCTTTGCCGGGCCCCCAGCGACTTTCGAACCCCTATTTCCTTGGTTCGTTCCGTCACACTCACCAGCATGATGTTCATAATCACGATGCCGCCTACCAACAGCGAGATGAAGGTCACTGGCACCACTACCGCCGAAATCAGATTCGTTATGTTCTCAATGAATCCGCGAATGGCGTCCGGCGTCAGCGTATCGAACTTATCTGCCTCATTCGGCTTCTGCTTGAATCGCACCCGCATTGCTACGCGAGTTGCGTCCAACGCTTCGTTCAACGTCATGCCGGACTCCGGGCGCGCCTTGCCCAGAACCGTCATGTTGCGGTTAGGCCCCCAAATGCGCGTCATCGTGCGGTAGGGAATGTATGCGGAAGAGTCCTGTGACTGCCCGAACGCGGATCCCAGCTTTTCCTGCACACCGATCACCGTGAACTCGCGTCCCCTGATCGTCACCGTGCGGCCTAGCGGATTCGTTCCCGGAAACAGTCGTTCTTGCACCTCATTGCCAATCACCACCACCTGCTGGCGAGCGAGGTCTTCCTGATCCGTAAAGAATCGGCCGATTTCCACGTTAATTTCCCGGATATCAGGGAGGGCAGCGAAGGCTCCAATCACCTGGCACTCTTCGACGGTTTCTGATCCTCGCTTGATGTCCTCGCCAATCCCCATGTAAGGGGTGTAGATGATCTGGTCGCCCAACGCATCCTGCAGGTAGCTGAAATGCGACCAGTCAATGCGCTGGTTTCGCTTGAGTTTCTCGAAGAACTCCTTGCGGCTGCTGGCGTTTGTGATCCGTGACAGAAAAAAGCTCTCGCTGCCGAACGCCTTGGATGTGCTCTCCTCCGCATATACGTTGATTCCGTTGATCGCGGCGCCCACCAGAATTACACTGCCAACGCCAATAATCACACCCAGCAATGTCAGGAAGCTGCGTAGCTTATGCGCGCGAATCGAGTCCGTCGCCAGCCCAAATGCCGTGTACACCGTATACCAAAATAACGCTGCGCCTTCCTGTCGGACGGGATTCCATTGATCTCGCAAGAGGGACATAGTAGTTAGTGCTAACTTTCAGCGTACGTCGAAGCGGTCTTCAGAGTAAGGGGTATCTGTGCGCAAATCGCCAGGGCCTTCCATTTGACGCAGGCTCTAGAAGCCTAACGCTCAACTTCCGTAAATGTTACATCCTCATCCGTTCAATACGGCCGAATTGGTTGATCTTTGGTTGTACCAGAAAAAATCCACATTTTTTACACCACTCATCGTGTTTGTTTAGTCTGACGACATGCGGCGATAGAAGTAATGCCGCTCAGTTAACCTGAAACCCCTGGAGATTCCTGAACATGAAGATTTTGAGTATTCTTGCGCTCGCGCTTGCTCTTTCGTTTGCAAGCCTTTCCGCTGTCGCCGCTGACAAAGACATCGTCGATACTGCTGTCGGTGCCGGCAGCTTTAACACCCTGGTAACTGCCGTGAAAGCGGCTGGCTTGGTAGATACCCTGAAGAGCGCAGGCCCCTTCACCGTGTTCGCCCCTACGGATGCAGCCTTCGCGAAGGTTCCCAAGGCTACCCTGGACGCCCTGCTCGCTGACAAGGAAAAGCTGAAGCAGGTTCTCCTGTACCACGTGGTCGCCGGCAAGGTGATGGCTGCTCAGGCTGTTACCCTCACTGAGGCCAAGACCGTGCAGGGCAGCTCCGCAAAGATTTCGGTGATGGGCGGCAAGGCCAAGATTGACAACGCAAATATCGTGAAGACCGACATTGAGTGCAGCAACGGAGTGATTCACGTAATTGATAGCGTGATCCTCCCTAACTAACCAATCAATCTTAATTCGATTTCAATGGCGGGAATCTTTGATTCCCGCCATTGTTTTATTTAAGCCATATTCATCTAAAGTACGGGTCCTGCCATCTTGGAGCCTTACGACCGCCTCCCGCTCATTTCCCGCCATGCGGCGCAAAAATGAAGCCCGGGCGCTCCCTCGCCAAGTTCCTCCGAAACTGTTCCCTGACACAATCGGTCCTTGTGGAATACTCGGCGCGTCACGGGGCTGTCTCCAACGAGTGGGTCAAGGGCTCGACTACCAGTGGCAGTACACCCTACCCCTTTCTCACTGCTTCTCACCGCATATAGATTCTCACCGCATATAGAACTGCCGCCGCTGGGTTCGTTTCGTAGCAGAGGGTTCGTTTCATCGTGGAGGGAGAGTTCGTTTCGTAGTGTGGGACGCGTTTTTAAGTGGACTTTTGGGGACTTGGATAGAAATTTCAAGATTTTGCTAGTTTCGTCACATTGGTGCTTGCCAAGGGTAGGGTTTTCTGAGAAACTAGCAAATGCGGCCAAG
>CAZUAX010000082.1:0-3310 GCA_964618435.1 uncultured Solibacteraceae bacterium
TCAGCGCACATCCCGTATAACCCATCTCTTCCGCCATGCGCAGCGTGTCGACGTCCGTGAGCGCCTCATCGATTACCACCGGGCGCAGTTTTGCGGCTTCGTGCATCACGTTGGCACGATCCTGCTCAAGATTGCGACTGGTGGGCTGCTCAAGATACTGCACACGCTGAAAGGCTAGGGGATTACGCTCCTTGAGCTTTCGCAAAAACCCCAGCACATACTCCACATCCCGAGCCTGCTCGTTGAAGTCCAGCGAGTACTGCAGCACGGGATTTGCTTCTCCCTGCTTTGCCGCGGATGCCACCCGGTCCACGTTCAGAATCCGCTCCAGATCCCATGCCTCGTCGCCGCCGCGCATTTTAATCTTGATGTGCGTAATCCCATCCGCTCGGATCCATTCCTCCAGCAGCTCTGGCAATCCATCATTCAGAGGGATCTTCCGCTCCGCAGCTAGCACCGGATCCCCCAACCCCACATTGTGAAAGATGGGCATCCTGGGCTTTGGGCTTGGCTCGACGTATCGGTCTGGGTAGTGCCCTGCGAACTCTGTCCCCAGGTAGCGGGAAAGGTCGTAGTTCAGAAAATCCTGCCCGTAGCAGGCCCATGCGCTGCGCTCATGCAGCTTGCCATAAGCATCGTGAAGTGCAGCGTCAAACGGGCTGGTGGTCACCAGGCTGCACAGTTTTGGGATTGGTTCGCTCAGCTGCTTCTCCTGGCCTAGCGCGATGGCATCCCTCAGCCATGCCGGCTCCAGTTCCGCGTTCATCTCAATCGGGTGTCCGAACTCGCGGTAGGCTGCCATGATTGCGCGCGCCCGCGCCGCAAGCGTCTTCATCACCGCCAGCGTTTCCTCGTAGGTATAGCGCTGCGTCTTCCAGCTCCAGACATTTCCCATGGTCATGGAGCCAAAGCCCTCGGCGGATTTCCCCTGCCGGTTGGAAACCCTCACCCACGCATTCAGAAGCGTGCAGCGGTCGGTGGTAAAGCCGCCGAAAACATGGGGGAAGCGATAAATGTGGTCTTCGAATTCCATGCGCACCTCGTCGATGCGCACGTCATGAGGATTGGCCACTGCCACACCCGGTCCTCCGCAGGAGCCTGTCACCATGCCAGCCACGGAAAGGCTAGCGGCGTTTTGCAGGAAGATACGGCGAGATACGGGCGGCATAGATTCTCCTTGGAAGCGATCCCGCCTATTCTTTCACTTCCCGCATGGATGGAGCTAGTTCCCGGTATGCGGTTGGGCGGGCAGGTTTGATTTTGCGCGGAACAGTACACGCGAAATGTAATAAAACCCCACCCCCAAAGCCAGGGAGCCCAGGACAAACCACACCGCATGCTGGCTGGCAAAGACCTTGATCTCATCGAAGTTCTGAAAGTTGAACGAGAGCGCCAGCCACGTGACCAAGCCATAACGGATAACGCGGGCGATGGCGATCACACTAAGGAACCTCATCATCGGCACTCCCAACACCGCGGCGCAGGCCACAAACGCCTTCAGGGGCATGGGAATCACCGACACGGCAGGCACGAATACCGTAATCAGCCCATACTCATCGAACCAACGCCGAAACCGTTGCCCGCGATTGCCTGAGGTTAGCCGGTCCAGGTATGCCTGTCCACCCTTTCGGGCGATTGTGTACAGAACAACGTTTCCTACCAGCGAGCCTACAATTGCAGCGGCCAGCGTCAGCACTCCCTGGCCCGGACTTTCTCGCACCACAATAACGATCAGGGCATCCACCATGCTTGGCAGTGGGATCCCCGCCGAGTCAAGCACGGACAGGAGGAACACGCCCAGTGCTCCCTTGGAAATGACTTCGTTAAAAAATTCCTTCATGTAGAGGGGCCATCAACTATGGTATCGCGGGATATGGATCGGGTTAACCCGCCCAGGAAAGGTTGGAAGCGGCGACGCGTCTCCGCTTGTCGGCGAGCGGGAGACTCTCGCCGGATGGCAAGCGCATGCTTCCACGCAGTGTGGCTTTCAGGGCTAGGTTGATGCCAGTAGTTCTAGGAGCTCCGCCTCGTCCAGCACCTTTATGCCCAGCGTTCTCGCCTTTTCCAGTTTTGACCCCGCTTCTTCCCCTGCCACCAGGAAGTCTGTCTTTTTGCTCACTGACCCTGTTACTTTGCCGCCCGCCGCCTCAATGCGTTTCTTGGCCTCGTCACGCGTCAAATTGGGCAATGTTCCTGTCAGCACAAAAGTCCTGCCGGCAACCCCTTCTACCTGCGCCATGGGTTGCGGGGCGTCATAAGTGAACTGCAGTCCAGCTGATCGCAGCCGCTCCACCAGCGCTACATTCTGCTCGTCCGCGAAGAAGTCTCGGATACTCCGCGCCACCTTTGGGCCAATCTCCTCCGCCCGCTGCAATTCGTCCTCGCTCGCCGCCATAAGCGCGTCCATGCTGGGGAAGGCCCGGGCCAGGAACTGCGCGGTGCGCTCGCCCACAAAGCGAATGCCCAAGGCGCTAATCACCCGCGGAAGCGGCTGCTGCTTCGACTTCTCAATCTGCGCAACCAGATTTAAAGCACTCTTCCTGCCCATGCGGTCAAGTGCTTCAATCTGGTCCACTTCCAGGCGATAAAGATCGCTGACATCAGCCACAAGTTGACGGCCTAGCAACTGATCCACAATCGCGTCGCCCATTCCGTCAATATCCATCACCGAGCGGGAGGAATAGTGCAGCAGGCTCTCGCGCAGCTTTGCGGGACAACTGGCATTCACGCAGCGATACGCTACTTCACCCGGCTCCCGCACCACGTGTCCTCCGCACACCGGACAGCTTGCAGGCATGGCGAACAACTCGCGGGTCTCCCCCGGCTGCACCACCCGCACCACCTTGGGGATGACGTCGCCACTGCGCTCCACCAAAACGGTGTCGCCGGCCGCCACTCCTAAACGCTCAATCTCGTCCATATTGTGGAGGGTGGCCCTCGATACGGTAACGCCTCCCACCACCACCGGCTTAAGGTTTGCGACCGGGGTTAGCGCTCCAGTGCGGCCCACCTGCACGGTAATTCGTTCAAGCACGGTCTCCGCCTGGCTGGCTGCATACTTAAACGCTATGGCCCAGCGCGGAGCTTTGGCTGTCCAGCCCAAGGCTTCCTGCTGCGAACGCGAGTCCACCTTTGCCACCACGCCATCGATTTCGTAGGGCAGCTTGGGCCGCATTCCCTCCCATTCGCGAATCGTCTCCATTAGCGATGGCAAGCCCGTGCATCGCCGCCGCTGCGGGTTCACCTTAAAGCCCAGGGCCGCCAGCGCTTCCAGGCAATCCCATTGGCTATCAAACGCGGGTATCCCATC
>CAZUAX010000082.1:3410-13329 GCA_964618435.1 uncultured Solibacteraceae bacterium
CCATTCTCGCGCGCAGTGGCACGCTGCCGATGGTGCGTGCGTTCTCGGTTACCACTTCCCCCTCCTGCCCATTGCCTCGGGTGATGGCCAGATGCAACATTCCCTGCCGGTAGCGCAGCGCCATCGAGAGTCCATCCAGCTTCAATTCCGCGACATACTGGAAGGGGAGCCCGCCCAGCAAGTCGCGGACGCGGCTATCAAAGGCAGTCAGTTCCCCCTCGTTGAGGGCGTTTTCCAGGCTCAACATGGCGGAACTGTGCGGGGCCGTCTGCATGCCCGCGCGGGGCTGTCCGCCTACCCTTTGCGTGGGTGAGTCTGGCGTCAGCAACAACGGATAGGCGGCCTCCAACTCCTGCAGCCGCCGGAGCAGTCCGTCGTACTGCGCATCGCTGATCTTTGGCTGGTCGAGCACATAGTACAGGTATTCGTGTTCTCGAATTTCTTCGCGGAGTCTCAGGATTTCTTCGGAAGCGGATTCTGGGGGCATTCGCGTTTATTATAAGGTTTGCCCTGGGGTCTGCCAGGGTACAGAACGGACACATCACCGCATGAGGATCACCGGCGAAACTCGATTGATCTACAACCCGGAAGCGGGTGGCCTGCGCCGTGGCGGTGAGCGCCTGTTGCGGGAGGCGGTGGAGTTCCTTGCTGGCCAGGGCATCTTGGCGAGTTTGGAATCCACTTCCGGGCCAAACACTGCCGGCGATATCGCCCGGCGCATGGTGGAGACGGAGGGCGTCTCCCGCATTCTGGTGGCGGGTGGCGACGGTACGTTCAATGAGGTGCTCAACGGCATTGTCGGCCTTCCCGTGGAAGTGGGAATCCTGCCGGCTGGTACCGCCAACGTCCTGGCAAATGAACTCAAAATCGGACGCTGGCATCAGGCAATCTCCAGCGCGGGTGACTGGCAACCGCTGCGCATCCCTGCGGGTGTGCTGGAGTTTCCCGGTGGCGCCATCCGCTACTTTCTGATGATGGCTGGCGCCGGCTTCGATGCCCGGATGGTCTATTCCGTGGACCCAGCCACCAAGCGTCTCGTCGGCAAGCTGGCTTACTGGATGGCGGGCCTCTCGCAGCTGCATCGCAAGCTGGAGCAGTTGCGGGTGAAGGTGGATGGTCGCGAACTGCTTGGTTCCTTCTGTCTTGCCAGCCGGGTCCGCAACTATGGTGGCGACATTGAGATTGCTCCCACCATCCACCTGATGGACGACGATCTTGAGGTTGTAGTGTTTGAGGCTACCGTAACCGCCACCTATTTGGCTCACCTTGCCTCAGTGGTTGCTGGCCGCGTCCAATCCGCCCAGGGAATCACCACGCTCCGGGCGAAGTCGCTCGACCTCTATCCGGATGGCGACGAGCCTGTTCACTTGCAGGTGGATGGCGAGCATGCCGGATTCCTGCCTGTTCGCGTAACGGTCCAGCCTGACGCAATTACTCTTTTGATGCCTCCTACTTACCTGCGAGGTCACCACGCGAAGGTTGCTTGAGGTTCTTATGCGTTCAGACAGGTGCTGGAAAGCGACGCCATGGATCCGTTAACCAATTCGCTGGCAGCTTTCACCCTGGGACGCTCCGGGCTGGGGCGGCTTCTCCCTCGGGGAGACCTCTTGCTGATTGCCGCCGCCAACTTGCCTGACCTTGATTTTCTTAGCCTTTTAGGTTCCCCTTCAAACCTGCTCACCGTTGTGGGAGGTCCGCTGCATTCCCTGGCGTTTGCGCCCCTGCTGGCTGCCTGTCTGGCGGGTGCGGTATGGCTGGCTACAAGGCGCTCACTCGGCTTCTTTCGCCTGTTTGCCTTGGCCCTAGCTGGCTTGCTACTCAGGCTGGTGCTGGACCTGCTGCCTGTCTACGGCGTCCAACTCTTCTATCCGTTTAGTGAGGAATGGATCTCGTTCGGCTTCCTTCCCTATGCGGATCCCTGGTTGATTTTTCTGCTTGGCACCTTTTCCTTCTGGCCTCTGCTTTCGCACATCGTCAACGTGGAGATGGGAATTCGCAAGGTGGCGGGGCAGGGCGTTGCGTTCCTCGCTCTGCTGCTGGCTGCCGGTTACTGCGGTTACCGCGGAGCCAATATCGCGGAGGCTCTCAGCGTCATCCCGAACCACAACTACCAGGGTGAGATTCCCTTGCGCGAAGCGTGCTATCCCAACCTGTTTAGCCTTGCCCGGGTACACTGCGTACTTGAAACCGACACGCAGTTAGCCGAGGTCGACTACTTTCCCGGGGATAGCTACGATGCCACGGAAGCTCATATCCTGAAAAAACCCACGCAGGCAACCTGGCAGCTTGCCCAATACCAAAGTGCCTGGTTTCGAGAGATCGAACCCCGTCTCCGCATGCCCTACTGGGTAGTGTTCCCGGCTGATTATCCCGCCAATGCAACCGAAGCTATCCTCAACGACCTCGTGCTCGCGCCCGAACCATATCCGTTGTTTCGCCTCCGCGTTGTGCTGGATACGGATGGCCGTCTCATCGAGGAGAGCGTTCGCATCGAAGTTCAAGACTGGACGCAGCTTGAAGCGGTTCGTACTTCATGACGCTCAGCCTATTG
This sequence comes from uncultured Solibacteraceae bacterium, assembly GCA_964618435.1. GTDB lineage: Bacteria > Acidobacteriota > Terriglobia > Bryobacterales > Bryobacteraceae > JACTMJ01. The sequence goes on from CAZUAX010000082.1 coordinate 5,962, forward strand.
CGGCTCCGATGGCTGCATGGTCCGCAATGTATCCAAGCTTAGTCGCCCGGTGTAAACGGCCATTCCTAGCGCGGCGTGGATATTCATGTCCAAAAGCGCCTGTACTTCGTCGAGGGTGGTGATGCCGCCCGCCGCGGTAATCTCTCTGCTGGTGATTTCCCGGAGTTGGCGGAACCATGCAAGGTCGGTTCCCTGCATCATTCCTTCCTTGTCCACGTAGGTACACAGGAAGCCGGAGCAGAATGGCTCCAACTGCCTGAGCACCTCTGCCGCCTGCAAATCCGTACTTTCCTTCCAGCCACGCACCACAATGCGGCCGTGCTTGGAATCCACCGCAATCGTAATCCGCTCAGCCCCTACGCGGTCGGCAAGCCCGGCAAGAACCTGCTCGCGTACGCCTTCCGGACCAAAGGCGGCCGTACCCACGATAATGCGATCCGCGCCCAGGGCTGCTAGCGTCTCCGCCCGCTCCACGGTGCGAACGCCACCGCCCACCCGGATGCGCGCCCGCTGTGCCAGGTCTTCCACGATGGCGTTGTTCTCGCCCTGCTCCATTGCGGCATCCAGATCAATCACCTGAATCACGGGGAAGCCGGCGAAGCGTTCCAGCATCACGTGCGGATGCTCACCCTCCAGGGCTTTCTCGCGGCCCTGGACAAGTTGCACTACCTTGCCGCCCATCAGATCAATGCAGGGAATAATCACGCTTGAGGTTCCTTTTTGCCTGTGCCTTAAACATCTATTCGGCGGAAATTTGTGCCGCTGGGCGCACCGGCACACCGTGCTCTTCCAGAAAATGCTTGAGGTCACTCACCGAGTACGTGCCGTAGTGAAAGATGGAGGCGGCCAGCGCCGCGTCGGCCTTTCCTTCTGTGAGTACGCGTGCGAAGTCTTCCGGCTTACCCGCGCCGCCAGAGGCGATCACTGGAATGCGCGTGGCTTCAGAGACTGCCGCTGTCAGTGCGCAGTCGAAACCCTCCTGCACACCATCACGGTCCATGGACGTGAGCAGAATCTCACCTGCCCCCAGTGCCTCGCCACGCTGTGCCCATTCCACGCAGTCGATGCCTGTGTCGTCGCGTCCGCCTCGCACATAAATGGTCCAGCCCTCGCCGCTGCCACGGCGCTTGGCATCGATGGCCAGCACCACCGCCTGTGCGCCGAACTCCTGGCTAAGCTCTGTAATCAATTCCGGCCGGTTGATGGCTGCTGTATTTACGCTCACCTTGTCCGCACCCGCCATCAGAATGGTGCGTGCATCGGCGACGCTGCGAATGCCGCCCCCCACCGTCAGGGGAATGAATACCTTGCGCGCGGTGCGTGCCACCACGTCCGCCATAATGTCCCGGGCATCAGACGACGCGGTGATATCCAGGAACACAAGCTCATCGGCGCCCTGCTGGTTGTAACGGTCCGCCAGTTCCACCGGGTCGCCTGCATCGCGCAGGTTCACGAAATTCACACCCTTCACCACGCGTCCCGCGGTGACGTCAAGACAGGGAATAATCCGCCGTGCCAGCATCAGGCCAACTCCACAAAATTCTGCACTACCTTCATTCCAATTGGCCCGGATTTTTCCGGGTGGAATTGCACACCGTATACGTTGCCCTCTTCCAGCAGAGCGGTGTAGGGGACACCATACTCGCATTGCGCTCCTGTGGCGTCAATCAGGGGCGCATAGTAGCTGTGGGCAAAGTAGACGTAGGGCCGTTCCGGCACACCCCGCAACAGCAGACAGTTCTTTCGAGGCACTATCTCGTTCCATCCCATGTGTGGCACGCGCAGGTCGCTCGCGAACCGCTTCACAATTCCAGGAAACAAGTGGAAGCCTTCCACCGCCTCATCTTCCTCGCTGCGGGTGAACAGGCTCTGCATCCCAATGCAGATTCCCAGAAACGGAGTGCCTTGGCGAATGCGGGCAATCAGTGGTTCACGCAAGCCCGAATTCACCAGAGATCGCATAATCTGCCCGTAGTGGCCTACGCCAGGCAGAATAATCTTCCGTGCCGCATCCAGTTGCGCTTCCGTCCGCACGATTTCGTACGGGCAGCCGATCGCTCCGAGTGTGTTCTCCACACTGCGCAGGTTGCCCGCGCCATAGTCGAGGATGCTGATCATAGCAGGCCCTTGGTGGACGGGAGCTGATCCTTCAGTCGCTCATCCGTTGAGCAGGCATAGCGCATCGCGCGTGCGAAGCCCTTGAACAGCGCCTCCACCTTATGGTGGTTTGAGCGGCCGTACATCGTCTTCAGGTGAAGGTTCGCCAGGGCATGCACGGTGAACCCGTGGAAGAAGTCTTCCAGCAACTCGCTTTGCAGGTCTCCCACCAGCCGCGTACGCACCTTGTCGTCCTGCACCAGGTATGGACGCCCACCCAGGTCTACCGCAACCACAGCCAGGGTCTCATCCATGGCCTGCACAAAGTAGCCCGCGCGATTGATGCCCTTTCGGTCGCCCAGGGCCTGGTTGAACAACTGCCCCAGTACAATGCCGACATCCTCCACGGTGTGGTGCTGGTCTACATCCAGGTCGCCTGTGGCGCGGAGGTTCAGGTCGAAGCCACCGTGCTTCGTGAACAACTCCAGCATGTGATCCAGAAATCGCACTCCCGTGTTGATCTCATACGAGCCGGTGCCTTCAATCACCAGGCTGCCTTGAATCTGTGTTTCGCGCGTAATGCGGTTAATCGCCGCCGTTCTCATGAATTTGCTCCTGGCTGTCCATACATTGCCGGTTCCAATTCGTTCAAATCTGCCGCCACGGCTACGGCCCCTTCCGCAAGCAGGAGTGCCCGCAGTTCCGCCGCACGGGGGTTCTTTGGGTCTGCCACGCCCAGGAAGCGAACGCCAGCCCCCCTAGCGGCACGGGCGTCGTCCACAGTGTCACCGACGTAGGTGAGCATTTCCGCCGGATACATCGCGGCAATCTTTTCCAGACCCTCCGGATGCGGCTTCTTTCGCGTCACGTCCTCGTCTCCCAGGATGGGATCGAACACCACCATGGGCGCAAAGCGTCGCAGCGTGTGCATCGCTTCCGCGCGTTCACGCCCCGTGAATACCGCCAACCGGAAGCGCAGTTCCAGATCTTCCAGAAGCCCTCCTCGCGGAATCCATTGCTCCCGCTGGATTAGGCCACTGAAGTTTTCGCCAACGAAAATCTCCTGGAAATAGTCCACTACCTTGGCGTAGTCCACCTCCACGCCGCGATCCAGACAGATCTTGTGGCTAAGCGCCCAGTCGTTGTTCCATCCGCCGGCGTTCTTGTAGTCCTGGATTTCACCAGGGTTCACTGCCGCGCCCGTGAAATGCTCCACGGTTTGCCGGATCGCTTCGCGATAGGACGCCGTCACGTCCACCAGCACGCCATCCATATCGAAGACAATTACGCCTTCGGTCATGCCAGCACCTCGCGGAGGGCGGCAAGGAACCGCGTCATCTGCTCGCGTGTGCCGATGGTAACTCGCACTGTGCCGGGGATTTCGTGGCTGCGGTCACGCACCAGAATTCCCTTGGCTCGCATGCCTTCCACCACCTGCCGCGCGCGGTCGCCAAACTGAATCAACAGAAAGTTTCCGTCGCTGGCGAAATACGGCAAGTGCAGTTTGTCCAGGCCTACCTCCGTGAGTTCGCGCGCCGCAAGCACTTCAGTGACGTAGCGCGTCACGAACTCCTGGTCCTGAATCGCCACCCGCGCCGCTGCCGCGCCCACCGCGTTCACGCTATACGGTGACTGGCCCTTGCGCAGGAAGGCCGCATTTGCCGGCTGGGTAAACAGGCAGCCCACCCGCAGTCCTGCCAGCCCGTACACCTTTGAAAAAGTCCGTGATACCAGCAGGTGGGGATAGTCATTGAGTAAGGGGAGCGCTGTCACCCCGGAGAACTCAAAGTAGGCCTCATCAATCAAGACCATCGCGTGTGTGGCGCGTTCCAGAATGCGCTCGATTGCGTTGCGCGTAATCCCACCGCCGGTGGGGTTGTTGGGGTTCGCCAGCATAATCAACCGCGTATTGCGCGAGATGGTCTCCAGCATCTGCTCCAGTGGAAACGCCAGCGTATCCGGGTTGAAATCCAGTTCGTAAATCTCCGCGCCCGCCACTTCTGCATAGAACCGGTACATAGCATAGGATGGCCGCATCAGGAGGCATTCCTGGTTGTCTTCCAGGTAGGTGTTCACCACAATCTGGATGGCCTCATCGGTGCCATTGGTGAGCACCAGTGAGTCCTCCTCCACCCCAAAGAAGGCAGCAAGCTCCTGCCGTGCCGCGGCGTACTCGGGATAGCTGGGCAACTGCCCTGTGGAGAATCCGCTTTGCAGAAACTCCACCACCTTTGGAGAGCACCCCACGGTATTCTCGTTAAAGTCCAGCCGCAAAAGGTCCGTACGGCCGCCTGTCGGCGGACGGTAAGGGGCCATGCGCTCAATCGCCCTGCGCGGACGCAACATTGCGCCATTTCTTGAATTCTCAGACATCGAAGCGTACCTCCGCCGAGCGCGCATGCGCTTCCAGGCCCTCTGCCCTTGCAAGAGTGGTGACTGCGGGCAAGATCCCTTCAAGACCCTGCCGCGACAACTCCTGCACTGAAATCACCTTCACGTAGTCAGCGGCGGAGAGTCCGCCGCGCAAGCGCGCTGCGCCATTGGTAGGCAGCACATGGTTGGGCCCGGCGGCATAGTCTCCCGCGGCTTCCGGACTGTTTGGCCCCACAAACACGCTACCCGCGTGCCGGATCTTCTTCAGCAGTGACCGCGACGGGATGCTCAAGTGCTCCGGCGCAAACTCGTTGGAAAGTTCCACGGCCTGGTCAAGCGAATCCACCACCAGAATGGCGCTGTTCTTGCGGATGGCCACCCGCGCTGTGCCTGCTGTCGGGAGGGTTTCCAACTGTGCTTCAATTTCCAGGGCCACGGCCTCGGCTAGCGTACGGGAGGTCGTCAACAGAATCGCGCTTGCGTCCGTATCATGCTCCGCCTGCGCCAGCATGTCCGCTGCCAGATGGCGGGGGTTCCCCTCCGCGGCAATCAGCAGGATCTCGGTGGGCCCTGCAACAAAGTCGATGCCTACCTCGCCGGCAAGCAGTTTCTTCGCGGCCGCCACATAAATGCTGCCTGGTCCCACGATGCGGTCCGCGCGTGGGACGGTGCGCGTGCCATAAGCAAAAGCCGCGATGGCGTGAGCGCCGCCCATCTGGAACACGTGGGAAACCCCCAGCAAATGGGCGGTGCCGAAAATCTCATCCACCGCCCGCGGTGTTGCCGCACAAACTGTGGGTACTCCCGCAACTTGGGCCGGAATCGCGGTCATCAGCAGGGTGGAAGGCAGGGGATAGCGCCCAGATGGGATATACGCCGCCACGGTGTCCAGCGGCCGTACAATCTGTCCGAGCTCCACGCCTGGCGATACCGTCTCCTTACGCTCCGCAGGCAGTTGCAGTTTGGCGTATGCGCGAATGTTTGCCGCAGCCGTCTTCACCGCGCCACGGAATTCGCGACTCAACCGTTTGGCTGCAGCCTCGCGCTCGCTCGCGGGCACCATCACGCTTTTTCGCTCCAGCCCGTCGAACTTGCGCGCGTACTCCACCAGGGCCTTGTCGCCCCGCTTTCGCACGTCCTGCAGAATCGGTGCTACTACTGCTTCCGCCTCTTCCAACCGCGCGGCCTTGCGCTTCAGTAGCCGTTTGGCCTGTGAGGCTTCCAGGATTCGTATCATTGCCACAACACCTGCCTTCTCCCCGCTGCTACACCACAATCTTGTTCAGGGGATATTCCACAATGCCCTGCGCTCCTGCTTCCTTCAGCCGCGGAATGATGGAGCGCACCGTGACTTCTTCCACAATCGTGTTGATGGCCACCCAGTCTTCGTCGCTAAGGCTTGAAATTGTAGGCTGCTTCAGCGCGGGCAGCACTTCCAGCACTCGCGACAGATTCGCCCGCTCCACGTTCATCATCAAGCCCACTTTGCTGAGCGCGTTAATGGCCCCCTCCACCAGCAACAGCAGGTCCTGCAACTTGCGGCGCTTCCAATCGTCCTGCCAGGCTGCGGTATTGGCAATAAACTGTGTGTTGGATTCCAGCATTGTCTCTACAATGCGCAGCTTGTTTGCACGCAGCGACGATCCTGTTTCGGTTACTTCCACAATCGCGTCAGCAAGGTCTGGTGGCTTCACTTCCGTTGCACCCCAGCTGAACTCCACCTGCGCATTCACACCATGAGAAGCCAGCCAGCGCTTAGTGGTGTTTACCAGTTCCGTGGCTACGCGCTTTCCTTCCAGGTCCTTTACGCTCTGGATAGGCGAGGATTCCGGAACTGCCAGAACCCACCGCACATTCCGGAAGCTCTGCTTGGAGTAAACCAGATTGCTCAACACTTCCACTTTGGCGTCGTTTTCCTGCACCCAATCATGCCCCGTGAGTCCGGCATCAAGAATGCCATTCTCCACATAGCGGGCCATTTCCTGGGCCCGGATCATCATGCATTGGATTTCCGGATCGTCAATGCCGGGGTAGTAACTTCGCGAATTCACGGTGATGTTGAAGCCTGCCCGCCGGAACAGGTCCACCGTGGCGTCCTGCAGGCTACCTTTTGGGATTCCTAATTTCAGTACACTCACTGCTTGCCTCCGTATACCGCGGATTCGTCGAATACCTTCTCGTCCACCACCTGCCACTCCTCGCCTTCCAGCTTGCGAAAGAAGCAGCTCTCGTAGCCTTCATGGCAAACGCCAGGCCCATGAGCAACCACCTTCAGCACCACGCTGTCCACGTCGCAATCGGTGAAAATTTCCTTCACCTCCAGGCGATGCCCGGAGGTTTCTCCCTTCATCCACAGCTTGTTTCGTGTGCGGCTGTAGAAGGTCGCATAGCCGGTTTCCACCGTTTTCCGCCAGGCTTCTTCGTTCATGAAGCCCACCATCAATACACGTCCGCTGGCTGCGTCTTGGATAATCGCGGGCACTAGCCCATCCAGCTTTGCAAAGTCGAGTTTCATTTTCTGCCTCAATTGCCGCCCAGGCTGCCCTGATGCTGGCCAAAGAAAAAGCCCGCCTTGTCCAGGCGGGCCGTGAAGTGGAAATCAGGAACCTGATTTAGACACACGCCCGCGCACACGGATGATGATGGATGTCGGCCGTGCTGAGTGGACGCTGCATAAACACTCAGAATAGCAAAGTCGTGCGCACCTGGTTTGCCATGCCAACACCGGGTTACCCTGGAAGTGTCGCATCGCCGACAAATCGCATACTTTCCTGGAGGTTCCTTCATGGCCAGCATTTCCCGCCGTCAAGCCTTTGCCGCAAGCCTTGCCCCGCTTGCGCTTTCCCAGTCGGCGGTTGCCCAGCAACAGCCGTCCGGCATTCTCGAGTGGCGCGACCT
>CAZUAX010000082.1:13429-18846 GCA_964618435.1 uncultured Solibacteraceae bacterium
AATCCGCGCGGCACTCGCAGCAAGTCCATCGAAAACCGGTGTCTTCCTCGGGGCAACTGGAATTCCTATGTCGTTTCCGCCGTGGATGGCGTGGTGAAGCTTTCCGTGAATGGAAAGGTCGTGAATGGGCTGGCCAAAGCCACGCAAAAGAAGGGCTATCTCTGCATGGAGTCCGAGGGTGCGGAGATCCACTTCCGCAAGATTCGCATCCTGGAACTGCCGCCTGGCGTCACCACTCCGGAGCAGACTGCTCCTGTTTTGGGCTAAATCTTTCGTTCCTGCTGTCACCTGCGGACGTTTCCCTGCATCCACCATGCTAGGAACCGGTAGCAGCAGGCCGAAAAGTAAACCGAGTTAACTGTCGGGAACTCTCAAACCTGCGATATACTCGAACTAATTCTGGAGGACTCTCATGAACCAGCTCACCAAGCTATTTGTCGCTCTGCTTCCCGCTTTGGCGGTGTTAATGATTTGGTCTCTGCCCGCTTCGGCGGATCCGGAGATGGCCAAGAAGACCAAGAAGGAATGTGTCGTCTGTCACGTGAGCGAGGAATCTCCGGAATTGAACGAGACCGGCGAGTACTATCAGAAGAACAAGAAACTCCCGCCTGCGCCAAAGAAGAAGTAGTGCCGTCTGGCGCAAATCTCGCGAATTTCCCGGGCCGCTAACGTCCCCGCGGCCTGGGTACAAATCTCGCCTTGGCAACCACCGCATCAAACATTCGCTCGACGTGTGCGCACTCGCTATCGATGGTGGTCATGGATACCACCCCTACGATCCCCAGCCGGGTCACAAAGAACTGCCGCTGTAGCGCCCTTACGCCGCCAGCTGCCTCAAATGGGGTTCGGGTGAGGTATGCCTCATCGGTGCCAGCCACCGCTACCGGCAACGGCACTTGGAATTCTGCCTTCGGCAGTGCTTCGCGAGCCACCAGTTGTTGCCTTCGGATGTACTCCGGCAAGCCGAAATCCGCGCCTGCCTCTTCAGTGAACAGGATATTGGTGGGAAACCGTCCCGTGAGCGTAATCTGAATGCCTCGTCCCGGAAGTTCCGTCCAGCCAGGAGGAATTGCCGGGATCATCCAACTGCCGAAGGATGGGAAAAACCGCAGCAGGAACTCCGAGTGGCCCGCGCGAAACCGCTCTCCTGATTGCAGTCGATGCGACTGTACCCTGGCTCCCTGCACATAAGTGCCATTGGATGAGCCTTCGTCTGTCAGGCAGACGACACCTTTCCTTACGCTGACGGTGCAGTGTGTACCAGACAGAGTGGAGTCGCCCGAAATGGATAGCCCCACGTGCTTCTGCCTGCCGATGGTTAGACTCTCACCCTCGTGCAACTGCACCTGCTCACCCGAGCGCGGTCCTTCGGTAATGTCAACTACGTACATTTGTGTGCGGTCGCTTGCGGTTGGCGCCACCGCCTGGATCGCTCTAGCGTAACGCTACCCTCCCTCCTGGGGTGAGGTCTCCCCGCCGATCGGGACACGCTGGCTACCACATTCCGCGCCAGCCAGTACATCATAAATAGCATGTGGCTCGCGCTGGCTTCCATCCTCCTGAGTTTCTCTCTGGGCGACCTCCCTCTTCAGACCGGGGGGACTCTTCCTGATTGCCGCGTCACCTACCGCACCTATGGCAAGCTGAATGCCGACAAATCGAATGTCGTGCTGATTCCCACCTGGTACAACGGACGATCCGAAGATCTTGCCCGCTTCATGGGTCCAGGACGCCTTGTCGACGACAACGTCTATTACGTAATTGTTGTCGATGCGCTGGGTAACGGGAGTTCCAGCTCGCCCTCCAATCACTCTTCCCTTCGCGGCGGCGGGTTCCCGAACATCACCATCCGCGACATGGTGGAATCCCAGTATCAGTTGCTTACCCGGCACCTGGGGATCCGGCACATCCACGCGGTCATCGGCATTTCCATGGGGGGCATGCAGGCTTACGAATGGATGGCTGCCTACCCCAACTTCATGAACAAAGTGGTCCCAATTGTAGCCACTCCGGAAATGTCAGAAAAAGACATTCAGCTTTGGACCAGTCACTTCAAAATCTTCAATCGTGCGGGTGGTGGCGTGGATGTCGGCAGCGATGAAATGGGTGATGAGATTCCCAAGGAGCCCGAGGCAAAGAAAACCATCATCGAGCAGGTAATGGGAATGGCCCGTCAGGGCATGGGCATGTATCGGCGTTTCCGCGACCCCTTCAATCCGCTTAAGCAATTTGAGGCCATCCGCAGCCATAGCATCGCGAAGCCCTTCAATAATTCGCTAACCGAAGCCGCCAAGCGGATTCAGGTGCCCTTTCTTACCATCATCGCGTCATCCGATACCGCGATCTCTCCCGATACGCCTCGTTCGTTTTCCAATGATCTGGGCATGCCGGTCATCGAACTGGACAGCAAATGCGGGCACTCCGCCTTTAAGTGTGAACACTATGAAATCGGCGCTGCGATTGCCAAATTCCTCGCCGATTGATGCGCTTCGTCCGATGTTGTGTACGATTTAGGATAGTATAGTCTGGATTGTGCTATAGTGAGTGTTTCCAGGCTCTGCCTCGTGCCGCAAGCCCGTCGGCGGAGCCATACTACGGATCATGCAGCCGGGATGAGCCATGGACGAAAAGCAGCAACCCCAGCAAGCACCAGAACCGCCAGCAACTCCGCCAGCGGAAAGTCCAGCGTCTACCTCGACGGACGCTGCTTCGAAGCCCGCGCCACCCGCGAAGCCTCCTGCCAAACCCGTTCCACCGAAGGCTCCCGCGGTGATGCAGGCCACTCCCTGGGAAGGGGAAATCCCCACCGCTATCCAGGGCAAGTTTGGGCAAGACGTTCTGCGCGCAGCCACTTACCGGGGGCAGGATTTCATCGAAACCGTTCCCTCAGCCGTGCCGGACTTAATCCGGCTTCTCCGCGACGATTTCGCGTACGACTATCTTGTGGAAGAAACCGCTGTTGACTATCCCAAGGATGAAAAGCGCTTCGAGCTCGTCTATGTGCTCTACAGTTTTGAGCACAACCATCGTGTCCGCGTGAAGGCGAGGCTCCCCGAAGGCGAGAAAATGCCTACCGTTGTTCCGCTTTTTGCCTGTGCAAACTGGATGGAGCGGGAGATCTTCGATATGTTTGGCATTGAGTTTGCCGGACACCCGGACTTGCGTCGCATTCTGATGCCCGACGAATGGGAAGGCTATCCCTTGCGGAAGGACTACGGCATCATCCAGCAGGACCAGCGCTGGGTGCGGGAAAATCTCGAAATCGAAAGCGGGCAGTAACGCATGTCGGAAATGGCCGAAGCAACGTTTTTGGATTCGAATGAGCTGGTGCTCAATATGGGTCCGCAGCACCCTTCCACCCATGGTGTGTTGCGCGTGATTCTGAAGCTTGACGGCGAACGGGTTCTTGGCGCCGATTGCGTCATCGGCTACCTCCATCGCGGTGTCGAGAAGATCGGGGAAAATCGAACCTACGTTCAATTCAACCCCTACGTGGACCGCATGGATTACGTGGCCGCCGTGAGCAACGGCCTAGGCTACTGCCTGGCTGTCGAGAAGCTGCTTGATGCCGAAGCGCCTCCCCGCGCCCGAGTGATCCGCGTGATCCTCACGGAACTCAACCGGATCGCCAGCCACCTCGTATGGTTGGGTACCCATGCCTTGGATGTCGGCGCCATTACACCGGTCTTTTATACCTTTCGGGAACGCGAAGAGATCCTCAATATCTTCGAGGAATACTGTGGCGCGCGCCTTACCACCCATGCATTCCGCATCGGAGGCCTTCAGTACGAGGCTTACGATGAACTTGCCCAGGATACCCTTACCTTCTGCGACCGCTTTTTGAAGCGCATTGATGAATACGAGCGCCTGCTCACCTCCAATCGCATCTGGATCTCTCGCCTTCGCAACGTGGGTATCCTGAACGCTGAGGATTGCAAGCGCTACGGTGTCACCGGTCCGATTCTTCGCGCCGCGGGGGTCAAGTGGGATATCCGTAAGGCATTGCCGTATTCCGGCTACGAAGAGTACGATTTCGACATTCCTGTGGGAACCAACGCGGACACCTACGATCGTTACCTGGTCCGCATGGAAGAGATGCGGCAGTCCGTGCGCATCCTGCGACAGGCCGCGGCTAACATCCCTGACGGCCCAATCATGGCCAAAGTGCCCAAGGTGCTGAAGCCCCCCGTCGGGGAAGCCTACGTGTCCATCGAAGCCCCCAAGGGAGAATTGGGATACTACATTGTGAGCGACGGATCCACGCAACCCTACCGGCTTCGCGTGCGACCGCCCTCTTTCATCAACCTTCAGGCACTTGATCACATGGTGCGTGACACACTGCTAGCCGATGTGGTGGCGGTGATTGGCACGATCGATATCGTGCTCGGCGAGGTGGATCGCTAATCAAGGGAGTATTGGGACGATGCGATTCCTGAACAAGTTTTTATTCACTGACCTCCTCTCGGGCTTGCTGACTACTTTCCGTCAGCAGGACCCGCGGGAAATCGTCACCGAGCAATACCCCGCAGAGCGTCCTCGCATTGCGGAACGTTACCGCGGTGCGCCTCGCCTCAATGTCGACCCGGAGTCCGGGGAAACTCTCTGCATCGGCTGCAACCTCTGCGCCCTGGCCTGCCCGGAAAACCTCATCGTGGTGACTACGGAACGCAATCCTGAGACGAAGAAGAAGGAACTCACCACCTTCACCTACGACACCTCACGCTGCATGTTCTGTGGGCTCTGTGAGGATGCCTGTCCGGTGGATGCACTCGAACTGACGCAGGATTTTGAACTAGCCAGCTTTACCCGGGACGGCGCCATCTGGGATCGCCAGATGCTTGAGGAGGGGCCCAAGCCCGCCAAGTATGAGTACTGAAGGCACTTGCTTTGGCCGCCAAGCGGAGACTATGCGATGACGGACGCGATCTTCTTTTACATCTTCGCCGTAATGGCGCTCGCGGGCGCGGTGCTTACCATCACTCGCAGCAATGCTGTCCATAGCGCCCTTAGCTTAATTGCTTCGTTGATCGGAGTTGCAGGCCTCTTTCTGCTTCAGCAGGCGGAGTTTCTGTTTGCCGTGCAGATCCTTCTCTATGTAGGTGGCGTCACGGTCCTGTTTCTCTTCGTAATCATGTTGGTGAATCTCGACGAAGCCGCCAAGCTTCCTCAGTTCAATGGACAGGTTTGGGTGTCGCTGGTGGCGGTGGTGGGCACTGGAGTTCTGGCGATGCTGGTGTTCCGCGGCGCCGACGCAATTCCGGCTGGCCGTGCCGCCCCCGCCGACGTTCCCGCTGGCAACACCCAGCGCATTGCTGACGTGTTGTTTTCTGAGTATCTGGTCCCGTTCGAACTGGCCTCTCTAGTGCTGATCGTCGCCGTGATTGGTGCGGTGATGCTGGCCCGCAAGCGCGACTCCA